>JBGGME010000366.1:0-17140 GCA_041288195.1 Hyphomicrobiaceae bacterium
CACCATGCCGCTCGAGCTGTGGCGCAAGGACATGCAGATCATCGCCGACTTCGCCAACTCGGCCGCGTGCCCGGTGCCGATGTTCTCGGCCGCCGTTCCGCTCTTCAACGCCGCGGTGGCGTCGGGATACGGCGATCAGGATACGGCTGCCGTCTGTGCGGTGCTGGAAAGGATGGCGGGGCTGATCTGAACAGGGCGGATCGGCCGAGGAGGGAGGCGTTGCCGTCATGCAGAAGAAGAAAGAGGCATCGTTCGCGGATGCGGCGGGCCCCGTGGAGCGGGTCGGCCGGGTCGCGCAGCTGATCGAGAGCTCCGCCGGAGCCAACGAGGAGCTGGGACGGCTCACGCCCGAGGTCGTCGACGCCCTGCACGAGCAGCGCCTTTTCCGCCTGCTGCTACCGCGCGCCTACGGCGGCGAGGAAGTCGACCACGTCACCTGGTTCCACACCATGGAGGCGCTGGCCAAGCTCGATGCCAGCACGGCCTGGTGCGTCGGCCAGATCAACGGCTGCGCCGCGACGGCGGCCTCCGTCGATCCTGCCGTCGCGCGCGCGATCTGGAGCGGACCGCGCTCGGCGCTGAGCTGGGGACCGCCCGTGAAGGCTCGCGCCGACGCGGTCGACGGCGGCCACAGACTGACGGGGGAGTGGCAGATGTCGAGCGGCAGCCGGCACGCCAACTGGATCGGCCTCACCGCCCCGGTGTTCGACAGGAAGGGGCAGCCGATCCAACTGGAGGGCGCCCCCATGCGCATCTTCCTGGTGCCGGCCGAGCAGGTCGAATGGGTCGAAAACTGGAACGTGATCGGCCTCGTCGCCACCAACAGCGGCGGGTTCAGGACCAACGGCCTGTTCGTGCCCGACGGCTATTCGGTAGCCCAACTGCATCCCCTCAAGGCCAGGCTCTCCTCACCGCTCTACAAGTTCCCGATGAACAGCAACTACGGTATCGGCTTCTCCGCCGTCGCGCTCGGCATTGCCCGGGCGATGCTGGATGCCTGCATTTCGCTCGCCAAGGAGAAGACGCCGCGGGCAGCGAGGCACTCGCTCAAGGACAACCACCTCATCCAGTTCCAGGTGGGCGAGGCCGAAGCGCGCCTGCGAGCTGCGCGCAACTACGTCGAGTCGACAGCACGTCGCATCTGGGACGAGGTCTCCTTGGCAGGCGAGCCGGTGACAACCACGCAGCGGCTCGACAATCGCATGGCGGTAACCTTTGCCATCCATGAGGCCAAGACCGTTGCCGACGCCGCCTGGGAGATCGCGGGCGCCAGCGCCATCTTTCGCTCGGCACCCTTCGAGCGGCGCTTCCGCGATATCCGCACGGTGATGCAGCAGGCCCAGGGCCGCAAGACGCACCTGCAGGACGTCGGCGCCTACATCATGGGCCTCGAGCCGAACTTGGCTTTTGCGTGAGGCGGGAGTTCAATCGTGCGGTCGCCGCCTCACAATCGATACCTGATACCCGCGCGCTCTGATACCGTGACGCCAATCAGGAGCGTCGAACAATTGACCCCGATCCCCAGGGAGGAGTTCCGATGGCAGTAGCACAGGCAGATGTCCGCAAGCCGATCCCGTTCGACGTCAATCACCTCGACCGCCTGCTCGACGAGGCCGGCATCGACGTGCTCGTCGCCACCTCCAAGCACAACGTCCAGTACCTGCTCGGCGACTACAAGTTCTTCTTCTTCGAGGCCATGGATGCGATCGGCGTCAGCCGCTACCTGCCCGCCGTCGTCTACCAGAAGGGCAAGCCCGAGACCGCGGCCTACGTCGGCAACAGCATGGAGACCTACGAGAAGGAGCTCGGCAAGTTCTGGCCGCAAAATCTCTACCTCTCGACCTGGACCGGCCCCGACACCATGAAGAAGGTCGTCGACCACATCGCCAGGCTCGGGCCGGGCGTGCGCCGCGTCGGCATCGAGGCTGCCTTCCTGCCCGCCGACTGCGAGGCCGTGATGCGGCGGGGGCTGTCGAATGTCGACATCGTCGATGCGCTGTTCCCGCTCGAGCGCCTTCGCGCCGTGAAGTCGCCCAAGGAGATCGAGTTCCTCAAGCTCGCCTCCGAGCGCGTGACCGACAGCATGAATGCGGTGTTCGCCCAGGTGGCGCCCGGCAGGACCAAGCAGGAGCTGGCCGAGGCCCTGCGGGTGGAGGAGGTGAAACGTGGGCTTTCCTTCGACTACTGCCTGATCGCGGCCGGCCAGAGCCTCAACCGCGCGCCCTCCGAGCAGAAGCTCGCGGCCGGCGACGTCATCTCCATCGACTCCGGCGGCAACTACCATGGCTACATCGGCGACCTCTGCCGCATGGGCGTGGTCGGCAACAAGCCCGACACCGAGCTCGACGACCTGCTTGCCTTCGTCGAGGAGGTGCAGATGGCCTCGCGCAAGCCGATCAAGCACGGCGCGCCCGGCAGCTCCATCTGCGCGGTCGGCGACAAGCTCGTCGCCGCCTCCCCGCACAAGGCCTACACGCACTTCATGGCGCACGGCATGGGCCTCGTCAGCCACGAGGCGCCGCGCCTCATGAAGGAGGGCCCGGTCCCCTACCCCGACTACGACAGCGACAAGCCGTTGCAGGCCGGCATGGTGCTCTCCATCGAGACCACCATGAACCATCCCAAGCGCGGCCTCGTGAAGATCGAGGACACCGTTCTCGTCACCGAGACCGGCTGGCAGGGCATGGGCGACGGCGTGCGCGGCTGGCAGCGCACGGCTGGCTGAGCGAGTCTGCGGCACGTGCCTTCGAGCGACGTACACAGCTACGACTTCATCGTCGTCGGCGCGGGATCGGCCGGCGCGGCCGTTGCCAACCGGCTCTCGGCTGACCCGCGCAACAAGGTGCTGTTGCTGGAGGCGGGCCCCGCAAGCCACCCCTGGTCGCGCATTCCCGTCGGCTACGCCAAGCTGCTGAAGAACCCCGCGGCCAACTGGCTCTACACCGCCGAGCCCGAGCCCAGCACAAACGGCCGCCGACTGCCGGTCCCGCGCGGCCGGCTGCTCGGCGGCTCCAGCGCCATCAACGGCAATGCATTCGTGCGCGGCCAGGCGCAGGACTTCGACACCTGGGCGCAGATGGGCAACCGCGGCTGGAGCTACGGCGAGGTGCTGCCCTTCTTCAAGCGCATGGAAAGCTACGAGAGCGGCGGCGAGGATGCATTCCGTGGCCGCGAGGGGCCGCTGCGCGTCACCAATCCCGAGCCGACCGACCCGCTCTACAAGGCGCTGATCAAGGCCGCCGGCGAGGTGGGGATCCGCCACAACCCCGACTACAACGGCGCCAGGCAGGACGGCATTGCCATGAGCCAGGCGACGATCGCCGGCGGACGGCGCATGAGCACGGCGCACTGCTACCTGACGCCCGCCTGCAAGCGACCCAACCTGCGCATCGAGACGGGCGCACAGACCGAGGCGCTCCTGCTCGAGGGCAAGCGCTGCGTCGGCGTGCGCTACTCCGTCGGCGGCAGCCCGCGCGAGGCGCGCGCCGCGCGCGAGGTGGTGGTGAGCGCCGGCACCATCAACTCTCCGCAGCTGCTGGAGCTGTCGGGCATCGGCCAGCCGGAGCGGCTGCGCGGCCTCGGCATCGAGGTGCGCCACGCACTGCCCGGCGTCGGCGAGAACCTGCGCGACCACTACGCGCCGCGCACGCGCTGGGCGATCGGCACCAGGGGCATGACCTTCAACGACAGAGGCCGCGGGCTCGGCCTCGTGCGCCAGGCCCTGCGCTATGCGCTCACCGGCAAGGGCCTGCTCGGCATGGTGGCGGCACCGGTCCGCGCCTTCGTCTTCTCCCGCGACGGCCTGGAGGCGCCCGACCTGCTGCTCGGGTGGGTGCCGATGCTGACCGAGGTCGGCCCGTCCGGCCCCAGGATCTCGCGCCAGTCCGGTGTGACCTGCTACGCCCACCCCATGCGGCCCGAGAGCAGGGGCCACGTGCACATCACCTCGGCCGATCCCCGCACCGCGCCTGCCATCAGCTTCAACTTCCTGTCGGCCCCCATCGACGCCGAGCTGACCGCGCGCGCCATCCGCATTGCCCGCGCCATCATGACGGCGCCGGCGATGGGCCCCATGCAGGTGAGCGAGATCGCGCCCGGCAGCGACCGGGTCACGGACGACGAGATCCTGGATTGGGTCAGGCAGGCCGGCGAGACGACCTATCACCCCGTCGGGACCTGCAGGATGGGCCAGGACGCCATGGCCGTGGTCGACGAGCGGCTGCGGGTGCGCGGCATCGACGGGCTGCGCGTGGCCGATGCCTCGATCATGCCGACGCTCACCTCCGGCAACACCAACGCGCCTGCCATCATGATCGGCGAGAAGGCGGCTCACATGGTGCTCGAGGCCGCCGCCTGAGACGGCCCGCCCCCTCTCCCCGCCTGCCCTCGGGCTCTCCACACGCGCGCCCTGCCCAAGGTCGGCCCGAGGGCCTGCGGGGAGTGGGTCGGGGTGAGGGGCGGAGACGTACGCAAACGCTCGCGTCTGCCACTTCCCTCGCCTCACCGGCCCGGACCGGTCGGGCGCAGCCCTACTCCGCAAACGGGTCGGGGACGCCGTCGGGCTTCAGGTCGAAGGCCTTCATGCTCATGGCGATCAGGCCGTAGTAGCCGAGCACGGCCACGAGATCGAGGATGCCGCGCTCGCCCAGCACCGCCTTGACGCGCGCGTAGGTGGCGTCCGAGACGTTGCGCGTGCTGAGCAGCTCCTGGGCAAGCTCGTAGGCTGCCATCTCGTCGGCAGCCTTGAACCTGGCGGGCCGGCCCTTGCGCAGCGCCTCGATCGCGTCCGCATCGACGCCGAGCTCGTGCGCGATCGGCGCGTGGTCGACCCATTCGCCCGGCGCCTTCCAGTGCACGGCCATCATGAGGATGCACAGCTCGGACAGCCGCTGCGGCAGGCTCGACTGATATCGCGCGTAGAGCCCGAGCTTCTGGCCGCGGCTCAGCAGCTCGGGGCTGTGCAGCCAGATGAAGAACGGCCCGTGCATCTTCTTGCGCGGCCCCGCGACCACCTCGTCCCAGGCTGCCTTCTGCTCAGGGCTGAGCTGGTCGTACGTGAGCTTGGCCAGGCGCATGCGTTTCCTCCGGTCCTTGACCCGTCGTATCGGCACTTCGCGAAGCAATCTCCGAGTCCCGATGCGCTACCAGCCCGGATCGGTCGGGCGCAGTCCAAGGAGGGCCTTGCCGGCAGCCTCCATGTGCGCGGGCAGGCCGGCAGCATGCTGCACGGCGACGTGAATGTTGCGGAAGTGGCGCTCGAGCGGGTTCCTCTCATAGACGGCGTTGGTGCCGGCGGCGTGGAAGATCAGGTCGACCGCGCGCACCGCCTCGTGCATGCCGTGGGTGATCGCGAGCCGTGCCTGCGCGACCGCCGCGTCGAGGTCCTTCTCGCCCCGGCTGGCGCGCTCCCACAAATCGCCGACCGCGACCTGGACGTAAGCCCGTGCGCTGCTCACCATTGCTTCGGCCTCCGCCGTGCGCGCCTGCACCAGGGGGCGGTCGCGCAGCAGCGCCGTGGACATCGTGCTCGACTTGACGGAGGCCAGCTCGATGAAGGCATCGAGGGCGCTGCGGGCGATTCCCAAGGCGTTGCCGACCGTCGCCGTCCATATCGAAGCCATATGCAGGCGCGGACTGTAGAGCGGGCCCTTCTCCCTGGGCGGCGCACCCATAGGGGCCGAATGGCTCTCGGGGACGAAGACGTCGGCAACCCTGAAATCGTGGCTGCCGGTGCCGCGCAGGCCGAGCGTGCGCCACGTATCCACAATCTCGGCGCTGTCCCTCGGTATCCAGAATATGCGCGCGACCGGCGTGCCGGCAGCACTGCGCATCGGCTTGTCGCCGTCCCACATGATGCAAGGGCACATCAGCCAGCGCGCGTTCATGATGCCGCTGGCGAAGTCCCACCGTCCCTCGATGCGATAGCCGCCGGCGACGGGCCTGGCGCGCCCCTGCGGACGGATCGAGCCGGCAATGCGCATATCAGCCGGGTTTCCCGCCATTGCACGGCCTACCTCGGGCTCGAGCCACGCGCCGAAGCTCGAGACGGCGCTGGCAATCATGGTGCACCAGCCGATGGAGCCGTCGGCGCGCGAGATGGCCTCCACCGCACGGAAGACGACGAGCGGCGCCAGCTCCGGTCCGCCCATGGAGCGGGGAAAATACATCTGCAGAAGGCCAGCCTTGGCGAGCACATCTGCCATGGCGGGAGGAACGTGCCGAAGCGCCTCGCACTCATCGCGCGCAGCCTGCACCTCGGGCACGAGGCGCGCCGCTGCGCCAACGACATCGATCTCATCCGGTGACTTAGGATTCATGGTGCAGCCCGGCCGATGCTGAAGAACCCTGCCAGCACGATTGCACGCTGGCACCCCTCGTTCAATGCATCGCTGCAGCCCTTAACTGACACGGCGCTCCGCCTTGACCCTCCAGTCGATCCATGCTGCACTCCTCTCAAATCAAAAGAAAACGGTGCTGGAAAAATCCTGCGCCGACCAGGGAAACGGAAACGCGCTTACCAGGGAGGACTCCCATGAGGCTGCTCCTATCAGCCGCATTCTGCCTCATTCTCTCCATCGCATCGCTCTCGATCGCCTCGCCGGCCTCGGCCCAGGACCCGGTCGCCGAGCGCGCGGTCGCCGCCGCCAAGGAGTACGTGAAGACCAAGGGTCTCAAGGACCCCAAGCTCACGATCCTGCTCAGCTCCCTCTATAACAACTCGTTCCCGGACTTCGCCAAGAAGTGGGAGGAGCTGACGGGCGTCAAGTTCGAGATCGTGCCGCTCGGCTATACGGACATTCCCGCCAAGATCATGCAGGAGTCGGTGTCGAAGACCGGCGTCTACGACATCTTCAACGACTTTCCCTACACGATGCCGGACGCCGTCGGCGCCAAGGTCATCATCCCGCTCGACGACTACGTGAAGAAGTACCAGCCCGATTTCTCCGGCGTCGCCGACGGCCTCAAGTATCAGCAGTACTACGACGGCAAGCTCTACACGATGGTCAACGACGGCGACCACCTGATCATGGTGGTGCGCAAGGACCTCGTCGAGAACCCGCAGGCGCGCGCCGAATACAAGGCCAAGACCGGCAAGGACCTCGGCTGCCCCGACACGGTCGCTGACTGGGTGCAGCAGGCGGCATTCTTCCAGACCAAGGAAGGCGACACGCGCTGGGGCATCAAGTTCGACAAGGGCCTCTCCGGCGGTCTCGGCTATCGCTCCGTCAACTTCTCGTATCGCCACTTCCCCGTCTACATGAAGGGTCTTCTGTTCGACAAGGACATGAAGCCGCGCATCACCACGCCCGACGGCATACAAGCCATCAAGGACTTCGCCGCGGCCGTCGAGCACATGCCCAAGGACATCCAGGGTTGGGGCACGCCGCAGATCTATCCCTACTGGGGCAGCGGGCTCGCATATTCGGCCATGTCGTTCCCCTCCATCATTGGCTTCGGCGAGAGCAACCCCAACAGCGTCGTCAAGGGCAAGCAGAAAGCCTGCCTGATCCCGGGACGCATGGTCGACGGCAAACTCGTGCGCCGCTCGCCGCAGGCGGCCGGCACCGGGTACATGGTGAGCGCCTACGCCAAGAACCCCGAGCTCGCCTACCTCTTCATCCAGTGGTTCACGAGCCCCAGCATCGGCGACGAGGCCATTGCGCATCCAAAGGGCTTCTGGGACCCCTTCCGGACCTCGAACCTGACGCACAAGGCCATCCTTGCCAGGTTCGGAGAGGACATGGTCAAGACCACCATCGAGAACTCCAAGCATGCGGCCTCGCTGCTGCTGATCGAGGGCAACTACGAGTACTTCAAGATCCTCGACAACAATCTGGCCGACGTGATGAACAAGAACATCACGGCGGAGGAGGCGGCCAAGCGCATCGAGACCAGCTGGAACAAGATCACCAACGAGATCGGCAAGGACCACCAGGTCCAGGTCTGGCGCAAGGGTGTCGAGAGCGGCATCTACCTCGACAAGTTCTGAGGTGGTCATCCCGGGCCTTGCCTGCACCGGCGAAGGCCGGTGTGCCCGGGATCCATCCCTCAACTTGCTCGGCAGTCCGGGGATGAATGGATCCCGGCGATAAGGGCCGGGATGACAGTCGGCGATGGTTGAGGTCAGCACGAGCGCAGTTCCCCTGGCCGATGCCGAGCGGCGCAGTCCCGTGAGCCGCTTCGCGCGCTGGCTCGCGTCCGAGCGCGTCTTCCGCCTCATCCCGTTCGTGATGGTGGAGGCGCTTTTCATCCTGGTGGTGCTGATCCCGTTCGTGCTCACGGTGTGGATCAGCCTGCTCAAGTGGCGCGCCAACCGTCCGTTCGAGACGGCCCGCTTCACCGGCCTCGAGAACTACGAGACCGTTCTCACCAGCGACCAGTTCTGGCTGGCGCTCGGGCGCACGTTCTACTTCGCCGGCTTCGCCGTTGCGCTGGAGCTCGTTCTCGGCTTCGTGCTGGCAATGCTGGTGTCGAGGTGCACGTGGTCGAAAAAAGTCTACACCACCATATTCCTGATACCGATGATGATCGTGCCGATCGTGGTCGGCTACAATTTCTCGATGATCTACATCGACAGCGGGCCGCTCAACCAGATCCTCGCACCCTTCCTCGAGCGCTTCGGCATCGACCCGCGCATCCGCTGGCTGTCGCATCCGGTCGCCGCGCAATGGGCGATCATCCTGGCCGATGTCTGGCAGTGGACCTCGCTGACCTTCCTGATCTTCCTGTCCGGTTTCGCCGCCCTGCCGCGACAGCTCGTCAACGCCGCCCGCGTCATGGGCGCCTCGCCCTGGCAGACGTTCTGGCGCGTCGAGCTGCCGCTGCTCAAGCGCGCCATCGTCATCGCCGTCATCATCCGCTCGATGGAGGCGCTGAAGCTGTTCGATCCGGTCGTGCTGCTCACCTTCGGCGGCCCCGGCACCTCGACCCAGACGGTCGCCTACTTCCTGTGGGAGCAGGTGTGGGTGTTCAACAAGTTCAGCTTCGGCGCCGCGGCATCGATCCTGCTGCTCTTCATCTTCTCGGCCCTGATCTTCTTCGGCGTCTACATGCTGGTGAGCCAGCGCCGTGCGGTGGAGGGCAGCCCGTGACGAGCGCGCAAGCCGACATCGCAGCCAAAGGTGCGCGCGCGCGCAAGGTGCGGCGCGGGCGGGTGCACAGGATCGTGCGGCACGCCGCGCTGCTCGCCTGGACGGCCTTCATCACCTTCCCGATCTTCTGGATGGTCTCGACGTCGTTCAAGGACTCCGGCGAGTGGGTGGCCTGGCCGCCGCACTGGCTGCCGCACGAGCCGACGCTGCACAACTACGCGCAGATCTTCGCCTTCGGCGCCCTCGACCCCACGCTCAGCCGCCAGGCCACCGAGCAGGCCTTCACCATCTGGAAGGGGCTCGGCGACGCCATGCTCGTGTGCACGTCGGCCTCCCTGCTCGCGCTGCTGCTCGGCACCTTCCTCGCCTACTCGATCTCGCGCTTCAACGTCGGCGGCAAGTACTTCCGGCACACCATACTGATGATCCGCATGATCCCGCCGATCGTGATCGCCATCGCCATCCTGATCTACTACGCCATCATCATCCCCTACGCGACGTCGGCGCTGTTCGGCGTGCGCGTCAGCCTGTTCGACACCTACATCGGCCTCGTCCTCATCTACACGGTCACCACGCTCCCCTTCGTCATCTGGATGATGCTGACCTTCATCGACGAGGTGCCCTACACGCTGGAGCACGCGGCACGATTGATGGGGGCCGGCCGCTTCGAGGTGCTCCGCCGCATCGTGCTCCCGCTGGTGGCATCGGGCATGGTGGTGACGTTCCTGTTCGTCTTCATCCTCAACTGGGCGGAGTTCCTGCTGGCGCTGACGCTCACACATCCCGAGGTGACGACGCTGACGGTGCTGCTCAACAAGTTCCAGAGTGCGGCGGAGGGGCGCCTCTACGGCCCACAGGCCGCCATCGGCACGGTCGTCACGATTCCCGTGGTGATCCTGGGTCTCCTGATCCAGAAGCACCTCGTCAAAGGCTTCAGCTTCGGCACCATCCGCAAGTAGCTCGCAAGGGATCGGCAGGGCGCCGCTGAGCGCATCCAGGGAGACACCGTGGCAGGGATCGCACTCAAGAACCTCGTCAAGACGTTCGGCGCCTACACGGCGGTGAGCGGGGTCAGCCTCGACATCCGCGACGGCGAGTTCCTGATCATGGTCGGTCCCTCCGGCTGCGGGAAGACGACGACGCTCAACATGATCTCGGGGCTTGAGACGCCGAGCAGCGGCGAGATCATCATCGGCAACCGCATCGTCAACGACCTGGAGCCCGGCGAGCGCGGGCTCGGCATGGTGTTCCAGGACCTCGCCCTCTTCCCGCACATGACGGTGTTCGAGAACATCGCCTTCGGCCTGCGCGTGCGGAAGGTGCCGCCGTCCGAGATCACCCAGCGCGTGACGGCGGCGGCGGAGGCCATGCACATCAAGCCGCTGCTCGCCAAGTTGCCGCGGCAGTGCTCGGGCGGCGAAAGCCAGCGCGTGGCGCTCGCCCGCACCATCGTCACCAATCCGGCCGTGTTCCTCATGGACGAGCCGCTCTCCAGCCTCGACGCCAAGCTCCGCGTCGACATGCGCACCGAGCTCAAGCGCCTGCACGCGCGGCTCAAGGCCACCTTCATCTACGTGACGCACGACCAGGCCGAGGCCATGACCATGGCCGACCGCATCGTCGTCATGAGCAAGGGCAAGATCGAGCAGCTTGGCACCCCGCTCGAGATCTACGACCGGCCCGCGACGCAGTTCGTCGCCGGTTTCTTCGGCACGCCGACCATGAACTTCCTGGAGGGCATGGTCGAGGGTGGCGCGGGCGGCCCCCGCTTCCGCGGCGCCGGGGTCGAGCAGACGCTACCGACGAGCCTGCCCGCCAGCCTCGGGGGCAGGAAGGTCGTCCTCGGCGTGCGCTCCGAGCATGTCCTGATCAACGGCGCCAACGGTGCGGCAGCGACCCCCGGCACCACCCGCCTGCTCGAACCACTCGGCGATGTGACGCTCGTTCACTTCGATGCCGGGGAGGGGAAGTCGCTGGTCGCAAAGGTTGCACCCAAAACTGCGCTGGCGCCGGGGTCGCCGCTGCAGTTCAGCTTCGCGCCCGAGCATTGTCACCTGTTCGACGCCGCCGACGGCCAGCGCCGCGTATAGGCGAGCCTTTCGCCGCCCCGGCGAATCGATAATCTTCCGTCAGAACAATCGGTTGGCATTTCAACGCTGCGCGTCCGCACTTCGGCCGCGGGCGCGGCAGCACGGCACGTTGCGTTCTTTGTTGCGGTGCGGCAAGGTTGTGTGCAGAGCACAATCACCCATGACGAATGGTTCGCGAACGACCCCGGACGCGGCGCTGAAGATCCTGGTGATCGAAGAGGATCCCGTCCGCAGCGCCATCCTCGAGGCTGGCCTGCGCGAGGCGGGCTTCCTCAACGTCACCCTGCTCGGCAACGCCACGGGCCTGCTCGAGCAGGTCTACCGCGCCGATCCCGAGGTCATCCTGATCGGCCTCGAGAACCCGAGCCGCGACGTGCTCGAGCAGATGTTCCAGGTCTCCCGCATCGTGCGCAGGCCGATCGCCATGTTCGTCGACCAGTCGGATGCCAGCACGACGGCCGCCGCCATCGATGCCGGCGTCTCCGCCTACATCGTCGACGGCCTCAAGAAGGAGCGCATGAAGCACATCCTCGATCTGTGCATCTCGCGCTTCAACGCGTTCTCGCGCCTGCAGGACGAGCTCGACCGCGCCAAGAGCGCGCTCGAAGCGCGCAAGGTGATCGACCGTGCCAAGGGCATCCTGATGAAGCTCAAGAATCTCTCGGAGGAGGAAGCGTACGCCTTGCTGCGCAAAACTGCCATGAACGAGAAACGCAAGATTGCGGACGTCGCCCAGTCGGTGATCACCGCCGCGGAGCTGCTCAAGTGACGGGACGCGACGCGAAACTGAGGATCGGATTCATTCCACTGGCGGACGCCGCGGCCCTGATCGTCGCCGCCGACCGGGGCTTTACGGCCGCCGAGGGGCTCGACGTCGAGCTGGTGCGCGAGGTGTCGTGGTCGAACGTGCGCGACAAGCTCAATATCGGCTTGTTCGACGCCGCCCATCTGATCGCGCCGATTGCGATCGCCTCGAGCCTCGGCATCGGCCACGTCAAGGTGCCGATCATCGCCCCGTTCGGGCTCGGCGTGAACGGCAACGCCATCACGGTCAGCCCTGCGCTCTACGCCGCCATCAAGGCGGAGGCCGACGGCGACATCCTCGATCCCATGGTATCGGCCCGCGCGCTGAAACGCGTGGTCGAGCGCCGCAAGGCCAAGGGCGAGGAGCCGCTGGCCCTCGGCATGACGTTCCCCTTCTCCACGCACAACTATCACATCCGCTTCTGGATGGCGGCCGGCGGAGTCGACCCGGACGAGGACGTGCGCCTCGTCGTGCTGCCGCCGCCCTACATGGTCGACAGCCTCGCCAGCGGCCACGTCGACGGCTTCTGCGTCGGCGCGCCCTGGAACTCGGTCGCCGTCGATCTCGGCATCGGCGTCATCCTGCATTTCGTGTGCGAGATCCTCGAGCGGGCCATGGAGAAGCTCTTGGCCGTGCGCGCCGGCTGGGCCGAGGAGAATCCGGATGTCCTGCTGCGCCTGGTGCGGGCGCATCGCAAGGCGGCCGCTTTCATCGAGGACGAGGCCAACCGCGAGGAGGTCGCCGCCATCCTCTCCGCGCCCAACCGCATCGACGTCGCGAGCATCCTTGCCGTGCCGAACCGCCCGGATGTGGCCGCCGAGGTGATCCGCCGCACGCTCGATGGGCGCATGAAGGTCGCGCCCGACGGCACCGTGCGCACCGACAAGCGCTATCTGCTGGTCGGCCGCGACCGCGCTGCGCGGCCCGATGCGCGCCAGACCGCATGGCTCTATGCGCAGATGGTGCGCTGGGGTCAGGCGCCGCTGTCGCAGGAGCTGCTGGCCGTTGCCAAGGGCGTGGTGCGCCCGGATCTCTACGACGCGGCGCTACCCGGACAGGAGACCTCGTCGGCAAACGAGCCGGCCGACGGAATCGGCGCGTTCGCGGGGCCGAAGTTCGATGCCTCCGACATCGCCGGACACCTCGCACACTGGCCCATCAAACGTACGCTCGGGTGACGCAACTCGTGCTCGCTGCACTGCACACAATTGCCGCAGCTTGCGCCGGCAATGGGCATAACAGCGCGCGCATCCTCGCCAGCGCTTCCGTCTAGACCGTTGAAACTCATAAGTTTTGATCGGGAACGCGAGTTGGCACAATCCTTGTAACCATTCTTAACGACGCAGCGCCAACGTCGGCGCTTCGGGTCCAACGCCGGACCCTCGAGCAACGCCGCTGATCCCAGGACAACCGCGCATCCGCGCGAGCTTGGGACTGCGGCTTTTTTATTTGGCACGGCGCAAGGGCCCGAGAGGACCGATCGGCACATCGGCATCGCTCGGCGCCAACAACAGGGGATCAGGAGCACATGAGCAGGAACGTGACGGAGAAGGCGAAGGCCAAGCGCGTGTCCATCAGCCGGCGCGACCTGATGCGGCAGGCCTCGGCGACGGCCGCTACCGGAGCCCTCATGTCCGCCGTCAAGGCAGCCTTCCCCGGCGGCGTGTTCGCGCAAGGCGCAGGGCCAGAGGTGAAGAAGGCGACACTGGGCTTCATCGCGCTCACCGATGCGGGCGCGCTGTTCGTCGCCAAGGAGAAGGGGCTCTTCGCCAAGCACGGGATGCCCGAGGTGGAGGTCGCCAAGCAGGCCTCCTGGGGTGCCACGCGCGACAACCTGGTGCTGGGCGGCGAGGGCAACGGCATCGACGGCGCGCACATCCTGACGCCCATGCCGTACCTGATCTCGGCGGGAAAGGTCACCCAGAACAACATACCGACGCCAATGTACATCCTGGCGAGGCTCAACCTGGACAGCCAGTGCATCTCGGTCGCCAAGGAGTACGCCGACCTGCGCATCGGTGTCGATTCCACCCCGTTGAAGGCCGCCTTCGAGAAGAAGAAGGCCGCCGGCAAATCGGCCAAGGCCGCCAACACCTTCCCGGGCGGCACGCACGATCTGTGGATCCGCTACTGGCTGGCCGCCGGCGGCATCGACCCCGACAAGGACGTCGAGACCATCACGGTGCCGCCTCCGCAGATGGTGGCGAACATGAAGGTCGGCACCATGGATTGTTTCTGCGTGTGCGAGCCCTGGAACCACCAGCTCGTCAACCAGGGCATCGGCTACACCGCCATCAACACCGGCGAGCTCTGGAACAAGCATCCCGAGAAGTCGCTCGGCATGCGCGCGGCCTTTGTCGACAAGAACCCCAACGCAGCCAAGGCGATCCTGATGGCCGTCATGGAGGCCCAGCAGTGGTGCGACAAGCCTGAGAACCACGAGGAGTTCGCCAACATCATGTCGAAGCGCCAGTGGATCAATGCGCCGGTCGCCGACATCCTCGACCGCACCAAGGGCAAGTTCGACTACGGCATCCCCGGCAAGGTGGTCGAGAACTCGCCGCACATCATGAAGTACTGGAAGGACCACGCCTCCTATCCGTTCCAGAGCCACGACCTGTGGTTCATCACCGAGGACATTCGCTGGGGCAAATTCGAGCCCACGGTCGACGCCAAAGCGCTGATCAAGAAGGTCAACCGCGAGGACCTGTGGCGCGAGGCGGCCAAGGCACTGAGCATCCCGGCCGACCAGATCCCCGCGTCGACCTCGCGCGGCAAGGAGACCTTCTTCGACGGCAAGGTCTTCGATCCCGACAATCCGACGGCCTACCTCAAGAGCCTCGCCATCAAACGCGCGGAAGCGTGATGCCGGAGGGGATGCGAGCCATGAACATGCAGCTGAAGAAATCCGATACCGCCGTGCTCGTGCCGGCGCCCGCGGCGGCAGCCAAGGTGCTTCCCCTGCGGCCGCCGAGGCACACCTCCTCGCTGGACCGGCTCGCCTCGCACGCGGCCGGTGCGGCGGCCCGCATCGTGCCGCCGCTGGTGGTGATCGCGCTGACGCTGATCGTATGGGAGATGCTGTGCGGCCGGCCGGGGGCGACGCTCCCGCCGCCCTCCCGCGTCGTCAAGGACACCTGGGAGCTGATCGTCGATCCCTTCTACGACCGCGGCGGCCTCGACAAGGGGCTGTTCTGGCATCTGTCCGCAAGTCTGCAACGGGTGGCCCTGGGCTACGCGCTCGCCGCCTTCGTGGGCGTCGCCGTCGGCACCCTGATCGGACAGTCCGTCTGGGCCATGCGCGGCCTCGACCCGCTCTTCCAGGTGCTGCGCACCGTGCCGCCGCTCGCCTGGCTGCCGCTGTCGCTCGCCGCCTTCCGCGACGGCCAGCCGTCCGCGATTTTCGTGATCTTCATCACGGCGATCTGGCCGATCATCATCAACACCGCGGTCGGCATCCGCAACATCCCGCAGGACTACCGCAACGTCTCGGCCATCCTGCGGCTCAACCAGTTCGAGTACTTCTTCAAGATCATGGTGCCGGCGGCTGCGCCCTACATCTTCACGGGCCTCAGGATCGGCATCGGCCTCTCGTGGCTCGCCATCGTCGCGGCCGAGATGCTGATTGGCGGCGTCGGCATCGGCTTCTTCATCTGGGACGCGTGGAACTCCTCGCGCATCAGCGAGATCATCCTCGCCCTCGTCTACGTGGGGGTGATCGGCTTCCTGCTCGATCGGCTGGTGGCGATGGTCGCCAACATCGTCACCCGCGGCACGGCTGCGAACTGAGGGAGCGCCACCCATGTCCTACCTGAAGATCGACCACGTCTGCAAAACCTTCAGCCGCGGCGCCAGCGAGACCGAGGTCTTGACCGACATCACGGTCGGCATCGAGCAGGGAGAGCACGTCTCCATCATCGGCCACTCCGGCTGCGGGAAGTCCACCCTGCTCAACATCGTCGCCGGCCTCACGCCGGTGACGCGGGGTGCGGTGCTGCTCGAGAACAAGGAGGTCAACGAGCCGGGGCCCGATCGCGCGGTGGTGTTCCAGAACCACTCGCTGCTGCCCTGGCTCACCGTCTACGACAACGTGCGGCTCGCGGTCGACAAGGTGCTCTCCGCCACCAAGTCGCGCAAGGAGCGCCACGAGTGGACCATGCACAACCTCGAGCTCGTGCAGATGGCCCACGCCAAGGACAAGCGGCCCATGGAGATCTCGGGCGGCATGAAGCAGCGCGTCGGCATCGCCCGCGCGCTCGCCATGGAGCCCAAGGTCCTGCTGCTCGACGAGCCGTTCGGCGCGCTGGACGCGCTCACTCGGGCGCACCTGCAGGACTCCGTCATGGCGATCCATCAGAAGCTCAAGAACACGGTGCTGATGATCACCCACGATGTCGACGAGGCCGTGCTGCTCTCCGACCGCATCGTCATGATGACCAACGGGCCCGCCGCTACCGTCGGCGAGGTGCTGACCGTCGACCTGCCGCGGCCGCGCAGGCGGCTCGAGCTCGCCGGCAACGCGGCCTACATCAAGGCTCGCGCCGCCGTGCTCGAGTTCCTCTACGCGCGCCACAAGGCCCCGACGCTGCAGGCCGCCGAGTAGCCGCTCCGCGTCACGACACAGGAGGGACTAAGCATGACCCCCGGCGAGATAGAGCTGGTGCAGACGAGCTTCCGCTCGGTGAAACCCATCGCCGACCAGGCGGCCGACCTTTTCTACGGGCGCCTGTTCGAGATTGCGCCCGAGGTGCGGCCCCTGTTTCCCGGAGACCTGACGGAGCAGAAGAAGAAGCTGATGGGGATGCTGGCCACGGCCGTCTCCAACCTGCACCAGGTCGAGAAGATCGTGCCCGCGGTCCAGGACCTCGGCCGCCGGCATTCCGGCTACGGCGTCACCGCCGACCACTACAAGCCTGTCGGCGAGGCGCTGTTGTGGACGCTGGAGAAGGGGCTTGGGCCCGCCTTCACGCCGCAGGTCAAGGAGGCATGGACGGGCGCCTATACCACGCTTGCCTCCGTCATGACGGAGGCGGCAGCAAAGGCCGCACCGCCTCCGGCGCCGGCGCGCAAGGGAATATTGGCCCGCCTGTTCGGCTGACGCGGAGCGCACGATGCAACGGCGTCTGCTCGTCATCGGCAACGGCATGTCGAGC
>JBGGME010000367.1:0-4469 GCA_041288195.1 Hyphomicrobiaceae bacterium
CTCGGCGAGCTTCGCCGTCTTGTCGGCGGCAGCGGTCTTCTCGTCGCCCTTGAGCTTCATGATCTCCTTGTTGAGCTCCATCTGCCGGATCGGCAGCAGCTGGTTGTTGTCGGACTTCTTGAAGGGCGCCCACTGCAGGCCCCAGGACGTTCTTCTCGGCATCGGTCTTGCCGTAGGCGAACAGCCAGTCGCCGATCTTCTTCTTGAGGCCGGCATCGAGGTCCTTGCGCCACACCAGCGGATCGGACGGGATCAGCGGGGAGGTCCAGATGACGCGAATTTCCTTGGCCTTCTCCGGTGAAGTCTTCGCCAGGCGCTCCAGGTTTTCGTTGTTGTTGGCCGCAGCGTGCACGAGCTTGTTGGCGACCGCCAGGGCGTTGGCCTCGTGATTGGCGGCGCGGACCGTCCTGAAGCACTGCTTGGGGTCTATGTTGCGAGCCGAGAACACGAACGTCGTCGGCACCAGGAAGCCAGAGGTCGAATTGGGATCGCCGATGCCGAAATCTAGCGACTTGTCGCACTTGAGCACGTCCTCGAGCTTCTGGAACGGGCTGTCCTTGTGCACGATGACGTGGGAGTAGTAGCCGTCCTGGCCGTTGGCGGCGACGGTTTGGGCGAACACCTCGCCCTCGGCGCGATCGACCGCCTCCATGGCCGACTTGTTGCCAAACCAGGCGAGCTGCACCTTCTTGAAGCGCATGCCTTCGATCACGCCGGCGTAGTCGGAGGCGAAGAAGGCGTTGACCTTCAGGCCGGTCCCCTTCTCCATGTCGGCCAGGAAGGGATCCCAGATCTTCTTGAGGTTGGAGGACGCTTCGGTCGAGATGATCCCGAAGTTGATCTCCTCGGCGGCGCGTGCCGGGGCGACAGTCATCGTTACGGCGACCGATGCCGCCATCAATGCGCGAAGCATGCTTGGACTCCTTGCCTCTTGCTCGGTTTCGCTCAGTGCCTACCGGGATTGGCCCGGACAGTGTGGAAGGGGTGGGGGCGGGGTCAGGCTTGCGCCGCCGCAATCTGCGTGGGGTGCCAGACGGGTCGAGGATCGCCGTGGGTGGCGCCGCCGTTGGCGATGGCAGCCGCAGACTCGACGGCGGCGGGCAGCACCAGCTCCTCGCTTTCCGCGCCGTAGAGCTCGCTCAGGAAGGCCCGGTTGAGGGCGCTGGAAGGCCCGTCATAGACGATGCGGCCGTCGCGCAGAGCAATGGTGCGGGGACAATAGGACAGCGCGTACTCAACCTGGTGCAGCGAGACGAGCACGGTGATCTTGTCCTGCCGGTTGAGCTCCGCGAGGATGTCCATGACGCGGCGCGCCGCCTTGGGATCGAGCGAGGCGATGGGCTCGTCGGCGATGAGCACGCTGGCGCCCTGCACGAGCGTGCGGGCGATGGCCGCGCGCTGCTGCTGACCTCCGGAAAGCTCGGAGCCGCGCTTGAGGGCGTGCTCGGCGATGCCGACACGCGCTAGCGCATGCATGGCGCGGCGCTGCTCCTCCAGGCTGAAGCGGGCAAACGTGCCGCGCCTGCCGGGGATCTGCCCGAGCAGACCGAGGCACACGTTGGTGAGCACGGAGAGGCGCGGAACCAGGTTGAACTGCTGGAAGATGACACCGATGCGCGCCCGCAGTCGCGCAGCGGACGCCGCGATGCGCCCGTCCTCCTGCATCGGCTCGTTCAGGATGGCGATGCGACCGCCTCCGGGCTTGCCACCGCGGCGATCCGGCCGGTCGACGTTGATGAGGCCGGCAATGGCGCGGATGAGCGTGGACTTGCCCGATCCCGAGGCGCCGATCAGCGCCACCATCTCGCCGGCAGTCACGGTGATGTTGATGTCCTTCAGCACCGGAGCCCCGGCATGGAAGGACTTGGCAACTCCGACGACCTCGATTGCTGCGGTGCTCAAACGCGGCGCCCCCTGGCTTGTGTCGCTTGTCGCCGCGGACACCTAGCGGCAAGTCGTGACAAGCAAGCCACGGGTTCATGACAGGCGTGTAACAAGCCCCAAGCGGATCGGCGGACGGTGGAGCCCGTCACAAAAGCTTTAAGCAGCTCCACTAAGACCCGCGCGATGAGCATTGCGAGGGGGACCAGCGGCGGCGCCAGCGTCGACGTCGGGGCGCGTCAGGCCCTGATGCGGACGTGTGCGCAGGCGACCGAGGCGGAGCTCGAGCTGGCCCTGGCTGCGCTCGGCGATCTGCCGGCCTCGGCGGAGCTGCGACCGGTCGAGACCGGGCTCGTCATGCTGCGAGGCCGCATGGGCGGCAGCGGGCCGGCCTTCAACATCGGCGAGGCGACCGTCACGCGCGCAACCGTGCGGCTCGATACCGGCACGGTCGGCTTCTCCTACCTGCTCGGGCGCTCGCACCGGCGCGCCAGGCTCGCGGCCCTCGTCGACGCGCTGGGGCAGGATCCGGCATGGCGGGAGGGATTGGAGAGGAACCTCGTCGCTCCGGTCGAGGAGCGGCAAGCCGCCACGGACGCGCGCGCGCGTGCGGACACTGCCGCGACCAGGGTCGACTTCTTTACACTTGTGCGCGGCGAGGACTGAGGCGATGCCCGCGCTGCCTGCACCGGAGCCCGCCTTTCGCGATCCCGTGCGCCAATCGCAAACGGTCTTCCGACTGGTGATGGAGGCGATGGCGTCTCCCGGCCGGATCGTCGCAGTGCCGTCGGGACTTGCGCCCCCGGCGCCGTTGAACGGGCCTGCCGCCGCGCTGCTGCTCACGCTCTGCGACTACGAGACTCCGGTGTGGCTGGATGAGGCGCTCGACGAGACCACGGACGTGGCGACGTTCCTGCGCTTTCATACCGGCGCCACTCTCGCGCGCTCGCCGTCCGATGCGGCCTTCGCGGCAATTGCCGCCGCCGCCGCCATGCCGCCGCTGTCGTTCTTTGCCCAGGGCACGCCCGCCTATCCCGACCGGTCCACGACCCTGATCGTGCAGGTCGAGACACTGGCCAACGACGGGTGGAGGCTCGAGGGTCCGGGCATCCGCGGCTCCGCTCGCCTGCGGGCGGCGCCGCTGCCGGCCGATTTCGTCGACCGACTGCGCGTCAACCGTGCCGCGTTTCCCTGCGGCGTCGACATTTTCTTTGCCTCGGACAGGACCATCGCCGCCCTGCCTCGCAGCGTGCGCGTGAGCGAGGCGGCCTGACATGTACGTCGCGGTCAAAGGTGGCGAGGCGGCAATCTCGGCGGCGCACGAGCTGCTCGCCAGGGAGCGGCGCGGTGATCTGGGCGTGCCCGAGATCACGCCCGAGCAGATCCGCGATCAGCTCACCCTCGCGGTCAATCGCACCATGTGCGAGGGCTCCCTCTACGATCCGGAGCTTGCAGCGCTCGCCGTGAAGCAGGCGCGAGGCGATCTTATCGAGGCGATCTTCCTGCTCCGCGCCTACCGCACGACGCTGCCGCGTCTCGGCAATGCCGAGCCCGTCGATACCGCGGCCATGCGCATCCGGCGGCGGATCTCCGCGACCTACAAGGACCTGCCGGGCGGCCAACTCCTGGGCCCGACGTTCGACTACACGCATCGGCTGCTCGACGCGGCTCCGGTCTCGGCGCGCGAGGCGTCCGAGCCCGTTGCCCCGGCCTCGGCGGAGGAACCGGTGCCGCACGTGACGGCCCTGCTCGATCGCGAGGGCCTGATCGAGTCCAATGCGGCGACGATCGATGGCGCACCGGTCGGCGACATCACGCGCGATCCCGTGACGTTTCCCGCCGGCCGCGACATCCGCCTGCAGGCGCTGGCGCGCGGCGACGAGGGGTTTCTGCTGGCGCTCGGCTACTCCACGCAGCGCGGCTACGGGCGCACGCATCCCTTCGCCGGAGAGATTCGCATGGGCGAGGTCGAGATCGAGCTGGTGCCGGAAGAGCTGGGCTTTGCCGTGCCGCTCGGGCGCTTGACCCTCACCGAATGCGAGATGGTCAACCAGTTCAAGGGCTCGGCGGACGCCCCGCCGCAGTTCACGCGCGGCTACGGGCTGGTGTTCGGCCACAGCGAGCGCAAGGCCATGGCCATGGCGCTCGTCGATCGCGCGCTGCGCACGGAGGAGCTGGGTCAGGAGGCCACGACGCCGGCGCAGGACCAGGAGTTCGTGCTGGCCCACGCCGACAACGTGCAGGCGACGGGCTTCGTCGAGCACCTGAAGCTGCCGCACTACGTCGACTTCCAGGCCGAGCTCGCCCTCCTGCGCCAGTTGCGCGCGGAATGGCAGGCGGCGCGCGCGGATCGCCCGGTCGAGGATACTTGCGCCGAGCCTCAAGCCGGCAGGGAGGCAGCGGAATGACTGCGACGCTGCCGGCCTACAACTTCGCCTACCTCGACGAGCAGACCAAGCGCATGATCCGGCGCGCCATCCTGAAGGCGATCGCCATCCCCGGCTATCAGGTGCCGTTCGCCAGCCGCGAGATGCCGATGCCGTACGGCTGGGGCACCGGCGGTGTGCAGGTCACCGCCTCAATCCTCG
>JBGGME010000368.1:0-6401 GCA_041288195.1 Hyphomicrobiaceae bacterium
GGCGCTCGGCGGCCGCGGGTTCCCCAGCCTTGCGCGAAGGCCGGGCATAGCCGCTTGCGCGGAAGGCGATCGTCGGGCTGCAACCGCCCGCAGTCAGCCGCTGCCCAGGAGGCGCAGCAGGAAGCCGGTGCCGAAGCCCCAAGCGGCATTGACGCTGAGCGCAAACGCCCAAACGCGAGGGTTCCATCCGCCTGCGAACGGCCGCCCCTTGAGCGGGGCCACCACCATCAGCGCAACCGCACTCGTCATCAGGGCACCGAGTACGATTGCCGCGGGCCAATATCCCATCGCCGGCGCCGCAACGGGCAGGAGCCAGGCGAGCACGATGCCCCACAGCCCGCCCCAGAAGGCGCTCGACACGACCGTTGGCACGCCGAGAGGCGGTACCGGCGCTATGTTCCAGGCTGGGCCCGGCGCCTTGCCGGCCGCATGGTAGAGCGCCCACACACCCTGGTGGAAGACGAGTACGGCGACAAACCCCGCGGCGAACGCAGCGGCTGCTGTTGCAAGCGACATCGACTCCTCCCCAGAGTGCGGCCCGCGCTGGCGCATCTTACGCAGCAGGACTGCCGGGTGCACGCTTTGCGCGCCAGCGCACCGATGCCCTAGGATGGGTGCCGGCGGCAATCCTTGCCGGCGGTAATCTTTGAAGGTCGAGACCGATGCGACGCACGCTCCTTGCCGCAGCCCTTGTGATCGGCGCGACGGCCGCCCCGGCACAGGCGCCGCGGCCCGTCATCGACGTGCACATCCACTACAGCCACGACACCTGGAGCGGGCTGCCGCCGCCCGAGGCCATCAAGGTGCTGAGGCTGGCGGGCCTGCGCAAGGCGTTCGTGTCGAGCTCCAGCGACGACGGCACGCAGATGCTGCTCAAGGCCGCGCCGGATTTGATCGTACCTGTGCTACGCCCCTATCGCCGCCGCGGCGAGCTCGGCTCCTGGATGAGGGACCCGAGCGTCATCGCCCATGTCGAGAGCCGGCTCAAGGCCAACACCTACGCCGGCATCGGCGAGTTCCACGCCTACGGTGCCGACGCCGACGCGCCCGTGATGCGGCGCATGGTGCAGCTCGCCCACGAGCGCAAGATCTTCCTGCACGCCCACTCCGACGCCGACGCCGTGGAGCGCATCTTCAAGCAGAACCCCGAGGCCCTGGTGTTGTGGGCTCACTCGGGCTTCGAGCAGGTCGACAAGGTGCGGGCCATGGTGACCAAGTACAAGACGCTGTGGGCCGACCTCGCCTTCCGCAGCGATCAGGCTCCCTCCGGCAAGCTCGACCCCGCGTGGCGCAAGCTGTTCGTCGACTTCCCCGACCGCTTCATGGTGGGCACCGACACCTACACGCCCGAGCGCTGGCACTACGTGGTCGAGCACGCCGCCTACTCGCGCAAGTGGCTCTCCGAGCTGCCGGCCGACCTCGCCGACAACATCGCCTTCCGCAACGCCGAGCAGCTCGCCGCGCGCACCATGCCGGGGGGTTAGGGGTCGGGCTGGCGCCATGCCTGGCAACAGACTGCATCCTCGCGATCATCGTCCCCCTCCCCCTTGTGGGGAGGGGACAGGGGTGGGGGTCATCAAGCACTGGAGCCGAGTATGCGGTTCCGGCGTCGCGCTCCTGCTTGCGATCGTCATCCTCGGTGCAGATGGAGCGGCGGCGTGCGAGGTGCCGGAGGGGTTTGCGCGCCTCGCCTCGCCGCAAGCCGAGATCGCCTATCGCTGGGAGCCGGCGGAGCTGAAGGTCGGCCGCTTCTTCGCCGCCGAGGTGATCGCCTGCCGCGCGCCCGACGCCGAGCCCGTGCGCACCGTCGTGCTCGACGCGCAGATGCCGGCTCACGGCCACGGCATGAACTATCGCCCGGCGGTTGCCGAGACAGGCCCGGGCCGCTTCCGCTTCACGGGGCTGATGCTGCACATGCCCGGCACCTGGCGGCTGACGTTCGACCTGTTCCAGGGCGACAGGCGCACGCGGCTCACCCGCGACATCACCCTGAAGCCATGAGAGCCGCCACCGCCATCGCCGGCCTTGCCGCGCTGGCGATTGCCAGTGGCGGCGCGCTGGTCGGCGCCCCGATGGCAAGAGACGAGCCGGCCCCCGCCTTCAGCGACGCCGAGCGCGCGGCGATCCTGGCGCACGGGCCGTGGCCGCCGTCGTTCGATCGCGACCCCAGCAATCGCGTCTCCGGCAACGCGGCTGCGATCGCGCTCGGGCGGCAGCTGTTCTTCGACACGCGCCTCTCCGCTGACGGCAAGCGCTCCTGCGCCACCTGTCACGACCCGGCGCTCGCCTTCTCCGACGGCCGCGAGCGGAGCATCGGCCTCGCCCGCGTCGACCGCAACGCCATCGCGCTCGCCAACCTGCGCCTCAACCGCTGGTTTGGATGGTCGGGCGCCGCCGACAGCCTGTGGTCGCACAGCATCCGCCCGATCCTGGACGACAAGGAGCTCGGGGCGACGCCGCAGCACGCTCGCGACCTCGCGGCGGCCGACGCCGGATTGGCTGCCGCCTATGCGAGCGTGTTCGCCACCGCCGCGGCCGACGACCAGCCAGAGCGGGTGCTCGTCAATATCGCCAAGGCGCTGGCGGCCTTCCAGGAGACCATCGTCTCTGGGCGCACCCCGTTCGACGATTTCCGCGACGCCATGGAGCGCGGCGACCGGGAGGCCATGGCCCGCTACCCCGTCGCGGCCCAGCGCGGCTTGCCCATTTTCGTCGGCAAGGGCCAATGCTCGGCCTGCCACTTCGGCCCCAACTTCACCAACGGCGAGTTCGACGACGTCGGCGTCCCCTACTTTGCCGAGCCGGGCCGGGTCGACCAGGGGCGCCATGGCGGCATCGCCCTGCTGCGGGCGAGCCCCTTCGGCCTGCTCGGCCCCTACAACGACGACCCCGCGCGCACCACCGCGGCGCCGACCCGGCATGTCGAGCCCCAGCACCGCAACTGGGGCGAGTTCCGCGTGCCGTCGCTGCGCAACGTGGCGCTGACCGCGCCCTACATGCACAACGGCAGCCTGCCGACCTTAGAGGCCGTCGTGCGCCACTACTCGGAGGTCGACATCGAGCGCCTGCACGGCGACGACGGCGCCCGCCTGGTGCGGCCGCTGCATCTGTCCCCGCGCGAGATCGCCGACCTCGTCAGCTTCCTCGAGACGCTGTCCGCGCCCGTGTCCGCGACAAAATGAGGTGGCGTCCGCAGGATTGCGTTCCTATGCTAGTTTAGGCATATTTCATGGAAATGGACGATTTGTCCCCGAAGCCGCTTGTGTGGATCGGCAGCACGCGCGAGGACCTCAAGGAGTTTCCGGAGGAGGTTCGTGGCTTCATGGGCCATGCCCTCTACATGGCGCAATGCGGTCTCAAGCACGAGCGGGCCAAGCCGCTCAAAGGGTTTGGAAGTGCAGGCGTGGTCGAGATTGTCCGGGACCTCAGCGGCGATACCTATCGTGCAGTCTACACGGTTCGGTTCGCGGGTCGCGTGTATGGGCTGCATGCGTTCCAGAAGAAGTCGAAACGCGGCAGTGCAACTCCAAAGGCTGAGATCGAGCTGGTCCGGCGCCGGCTGAAGCGAGCAGAGGAGGTACACGCTGAGTGGCTGACTGCGCGAGGAGCGAAAAAATGAGTGAGAAAATCAAGGCTGTGCCGAGCAGCGGCAACGTGTTCGCCGATCTGGGCCTGAAGGACGCGGAGGAGCGGCTTGCCAAGGCGGAGCTTGCCATTCGCATGGCGTATCTCATCAAGGCCCGCAAGTTGACGCAGTTGGCCGCCGCCAAGGCCTGCGGCATCGACCAGCCGAAGATATCGAAGCTGATGCGGGGCGATCTCTACGGCTTCTCGACCGACCAGCTCATTCGTTTCCTCACCGCGCTCGGACAGGATGTCGAGATAGTTGTGCGGGATAGGCCGCGCCGGCGCCGCAATGCCAAGGGTAGCCTCACTGTTCGAGCCGCCTGACGATCGCGCCCGCTCAACGCAGTCCCGCAATCGTTCAGCAGGGCTCCTTTACCCGGACGGGCGACCTGCTAGAGTGCGCCCAAGTTCCAAGCAGAATGACGTCCGTCGGCGGAGGGCCGTAAGCGGACGCGGGAGACAGGCGTGGAGGGCCGAAAGGAGCAAGGCGTCGCAGCGGAGCTGCGCGCCGATCCGGTCGAGTGTGGGGAGGAACAGGCGGTCGCAGCGCCCGAGGCGTGCGCGGCTACCGCTGTGCCGCCCGCGTCCCCGTCGTCGCCTGCGTCCTTCGACATCAGCAACGACCAGGCCTACGGCGAGGTGCGCAAGCCCGCGTACGCCGCGCTCGATCTCGGCACCAACAACTGCCGGCTGCTGGTTGCCCGCCCGTCGCGGCGCGGCTTCAAGGTCATCGACGCGTTCTCGCGCATCATCCGCCTGGGCGAGGGCGTGACCGCCAGCGGCCGCCTCTCGGACGCCGCCGTCGAGCGCACCATCGAGGCGCTGCAGGTGTGCGCCACCAAGATCCGGCGGCACCGCGTCGCGCGCATGGGGCTGATCGCCACCGAGGCCTGCCGGCTTGCCGCCAACGCGCCGCAGTTCCTGGAGCGGGCGCGCACCGAGACCGGGCTCGACATCCGCGTCGTCAACCGCGAGACCGAGGCCAAGCTTGCAGTCTCCGGCTGTGCCTCGCTGATCGACTTCGCCTGCGAGTTCGCGCTGGTGTTCGACATAGGCGGGGGGTCCTCGGAGCTGATCTGGCTCGACCTGTCGCGGCGCAAGAACCTGTGGCAGCACTCGCTGTCGGAGCGGCTCGAGGTGCAGGGTTGCATCGCCGCCTGGACGTCGCTGCCGGTGGGCGTCGTGACGCTGGCCGAGCGCTACGGCGGCCGGCATGTCGACCGCGCCCTGTTCGAGGACATGGTGGCCTACGTCGGCGACCTGCTGGCGCCGTTCGAGGCTGAGCATCGGCTGCGCCAGCGGCTCGGCCGCGACAACACGCATCTGCTCGGCACCTCGGGCACGGTCACGACGGTGGCGGGCGTGCACCTCGGGCTGCCGCGCTACGAGCGCTCGAGGGTCGACGGCTGCTGGCTCGAGATCGGCGAGGTGCGAGCCGTTACCGACGGCCTGCTCGACTGCACGTACGAGGAGCGGGTGGCCGAGCCGTGCATCGGCCGTGAGCGGGCCGACCTGGTGCTCGCAGGCTGCGCCATCCTCGAGGCGTTGCTCAGGATGTGGCCGTGCGAGCGCCTGCGCGTGGCGGACCGCGGCCTGCGCGAGGGCATCCTGGCGACGCTGATGGCCGAGGACGGCGTCTACCGCAGCGAGCGGCGCGGCCCCTACTGGCGGCGCTGAGCGGCACGGCATGGCAAGCGGCAAGCAGCGTGGCGGCGGACCGGGCGGGCAGCGGCAGCTCAAGGTGCGGCTGAAGACCGCCAAGCAGCGCACGGCCTCCTCGCAGCGCTGGCTCGAGCGGCAGCTCAACGACCCCTACGTGGCGGCCGCCAAGCGCGAGGGCTATCGCTCACGCGCGGCCTTCAAGCTGATCGAGATCGACGACAAGCACCGCCTGCTCAAGTCCGGCGCGCGCGTGCTCGACTTGGGCGCCGCTCCCGGCGGCTGGTCGCAGGTGGCGGCCGAGCGCGTGCGCGCGGTCGAGGGCAAGGGGCAGGTGGTCGCGATCGATCTTCTTGCCGTGGAGCCGATACCGGGCGTCGAGCTCCTGCAGCTCGACTTCATGGATGCGAGCGCACCGGGGCGCCTCAGGGGCCTGCTGCGCGAGGGCCGGGCCGACATTGTGCTTTCCGATATGGCGGCGCAGGGCACGGGCCACACCCGCACCGACCACCTGCGCATCATGGGGCTCGCCGAGGCCGCGGTGGAGTTTGCCTGCGAGGTTCTGGTCCCGGGCGGGGCCTTCCTGTGCAAGGTGCTGCAGGGCGGCACCGAGCGCGAGCTGCTGGATCGCCTCAAGCGGGCGTTTGCCACCGTCCGCCACATCAAGCCGCCGGCCAGCCGCGCCGGGTCGGCCGAGCTCTACGTGCTCGCGACGGGCTTTCGAGGGGTGTAGGCCGCCCAGCTTTTTTGCTTTCAAGAGGCGGGGTGCCGCACGAAGTCGAGCACGAGCCGTTGCAGCTCGACCAATAGAGTGCGGATACCGCCGCGCGTCTGCCACCAGCGGTCGGGATCGAAGCTCGAGTAGCGGCTTGCGCGCACCGTGACATGTGTCGGGTGGCCTTTCATCTCCCGGGCGAGCACGCGCTGCAGACGCCGGGAGCGGTCCCGGGTCGTCACGAAGACGATGGACCGGAACCGATGCTGGTCGACCCAGGGCTGTAGCAGCTGTCCGATGCCCTGCATTCCGCTTCCGGCCCTGGAGATCTTCGCCACATCCGACACCCCGAGCCAGCCCAGCTGGCGGACCTGCCGCGCACCCCAATCGTCGTAGGGGA
>JBGGME010000369.1:0-2735 GCA_041288195.1 Hyphomicrobiaceae bacterium
CCGATTGCCGGCCTTGCTGATGCCCTGCTCGCGGGTGGTGCTGCCGCTGGCGAAGGGTGTCCCGGTCAGGCCGGCATACGCCCCGAGCGCCTTGCGGTTCGGGAAGGAGCGGACGTAAGCCTCCCAGACCAGCACGGTTGCCAGCTCGGCGCCAATCCCCTTCAACCGGGCGAGGCCGCGGATCATCGTCTCGGCCTCGCCAGATGACGCCTCCTTGGCCAGGACTGCACCGACCACTTGAAAATGAACGGGACGACCGGCCGAAAGTGAACGTCTGGTCCGGGAGCATGAACAGCACGCCAGGTTGAGTCGACCGGCGGCCTCGCCTGCCTTCGTCGTTTCCATCAGGGCAAGTACCGTCGCCCCTCCGGTGGTGAGGGGACGGCATGCCGAGAGCGAGGATCGCGATGAGGAAGGTGAAGGAAGTGCTGCGGCTCCGCTATGATCTGCAGCTGAGCTACAGCCAGATCCGCCGCAGCTGCGGGATCAGCAACGGCAGCTTGAACGGCTTGCTGACCCGGGCGGCCAAGCTTGGCCTGACCGGCTGGGCGCAAGTCCGCGAGCTGAGCGAGGAGGCTCTCGAGAAGACGCTGTTCCGCCGCGCCGACGACGGCCAGTGGCTGGAGCAGCGACCGCTGCCCGACTGGGCTGAGGTCGAGCGCGAGCTGCGTCGCCACAAGCACCTGACGCTGAAGCTGGTCTGGGGCGAGTACCTGCAGGCCAATCCCGGCGGCTACGGCTTCAGCCAATTCTGCGAGCTGTTTCGCCGCTGGCGCCGCGGTCAGGGGCGCGGCCTCACCATGCGCCAGGAGCACCGCCCCGGCGACACGCTGCAGGTCGACTACGCCGGCGACACCGTCGTCGTCGTGGACCACGGCCAGGTGCGGGAGGCGCAGATCTTCGTCGCCTGTCTGCCGTTCTCCGGGCTGATCTATGCCGAGGCGACCTGGAGCCAGCAGGTCGAGGACTGGCTCGGCGCGCATGTCCGGGCACTTGGCTATCTGGGCGGCGTGCCGGGAGCGCTGGTGCCCGACAATCTGAAGAGCGGTGTCAGCAAGGCGAGCTTCTTCGATCCGGTACTCAACCCGAGCTACTACGCGTTGGCCCGGCACTACGGCACGGCGATCCTGCCGACCCGGGTGCGCAAGCCGAGGGACAAGGCGGCCGTGGAGAGCGCGGTCCTGCAGGTCGAGCGTTGGATCCTCGCCCCTTTGCGGCACCGGGCCTTCTTCACCCTGGCTGAGCTCAACGCCGCGATCGTGCCGCTGCGCGAGGCGCTCAACCAACGGCCGCTGGCACCGCCGCGGACCGGCACCCGCCGCTCGGTGTTCGAAGCCGACGAGCGGGCTCGCCTGCGCCCACTGCCATCCGACCCCTACATCATCGGGCGATGGGAGCTCGGGCGCGCCGTCGGCGCCGACCACCACGTGATCGTCGACGGCCACTACTATTCGGTGCCGAGCGGGCTGGCGCATGACCGGGTCGACGTGTTCACCACCGCCACCTTGGTGTCGCTGTTCCAGCATGGCGAGCGGGTGGCCAGCCATCCGCGCAGCCCGATCAAGGGTGGGCACAGCACGGCGCTGGAGCATCGGCCGCCGGGGCATCGCGCCGTCGCCGGCCGCACACCCGAGCAGATGCGCGCCGAAGCGGCGGCGATCGGGGTCGCCACCGCGGCCTATGTCGACCGCCTGTTCGCCGCGCGCCGCCATGTCGAGCAAGGCGTACGCGCGGCACACGGCGTTGTCCGCCTGGCCAACCAGCATGGCGCGGCCGCGCTCGAGCAGGCCTGCGAGCGGGCACTGGCGGCTGGGGTTCTGACGCCGCGGTTCGTCCAAGGGCTGCTGCAGGCGATGCCGCAGCCCATCCTCCCCGAGGGGAATGACCATGGCCCCGGCGAGCACGGCAACGTGCGCGGCGCCAGCTACTATCACTGAGGTCACCATGCTGCACCAGACCATCGAGAAGCTGCACGCGCTCAAGCTGGCGGCGATGGCGGACGGGCTGCTGGCGCAGACGCGGCAGCCGGACATCGATGCGCTCGGCTTCGAGGAACGCTTGGCGCTCCTGATCGACCTCCAGCACACCGCCGTGCAGAACGCTGCGCTCGAGCAGCGGCTGAAGGCCAGCCGCCTGCGGCAGACCGCGTGCCTGGAGGACCTCGACCTACGGACGCCGCGCGGGCTCGACCGGGCCCTGATCCAGACACTGGCGAGTTGCCAATGGCTGCGCACGCCGCGTTCGGTGCTGGTTCTGGGGCCGACCGGGGTGGGCAAGACCTTCTTGGCTTGTGCCCTTGGCCACCAAGCGGCGCGGCAAGGGTTCTCGGTCCTGTACCGCCGCCTGCCGCACCTGCTCGACGATCTTGCCATCGCCCGGGTGGCTGGGCGACATCGGCCGCTGTTCGCCCGACTGGCGCGCATCCGGCTGCTGATCCTCGACGACTGGGCGTTGGTCCGGCTCACGGCCGAGCAGCGACGCGACCTGATGGAGGTAATCGATGACCGGCACGACCGGGCGGCCACGTTGCTGGCCTCGCAGATCCCCGTGGACCGTTGGTTCGAGCAGATCGGGGATGCCACTTACGCGGACGCGATCTTGGACCGCATCGTGCACACCGCTTACCGGATCGAGTTGCGTGGTGAGTCGATGCGCAAGCGTGGCATGGTGAACATCGAGGAGGTCACCCGGCCGATGACGACGTCGGTGGCCTGAGCCGCACCTTGCCTTGGCAT
>JBGGME010000370.1:0-8970 GCA_041288195.1 Hyphomicrobiaceae bacterium
GATGAGCGGTCGGCGCTGGAGGATTTGGAAGATTTGCTACGGCTGGCCCTCGATCTCCGCCACACCCGGAACCAGCGGGACCCACGGGAGCCGCCGCTTCGTCCAGATCTGGCGCTGAGGCTTGCCGAGCTCGTGTCTCTGCTTCAGCGTGCCCACGCGCAGCGAGTAGCTCTGCGGGTTCTCGACGGCGGCCGAATAGACCGGCGTGCCGCAGCTCGAGCAGAAGGCATGCACCCTCTTGGCGCCGCTGTCGGCCGTCTTCACATAGCGGCGCGGCTCGCCCGCGAGGATGCGGAACGTGGCGGCCGGTGCCTGAACGTTCGCCCGGAAAGCCGAGCCGGTCAGCATCTGGCAGTCGGCACAGTGGCAGATGTTGATGCTGTCTGGCTTCACCTCGGCTTCGTAGGCGATAGCGCCGCAGTGACACCGGCCTTCGACTTTCATGCTTTGATCTCCGCGCCAAATTGGATTGTGGCGCGATCCTAGCGTGAGCGGCCGAGAGGCGACAGCCGTGCTGGCGCAATCCTCGTTTGCCGAAAGGCAGCGCTGCATTTGCTGCGGCGAAGGCCTCGATGCCGGCCCTGGGGCTGCGTCACAAATACAAGTCGAGGTCGGTGGTGGAGCGGCGGGCGAGGTGCTCGAAGTTGCGCACGAGCCAGGCCTTGGCCTCGGCGCGGCCGACGTCGCGCAGGTGGGAGAGGAATTCCCAGTCGGCGTTGAGCTTGCTGTTGACGCCCAGCCCCTGCATGAAATCGTCGGCGGCAATCGAGTGGATCAGCATGCGTTTCATGGTGCCGGGCTTGACCTGGCCCTCGTCGATCAGCCGCGTGACGAAGGCGATGGCGCGCATCTCGCGCATGAGGGAGGAATTGAAGGAGATCTCGTTGACGCGGTTCAGGATCTCGGTGGCCGTCTTCGGCACGTCGGGGCGCGCCAGCGGATTGATGTGCACGACGATCACGTCGCTGGACTGGCAGTCGTAGATCAGCGGATAGATGGCGGGGTTGCCCATGTAGCCGCCGTCCCAGTAGGCCTCGCCGTCGATCTCCACCGCCTGGAAGATGAACGGCAGGCAGGCGGAGGCCAGCACCGCGTCGGGAGTGACCTCGTCGGTCTTGAAGATGCGTACCTTGCCCGAGCGCACATTGGTGGCGCTGAGGAACAGCTTGATGTCGGAGCCGGCGCGCAGGCGTTCGAAGTCGACCGACTGCTCGAGGATGTAGCGCAGCGGGTTGTAGTTCATGGGGTTGAACTGGTAGGGCGAGAACACCCGCACCAGCCAATCGAGCGTCTGGAAGGCGGGGCTCCAGTCGAGCCCGTGGTTCTGGGTCAGGCGATCGAGCAGCGAGGGCTGCAGCGGCGAGGCGGCCGCTGCCTGCGCAATGCGGCGCCAGAAGTCCGCGAGCGCCCTGCGCGCACCGTCGTTTCCGCCCTGGCTCAAGCCATAGGCCAGCACCGTCGCGTTCATGGCCCCGGCGCTGGTCGCCGAGATGCCCTCGATGCCGAGGCGCCCATCCTCCAGCAGCGCATCGAGCACGCCCCAGGCGAACGCGCCGTGCGCGCCCCCGCCCTGGAGGGCGAGATTGACGGTGCGGATCTCGGTCGTGCTGCGCCCGGCACGGCCGGCACCGACCGCAGCCGCGCCGTTGGGACGCGATCGGCCGCTGCCGCCCTCCTCCTGCTGCGCTCCCATCAACCCGTCCTCGCGCCCCGTGCGGCTCAAGTCAGACCACCGACGTCCGCATTATCGCCAATGCCTGTCGCCAGCTCCACTCTAGCGACTTTCTTGGTTGCCCGCTTCCACCAGCATGGGCGCTTCCGGCACGAAGACAGCGCCGGATTGGCCATGCACCCGAGCCGGGTCGAGGCAGACGAACACAGGCCGGCGGCCCGTCACACCAGGCAGCGGGCGATGGACTTCTCGTTCCATTCGATGCCGGTGCCGGGGGTGTCTCGGGGCATGGTGAAGCCTCTCACCGGCACCAGAGGGTCGACGATCAGGTCCTGCCCCCAGTCCATGAACTCGAGCCGGTGGCGGGTCGGCGTGGCGGCGAGCACATGGGCGGAGTAGTCGGGCGAGAGATGGGAGGAGAAGGGAACGGCGCGGGCCTCGGCCACGCGGGCGAGCCGCATCCAGCCGGTGACGCCGCCGATGCGCAGCAGGTCCGGCATCACGTAGTCGCAAGCACCCATCTCGATCGCCGCCTTGCCGACGCGCCAGCTCCACCAATTCTCGCCGACCTGGATCGGGGTGGCGAGCTTGCTGGCGAGGCGGGCCTGGCTGTCGTAGTCGTCGTAGACGATTGGCTCCTCGATCCAGGCGAGGCCCAAGCCGTCGATGGCGCGGCAGGTGTCGAGCGCAGTTGCCGTGGTCAGTCCCTGGTTGAAGTCGACGGAGATGGCGATGTCGGGCCCTACGGCCTCGCGCACGGCGCGATAGGCCGCAACCTCCTCGCGCGCGTGCTCGCGGCCCATGCGCAGCTTTACGTGGGCAAAGCCGCCGTGATCGGCGACGAGCTCACGCGCCTCGCGGGCCGCGTCCGCCGGCTCCATGATGCCGAGACCGCAGCTGTTGTAGGTCGGGAGCGGCTCGGCCCTGCCGCCGAGCAGCCTGTAGAGCGGCACGCCGGCCTCGCGCGCCAGGGCGTCGTGCAGCGCCATGTCGAACATGGAGAGCGCCATCTTGGTCAGGCCCTCGTGGCCCATGTGGCTGAGGCGCTTCTCGCAGGCATCGTGCACGGCGGAAGCCTCTGCGAAGGAGATCTTGCGGCCCTCGAGCGAGGCGACCAGCTCCTCGATCAGGACCGGCACCAGCTTCTGCGCCAGCGCCATGAACGTGAAGCACAGCGCCCGGCCCGCGCCTCCGCCTTTGAGGTCCAGGTCGATCAGCAGGAACGGCCCGCTGCTGAAACGCCCGACACGCGTGTTGAGCGTGCGCCGCAAGGGCACGTGCGCGGGGCGGATGCGGACGCCGGTGATCTCGATGGTGCTGGTCGCAATGTCTGTCATGGAACCTCTCAGCGGACGCCCCAATAGCCGGGCAGCGGGTTGGCGGGACTGAGCCCAGATCAGCTTGCGCTCGGCGCCGCAGCCCGTCCGCCCGTCAGCCGCCGCCACCAGCGCAGCGGCGCGGTGACAGCCTCATACACCTGCCGGGCCAGATTGTACGGCGCGCTGACCGGTGCCGTCACCGGCAGGAACAGCAGCAGGAACGCCAGGGCGCGCACGGCTCGGGCGGCCAGATAACCCGCTCGGCCCGCATACTCGCTGGCCGCCTCGGGCGGCCACAGCCGACGCCACCAGGCCCGTGACACCGGCACGCCGAACAGGCCGAGGACCACCAGCACCAGATAGCCCACCTGGAAATCAGAGGGGATGCCCGGGATCAGCCGCTGATCGAGCTCGGTCTGCCGCTCGGCGCTGCGCATGTCCGCCTGCAGGCCGGTGGTGATGACGCGCCCGGTGATATCGGACACGACGCCGGAGAAGAGGTCGCCGCCGGGGATCGTGCCGGGCCCGCCGGCGAGGTCGGTGCTGGGCATGGCCTCGAGCGTGGCACGGCGGCCCGATACCTTCGCCGACACCACGAATCGCCGGCCCGGGCCACCCAACGCGTTCAGGAAGTCGGCGACGTGGGCGTGCTGCATGGCCTGCTCGAGGCCCCGCACCTCCACCTTTTGCCACAGCCAGTTGCGGCCGCCGGGCTGGCGCGGCGTGGTGGCGGCGCGCAGCACCACGAGATTGACGTCGGCCTCCTCGGCCGCCCTGAAGAGGTCGGGCAGCAGCAGGCTCTTCTCGGGGCCGCTCGAGGGCTGCACGTAGAGCACACGGCCCTCGACGCGCCCCGTCACCAGCAGGGTCTGGCCGCGCACGGTGCCGAGCGCGGCGGGCAGGCTCGCCGGATCGACGGTGTCGACCAGCGTGCGCTTGGTGGCCGGATCGATGCGCGGCGTCGAGGCGAGGCGCGGCGGCCCGCCAGGCTCCAGCGCCAGCACGCGCACGTTGGCCGCCTTGAGCGGCCGGGCCAGCTGCCAAACGGCTTCATCGAAGGCCTTGCGCTCTCCCATCTCGACGACGAGGCTCGGCCGCACCTGCGCATAGAGCCGCTCGGCCGCGCCTTCGCCATGCTTCAGGATGCGGTAGGCTTCCTTGTTGGCGACGACGTAGAGCTCGCTGCCCTTGGGCAGGTCCTTGAGCGCCGCACGGTTCTGGAAGATCGTCTCCTCGGTGAGGTAGAGCGACAGCCGGACGTCGGGCTTGGCGTCGGGGAGCAGCACGGCGGTCACGCGCTTGAGCTCCTCCGGCGTGCCGGCGGTGAAGGTCTCACCCGCCCGATTGACGAAACGCCAGTGCCCCTCCTGCGTCGCCTGGGCGGCCAGGATTGCGCCATCGGCCTTTGCTGGCAGCGACCTGACATGGGCGACGGCATTGTCGAGCGCGCCGAGCCCGTGCTTGCCTGCGCGCGCGCCGCTCTGCTCAGCCGCGCCGATGACCTTGCCGAGCCAGTTGGCATGCGTGGGTTGGGCGAAAGAATGGATGAGGAGGGCCGCGCAAAGAGCCACGCACGGCAGCGCGCGCAGATTGGGCCGGGAACGGGCCCGGCGGAGCAGGGAGGCGATGGCCATGAGGACGGACAATACCCCGCCATTTTGGCGAAGGTCAGCCACAATCGGAGCGGTCAGGCGGCCGGCGACGGGCTCAGGAACGTGTTGCAATCCCTGCCAATTTCGCGGTCTTCGGGAGCTTGGGCAGACCCCGACGTCCACGGCGCGAATGCGCGCGACATACCTTGGCATGCTGTGATCATAGCACCGGCATGCGGCCGGACAGAGCGCGACGGCTCTGCCCGGCCGATGGATGCCGAGGTCAGGACGACTTCGGCCAGAGCGGCAAGAGCATCGCGACGCGTTGGCGGTAGCGCTTGTACTCGTCGCCGAAGAGGTCGACCAGGTCGCGCTCCTCGAGCATGATGGCGACCAGGATGTAGGCCGTCGTCACGCCGGCAAAGAGCAGGTGGCCGACCGTCATCGTCGGCGTCGCCCAGAAGGCGATGATGAAGCCGAGATAGAGCGGATGGCGCACGAGCTTGTAGAGGAAGGGTGTCCTGAACTTCGGCTCGGCGGCGGACCGGCCGGCAAGGTTGTGTATCACCTGCTGCAGGCCGAACAGCTCGAAGTGGTTGATGAGGAACGTGCTGAGGAACACCAGGGCCCAGCCGAACAGGCATAGGCCCGTGAGCGCCATGGCGAGCGTGGGCTCGCCGACATTCCAGACGATTGCCGGTATCGGCCGCCACAGCCAGAACAGGCCGATGAGGATGAGGCTCGACAGCAGCACGTAGGTGCTGCGCTCGACGGCGGCGGGCACGAACTGCGTCCACCAGCGCTTGAAGGGCTTCCTGGCCATGATGCTGTGCTGCAGGGCGAACACGGTCAGCAGCGCGAGATTGATGATGAGCGCCTCGACCGTCGATCCCGACAGGCCGTCATCGATGTCCTTGGGCACGGCGAGGCCGGACGTGAAGCCGATGGCGTAAAGGATCGTGCCGAAGAAGGTGAGGTAGGCTATCGCGCCGTAGGCGAAAGCAAGTATCGGTCCCATTGTTATCTCCGATCAAAAGTGTGGATGCGCATCAGGTAGGCGGGGGGCGCCTGGCGTCGCATCAACCGATCGGTGGACCGAAGATCACGATCGCTTGTCCGAAGAGGTCGGCACAAAAAAGAGAAGGGCCGGACGACGCTCGGGCTTTGCGCCCGAATCGCGGTGTGCGCGGGGTGGCACCGCGGTCGCCCGGCCCTAGCTTGTCGGAGCGGGATCGCTCGGTCCCGCTCCATGTCTCAGGTGGCGTCACCTGTCCGCTTGTAGAACAGGTAGTCCGCCGAGTAGGGCGCGTTGAGGAAGGCGCCGGCCTTGTCACAGGACCCCTGGACGAGCCCGCCCTTGGTGTTGAGCCGATGGATCGTGGTGACGCGGCTCAGTTGGCCGGCGCCGCGCTGTGAGGCGACCTCGAGCCGCAGGTGCGGGATGTCGGCCACCGTCGCCCCGGGCGCGCTCCCGCTCACCTTGCCGGTGACCAGGCTGCCGTCGGTGAGCTCCCAGCTCGGGCCGGCGAAGTGCCGGCCGACGGTCTTGCCGTCGATCATCAGGGTGGCGACCGGCTCGCGGAACTTCCAAGCCAGCTGCCCCGCCGCGTCGGCCTTGCATTCGTAGACCTGCGCGCCTTCGGCGTGGATCGTCGCGACCAGGGCTTCTCCGGGCGTGACGAACACATTGATGATCTCCGCCTTGGTGACGACGGAAGGCAACATCATGGCTCCAATGGCCAGGCTGGACAGGATCGTGCGCATCGTAAGCTCCATTGCATCGAGGAATTTTCTGACTGATCTCTTGGCTAGCCTGCCGCAGCGCCGAGCATGGCGCGTCCATCGATCGAATGATCGTTGTCTGCGACAAGTCGGCGTCCGCTCATGAGAGGGCTGGCAAAGCCGGCCACCAGCTTGACGAGGTCGGCCTGGCGGCTGGCGCCCGTCTTGCCGAACAGGCGGTGCAGGTGCGTCTTGACGGTCGCTTCGGCCACGCCGAGCGCGCCTGCCGTCTCCGGCACCCCGCCCACCTGCACGATGGCGAGCAGGACACGAAGCTCGCTCGGCGTCAGGTTGTAGACCTTGGCGATCGCCTCGGGCAGCGACGGCGCCTCCATCTCTGCCTTGTGCACGAACAGCGCGGCGACGGCGGCATAGCTCGTCGCGGCGCGCCGCCGCGCACCGGAGGTGAGCGGCAGGACATGGGCGACGTACTGCCCGCCGTCGCGGGCGCGCAGCGGTATGGCGATGTCCTTGGTGCCGACGGCGGTGTCGCCGCGGCGAGCGATGGGGAAGATCTCGTTCAGCGCCGTTGCCGCGCTCGCCTGGATGGCTACGAGCCGGCCGCCGGCCGCGCGCAGCACGGAGCTCTCGTGCAGCATAGCGTAGCCGCTGGCGTTGGCATGAACGATCTGGCCTGCCTCGTTGACGAGGAACATGCCGGCGGCAAGGCCATCCAAGGTATCCGCGAACGTCGCAGCCTCGGCCGATTTCAGATCGATGGTCCGGCTGATCAGCACCGCCCGACGGATGTGCGGCACGATGAGGCGCATGCGCCTGCGGGTCTCCTCGTCGACGAGACCATGACGCTCGTGCCGGAAGACGCCGAACATGGCGGTGCTGGTTGCCGACTTGTCGAGCGCAGCGCAAACGAAATCCACCAGCCCCTGAGGCCGCGCCCACTCCTTGCAGAAGCGCGTCTCCTGGAACTCCTCATAGGGGAGGAGGTCGACCGTGCTGATCGGCTGCTCGATCTCCGCGAACACATGGCCGGTCGTGAAGGGGTCGAGCTTGACGTACTTCTCGAAGTAGAGCTGCCGGTAGTGCGGATCGAGCGCGCCGTCCTCGTAGAAGACATTCAGGCTCTTGCGGGTGGCGTCCTTGGAGAACAGCGCCGCCGACGAGCCGCCGACGAAGTCGCGCGTCTTGGCGAGCACAGCCTGCCACTGCGACGGGTCGATCGCAGCGTCGTAAACGTCGCCGATCAGCGACGACAGTTCCTCGTTCTTGTGCATCGAACTTCTCCTGGGCGACGAATGGGCATTTCCAGCCACAATCGCTCGGTTAGCTGTTCCTGTTGAAACTGCGAGGCCCGCGCGGCGCTTGTGCCGATAGCCCAGCAGATCGGCTCCGGAAAATTCCTTCGCCAACAAGTGATGTCGCACCCCGCCCAGGTTTGACGAGTGATGCATTGCCTCAAGCCGAGCGATAAGGCAAATTTGGACTTCAAATCGAATTGATAAGGAATACTTTGAGATGCGCAGCCTCAACCTCGATCAGCTCCGGGCGCTCCTGAGGGTCGTCGAGCTCGGCAGCTTCTCGGCCGCCGCGCGCCAGCTCAACCTCACGCAGCCGGCCGTGAGCCTGCAGATTCGCGAGCTCGAGCGGCGGTTCGGCGTGCGGCTCATCGAGCGGCTGGGCAAGCGGGCGCACACCACGGCGCCCGGCGCCACGCTCGTCGAGGCTGCCCGCAGGATCTTTCACGAATGCGATCTCATAGACGCGGCGATGCGGCCCTACCGCGACGGCTGGATCGGCAGGGTGCAGATCGGCGCCACCAACACCATGCTGGTGCACGTGCTGCCGCCGATCCTGCGCGAGCTCAGTCGAGAGCATCCGGGCATCGACCTGCACGTCACCAACATGCCCACGCGCGAGAGCGTGGAGCGGATTCTCCAGAACCGGCTCGATCTCGCGCTCGTGACGCTGCCCGTGCAGAAGCGGCACCTGCGCATCACGCCGCTGCTGCCCGAGCAGCTCGTCGCCATCTTTCCGGCGGGCACGCGGGACCTGCCGGACGAGGTGACGCCCGAGTTCGCGGCGCGCCAGCCGCTGCTGATGGAACACACCGGTGGGGCGGTGTATGCGCTGGTCGTGCGCTGGCTGTCGGGGCTCGGATCGCTGCCGCGCCCACCCATGCACCTGGGCACGATCGAGGCGCTGCGGAGCGCGGTCGCTTCCAACCTCGGCATGTCGATCGTGCCGGAGATCGTGGTCGCCGGCCATGCGCCCGGGATCATCGTTCGTCCGCTGCGGCCTCAGCTCTCGCGCACGCTGGCGCTAATCGAGCACCGCAACAAGCCCAACGAGCCCGCGCTCGAGATCGTCCGTAACGCCCTGCTCGCCCTGCGGACCAACCGCGACACCGGGATCGACCGCAAACGAAGGGGGCCCGAGGAGTCCCCTGCCGCCCTTCGCGCCCGGCGCAGCACGCGTCGACCGCGTCGCAACTCCGCGCTCACGTGAGAACACATGTTCGCTACCGCGATGGGCATCATCCGATCGATTGACGCTCCCCTTCCACTGCCCGCCTACGCCTGCGACCGCCGGCAGTTCCGAACGGAACTGGCATTCGTCGGCGGATGAGTAGGGTCGCTACGAGAAGCGC
>JBGGME010000371.1:0-2695 GCA_041288195.1 Hyphomicrobiaceae bacterium
TGGCGCCAAGGTTCTCGTCATCGAGCATGAGGCTGTCTCTGTCTTTCGAGGAAACCAGAAAATCGCTTATCCCTTTAGCTCCGGCCGATCAACATCTGGTAGGAGGCGGGCTGGAGGGTAGCGGCGAGGCCGAGCAGGCGCTCGAAGGCGGCGGCTGGCGTGCGCCGTCGGTTGAAGCGAAAGACGAACTCGTCGAGGTAGGCCTGCAGGTGCTTCTGGCGCAGGCCGTGATAGACGCCCAGGCTCCAGCGCTTGGCGTTGGCGAACACGCGGTGGATCCAGGGCAGCACGAGATGGGCGGCCATCGGTCCGACCACCTTGGGGTCGTGCTTGACGTCCTTGAGCGCGGCGTAGCCGGACCAGCCGTCGCTGACCACGGTGCTGCCGCTGGCGATCACCGTCGTGACGAAGCCGCTCAGGCTCTTGGCTGAATAGTCCTCGATCACCGCCAGCCGGACCCGGCCCGGTCCCTTGCCCACGATCTCGACTGCACCCGCGATCAGGAGCTTGCCTTCGTGCGAGCGCCCGGGCTTGGCCACGACCGGTGCTTCCTTGGTGCGAAAGGGCAGGCTGGTCTCGTCGACCTCGACCAGGCCAGCGAGCGGCTCCCGCCCGGGATCAACCATGGCCCGACGCAGCTTGCGCAAGAGCAGCCAAGCCGTCTTGTAGCTGCCGAGCCCGAGCTGCAGCCATAGCTGCCGGGCCGAGAGGCCGTTCTTGTGCGTCGCCACCAGCCAGGCCGCCAGAAACCACAGCCTGAGCGGCAGGTGGCTCCGGTGCAGCACCGTGCCCGCGGTCACCGAGGTCTGGCGATGGCACTGCCCGCACTCGACCAGCAGCAGGCCACGGCCCAGCTCCCAGCCCTTGTCGTGACCGCAACCGGGGCAGCGGAACCCGTTCGGCCAGCGCTTCTCGAACAGCCACCGGGCACAGGCCACATCATCTGGAAACTGCGCCGCAAAGGCCGGCAACGATCTCGGCCGATCAGCCATCTCCACCTCCCACCGCAGCCACCCCGACCACAAGCCATGGCTGTGCCTGTGTCAACGGGATAAGCGACACTGGAGATATGCCCTCAGTTGTTGAGAATTTCCTTACGATTTTGACGGAATCGCTCGTCGCAAATCCTGTAGGGGTTGCGGCTCTGGTTGCAAATAAATGCCCCGCGGACGCGGTTAGGGTGTTTAACCGCGTCCAGTTTGAGGCCCATAGTTTTGGGCGAGGCTCGGGGTAGGATGGGGGCGTCGCGTTCCGGCCTGCGGAGGTGCGCTGTCCCACCATGTTGTCCGTCGACCATGCCCGCTGGGGCCAGACACCGGAGGACCTACGTCGGCTGGCGATGGGCGCCCCCCACCGGCGCACCCGCGAGCGCTTCCTGGCGCTCCATGAGATCGCGCAAGGGGGTTGCGCCACGCGCGTCGCCGTGCGCGCGGGCCGACACCCGCAGACGGTGATGGGCTGGCTGCACGCCTACAACGCGCACGGACCTGACGCCCTGGCCTACCGCCGCACCGGCGGCCGCCCCCCTTTGTGCCCGAACCGAGGCCGGCCTCGGCGAGATCGTTCGCGCCGCCCAGCGCACCGCCGCCGCCCCGCCCGTAGCCGGTGCCGGGCCGGCGCCACGCTGGACCCTCAAGCGGCTGGTCGCCTGGGTGCGCGAGCGGTTCGGCCGGACCTGCTGCCGCGAGACGATCCGTGCCGCCCTGCGCCGCTCGGGCCTGAGCTGGAAGAAGGCCAAGAAGCTGCTCGGCCGCGCCGACCCGTCGCGGCGGCAAGCGTTCGTTGAGCAGCTCCGGCACGTGCTGGCCGACGCCCGGCACGACCGGCACCTCCTGGTCTACCTGGACGAGGCGCACATCCACCAGGACGCCGACCTCGGCTACGGCTGGGCCGAGCGCGGCCGGCGGCTGTGGGTCGCCTCCGGCTCGCCGGGCCTTTCGGCCAAGGTCTCCTTCTACGGCCTCTACCTTTACAACGAGGGCCAGGTGCGGCTGTGGCCGTACCCGCGCGCCAACGGAGAGCACACGATCGAGGTGCTCCGCCGGCTGCGCGCCGAACATCCCGACCGCGAGCTGGTCGTGCTGTGGGACGGCGCCTCCTACCACCGGGCCGGGACCGTGCGGGAAGCGGCCGCCGCCTTGCGCATCGAGCTGAGGCCGCTGCCGGGCTACAGCCCTGATCTCATGCCGGTCGAGGCGCTCTGGCGCTGGCTGCGCGAGGACGTCACCTACCACCACTGCCATGCGAGCCGGGACGATCTCACCCGTCGTGTCGCCGCCTTTCAGGCCCGCGTCAACCGAGAGCCCTGCGCCCTCGCCGACCGCCTCTGGGTCAAAGATCGTCTCGATCCCGAGGAGGAGAAACTCAGGTTCTCGAACTAGGCGCGGTTTAGCGAGGTCGCACGCTGTCGCTGCCCGCATATGTTTCTCGACCAGGAAGGACCCGCAGCTTGGTTGGCAGTCGGCAGGCCTACGCGGCATGGCCGCCATCGGGCTGCAGCAACCGCTCCGACGTCCCGGATGGCAGCAAGGCAGCGAAGCGAGTCCACATCCACCAAGCCTCCGGGTAACCACGGCGTAGTTCGTCGGGGCTCAGACCACGCCAGCGCCCCGTCTGCTCGTCCCTGGCCAGCAGCCCAAGCCTCTGGTCCCAGTAGAATGCGGTCCCGTGCGCGGTCCGGACCAGGAACGTCCGC
>JBGGME010000372.1:0-4756 GCA_041288195.1 Hyphomicrobiaceae bacterium
GCATCGGCATCGATGATCAGGACAGCGAGGCCGATCTGGAGCGGTTCGCGAGCGCGGTCGCCAACGCCGGCTGCAAGACCTTCATCGTGCACGCGCGCAAGGCGTGGCTCGAGGGTCTGTCGCCGAAGGAGAACCGCGAGGTCCCGCCGCTCGACTATGGCCACGTGTACCGGCTGAAGGCCGCGCATCCCGAGCTCGAGATCATCCTCAACGGCGGCATCGGCTCGCTCGAGGAGGCCGCGACGCATCTGGCCCACGTCGACGGCGTGGCGCTGGGGCGCGCCGCCTACCAGAACCCCTATCTGCTTGCAGAGGTCGACGGCCGCCTGTTCGGCGAGTCGCGGCCGGCGCCGACCCGCCGTGAGGCTCTGGAAGCGCTAATCCCCTACGTGCAGCGGCACCTTGACCGTGGTGGCCGGCTCAACAACGTCACGCGCCACATCCTCGGCCTTTACCACGGCCGGCCGCGCGCCCGCGCCTTTCGCCGCCACCTCTCCGAGCGGGCCCCGCGCGAGGGAGCCGGCATCGAGGTCCTGCGTGAGGCCATCGGCATCGCCGAGGGAGAGAACGCCCCGGCCCTGGCTGCCGCAGAGTAGTGCGGGCCAAGCCGGTCGGAGGCGTCGTCAGGACATCGCGCCTGGAGTAGACTGAGGGCATGTCAACGACACGAATATGGCCGCGCTGGCGCGGATCGCTGCTGGCGCTGGCGCTCATGCTTGCCGGCGCGGGCCCGGCATCGGCCGCCGACCCGGCGCTGCCGCCGCCCGTGGGACCGGTGACGCCGCGCGTGGAGCCATCCAAGGAGGAGGACGGGCTCTATCACCAGCGCTGGTTCCAGCTCTCCTTCCTCAATCTCAGGGACGACTTCGCCGAGGCCAAGGCGGCGGGCAAGCGGTTCGCCATCATCTTCGAGCAGAGGGGCTGCCCCTACTGCATCAAACTGCATACCGAGCTGCTGGCCCAGCGCTACATCAACGACTACATGCGCGAGAACTTCGCCGTGCTGCAACTCGACATCTGGGGCGCGCGCGAGGTGACCGACTTCGACGGCAAGGTCTTCTCGGAGCGCGCACTTGCCGAGCGCTGGGGCGTGATCTTCACGCCCACCATCGTGTTCTTCAAGGATGACCTTGCGGGCCTCGAGGGCAAGTGGGGACGCGAGCTGGAGGCCATCGAGCGCCTGCCGCTGAGCTACGGCCGCGACACCTTCTACGACCTGCTCGTGTGGGTGCGCCTCAAGCTCTACGAGCGGGACAGGAGCTTCCAGCGCTTCCACATCTCGCGCATCGGGGAGCGCGAGGCGCTGAAAGGAAAGCCCGAGGCTGGGGGGAGAACCAACTGATGACGATCAACATCGGGTTCGTGCTGTTCCCCAACGTGACGCAGCTCGACTTCACGGGGCCGTTGCAGGTGCTGCACAGGCTCCCGGACTCCAAGACGCATATCGTCGCCAACACGCGCGAGCCGGTGCCGAGCGACTGCGGCCTGGGGCTGGTGCCCACGACGACGTTTGCCGAGTGCGAGCCGCTCGACCTCGTGTGCGTGCCGGGCGGCTACGGCGTGTCCGGCGCTATCGCCGACCCGGCGACCATCGACTTCGTGCGCCGGCAGGGAACGCAGGCGAAGTACGTCACCTCCGTGTGCACGGGCGCCTTCGTGCTGGGCGTGGCGGGCCTGCTCAGAGGCAAGCGCGCCACCACGCACTGGGCCTACACGGGGCTGCTGCCCATGGTGGGAGCGACCTTTGAGAAGGCCCGCGTCGTGCGCGACGGCAATGTCTTCACAGGCGGCGGCGTCACTGCCGGCATCGACTTCGCGCTCACTGTCGCGGCCGAGATCGCCGGCACCGAGGCGGCCCAACGCATCCAGCTGTCCATCGAATACGACCCGGCACCACCCTTCTCGTCGGGCAACCCGGACGTGGCGCCGCCGCCCGTGCGCGCACACATGGCCGAGCGCTTCGGCTCGCGCCTCGCAACATTCCGCGACGAGCTGCAAGCGGCCCTCGAGGGCTAGGGCGCTGACCTCTGCAGTGGACGCGCTCCCTTTCAGTCTCGATAGCTGGCGAGGCTGGCGGCCACATCGATCATCGGCTGTTGGCTCACTCTGACGAACCCGGCGCCCGGTCTGTCGATGTCCTGGATCAGGAGGATCATGCCCGCAATGAGAGTGGCGGTTATATAGACTCCAGGCCTCCAGCGCCGGGGCTCCGCGGCTCCGGCGTAGCCCGTGAAGGCAATGGCGATGGCAGCAATCGCGTACAGGGCGACCAAGGCGATGTTCGGTACACGGTTGCGGGCCGCCGTCAACCGCTTCTCGTGATTGTCGATCATATCGTTGAGCGACTGGATGAAGAGCCCCGTCGGGACCAGGCCGGTGTCCTTGGCGGCCATCGCCTTTGCCTGCTGCCAGAGCGCCTCCTGAATGGCATTCGAACGGGCAATCGCTTCGTTCAGCTCCGCGTTTGATGGGACACGCCGCGTGATGTCCAACCGGACTTTCACGTAGTCGCGCAGCAGGGCCAGGCAGTCCGAGCTGTGCGGCGATGGCAGCAGACGAGCCCGCAGTGCCGTCGTACCAATCGCGTTTGCCTCATTCAATACCGCGTCGCGTCGAGCATCGAAGCGCGTCAACGCCATGGCGAATGTGAAGCTGATCATCAGCGCCAGCAATCCCAGCATGGACGCTTCCAGCGTCGTGATGTTCTCGTTGTGGCGTTCGCCCGCGCGCTGGCCGAGCCAGTGCCCGAACTCGCTGGCCGCCAGGATCAGCGCAAGGCTGACTGCGAAGATCAGCTGCAATGGCCACTCGGCGAACTCGACCATGGGCAATACCCGATACGGCGATAGGCCCGCCGAGTGGCGTCTGCGCACGCTACTGATCGAGCCAGACCTCGGTCAGGTCGGTGCCGTTGTTGTGGCTCGGCAGCAGCTTCCAGCCCTTGATCTTCTTGTGGTGCACGATGATGCGCTGCCACCAGAAGAGGGGCATGTTGTAGGCGCCGGTCAGGGCCACCTGCTCGAACCGGTTGGCGAACTGCTTGCGCTCGGCCGGGCTCGTGGCGCGCTTCTGCTTCTCGAACAGCTCGTCCAGCGACTTGTCGGAGTGCTGGGCGTACGAGACCGGCGACTGGCCGTGCGACAGAAGGCGGATGTAGTGCAGGTTGGGATCATCAGAGAAGTCCGAGACAAAATCGATGGCCGCATCGAAGTCCCCGCGCGAGATCGCCTCGTAGTAGGCCCGGGGGTCGATCTGCCTGTGCTCGACCTCGATACCGATCCGCCGCCACTGATCGATGACGAAGACGCTGGCCGGCGTATAGGGCTGCGCCGTGTCGCGATTGAGCAGAAGGACCTTGAGCGACCCGACACCGGCCTCCTTCAGCAAGCGTCGCGCCTCATCGCGCGCCTTGTCGATATCGCGCCAGAAGCCGGGGAGCTTCTCGAGCTCGGCGGGAGCAAGCGCCAGCTCGTAGCCGGGCCGCGTGAAGCCGCCGACATGCTTCATGAGCGAAATCCGCGAGACCGACGCCGAGCCGCCCCAGCGATCGATCGCATGCGTCAGCGCCTGACGCACGCGCACATCGTCGAAGGGCTTGCGCTTGTTGTTGAGCGTGACGATCAGGCTGGTCACCCATGGACCCTCCAGGACGACCGCGTTGTCCTTCATCTGGTCAACCATCCGGTCGCGCTCGACCGGCGTGACGCCGCGAAACTCGATGTCGAACTGGCCGCCGGCAATGCCAGCTGCAAGCGCGGGGCCTTTGATGAAGAACGCCTTGAAACCATCGAGGTAGGGACGGTCCTGGCGGAAGTAGCCCTCGAAGCGCTTGCCCTCCCAGCTCTGCCCTTTCACATGGCTGACGAACGTGAAGGCGCCGGTGCCGAGCACGTTCGTCTCGGGGAACTTCGGGTTCTCCTTCAGCTTGGCAGCGCTATAGATGCAGTTCCACGGGGAGGCGAACGCATCGAGCATGCCCGCATTGTAGGCCGACAACCTGAAGACGATGGTGTGATCATCAGGGGTATCGATGCCGGAGATGTCCTGGTAGAGCGCCTGTCGGGCTGACAGCACACCGGGCGGCGGCTTGATCAGGCGCTCGTAGGTAGCGCGAACGTCGGCCGACGTGAGCAGGGAGCCGTCGTGAAACTTCACGCCCCGGCGGAGCTTGAACGTGTACGCGCGGCCGTCGGGCGCGATGTTCCAGCTTTCCGCGACATCGCCGACGATCTTGGATTCCTTCCAGTCGCCCGCATCCTTCAGCAGCCGGGAGTAGTGCGAGAAGACCCCCTGCGAGACGCCGTAGTTGGTATTGCCGTGGCAATCGTAGTTGGGCGGCTCCGTCGTCAGGGCATAGTGGAGGATGCCGCCCTTCTTGGGTGTCTGCGACAGCGCGAGGCTCGATCCGACGACGAGCGCGAACCCGACAGCGGCAATGCGTGCGATTCCCTGCAACATGCGTCTCCTCCCTTGCGGCGGAGCCGTTTGGCAAGGCTGCAGCAAACGCGCCCTGCTCGGCCCTCGTCATGACGGCATCAGACTATCAGAACTTGTCGCATCGGGGACTCGGGCAATGGTGCGTCACCGCGAGACTCCTGTCCGGCTCGTTGGGCGGACGGCAGAAATTTGTTTCCGCGGCGGGACTTGGCGGGGGCGCGTTGCGTCAAATGCCAGGCTTTTCGTACACGCTGCTGTAGGGAGGGCCCGTCATAGTCGGGGCAACGGGACTTTCCTTCCTCCTGCGGCCCATGACCTC
>JBGGME010000373.1:0-15545 GCA_041288195.1 Hyphomicrobiaceae bacterium
CAGGGATGATGCCGGCGATGAAGAGGTGCGCGACCGAGATGGTGCCGCCGGCGGCAAGCGAATAGATCACGGCGTTGTGCGAGGGCGGGATCAGCAGCGGCTGCAGCGATCCGGCAATCGTGACGTTGACGGCGAACAGCCTGGGATAGCCGTTCTTGATCATCTGCGGGATCATCACCGAGCCGATCGAGGCCGTATCGGCGACCGATGACCCCGAGATGCAGCCGAAGAAGGTCGAGGCCAGGATATTGACCAGCGCCAGCCCGCCGCGCAGGAAGCCCACGAACACCTTGGCAAGATTGACGAGGCGCTCGGCCATGCCGCCTTCCGCCATGATGCCGCCCGCCAGGATGAAGAACGGGATCGCGAGCAGCGCGAAGTCGTCCATGCCGTCGGAGGTCTTGAGCATGACCGCCTCGAGCGGCAAGTCGATCCACATTGCGGCGAAAATTGCGGAAAGCCCGAGCGCATAGGCGACCGGCATGCCGAGCAGGCACAGCACGGCAAAGCCACCCATCAGGATCAGCATGTCCATGGCGCGCTACTCGGTGGAGATGCCGCTGATGCTCTCGGCCTCGGGCTCCGCAAACAGCTTCGAGGTCCACAGCCGCTCGATGACGAACAGCGCCGTGATCAGCCCGCCGATGGGCACGGGTAGATAGGAGGCGCCGACCGAGTACCAGGGAAAATCGGAGATCGACTGCTGCCAGGTGGTCTGGACGAGCTTGATGCCCCACCAGAACATGAAGAGGTTGGTGCCCATCATGCAGGCTTCGATCAGCCAGCCGACGGCGAGGCGCGCGTTGCCCTCCAGCATCATCGGGATGACGGCGACGCCGATGTGCAGGTTCTCACGGTAGCAGATCGATGCAGCCAGGAAGGAGAACCAGATCATCAGCAGCACCGCCCCCGGCTCCGGCCACGACGAGGCGCTGTTGAGGACATAGCGCGTGAACACGCCCCAGGGGATGATCAGCGTTATGGTGACCAGGCAAGCACCCGCCACGATCATGCAGAACCGGTGCAGCACATCCATGCACCGGACGTAGAGAGCCTTCATTGCCGATGTCCCCCGACAAATCGAAGGGCCGGCGCGCCTCGAAGGAAACGGCCGGCCCTCATGCTCGCAGGCGCGAGCCCTACTTCACGTCCTGGATGCGCTGGATCAGCGCCTGATGGGCCGCCCCGTACTTGTCCCACACGGGCTTCACAGCGGCCTGGAAGGGCTTCTTGTCCGCCACCTCGTTCACGATCGTGCCGGCCTCGAGCATCTTCTTGAGCGATTCCTTCTCGCGGTCGTACCAGAGCTTGCGCTCCTGCTGCTGCGCCTCCTTGGCGAGCTTCAGGATCAGGTCCTGGTCCTCCTTGGAGAGCGTGCCCCAGATCTTCTTGGAGAACACCAGGATCTCCGGGATCATCAGGTGTCCGGTCTTGGAGTAGTACTTGGCATAGCGGTAGTGCTGGCCGCTCTCGTAGGTCGGGTAGTTGTTCTCCGCCCCGTCCACGACGCCGGTCTGCATGGCATTGATCAGCTGGTCGAAGCCCATCGACACGCCGTTGCCGCCGAGCGAGTTCATGGTGTCGACGAAGACGGGATTGCCCATCATACGGATCTTGAGGCCTTTGAGGTCCTCGACCGTGGTGATCGGCTTCTTGCTGTTGTAGACGTTGCGCGTGCCGGCGTTCATCCAACACAGGCCAACCAGGTTGGCGCTGGAATCGGTCAGCTTCTTCAGCATCTCGTCGCCGATCGGCCCGTCGATCACCTTCTCCATGTGCTGATCGTCGCGGAACATGAAGGGCAGGTTGAAGACGTTGAGCTCGGGCACGATCGGGCCCATGGGGCCGACGCTGATGCGGGCCATGGCGAGCGCGCCCACCTGCGCCTGCTCGATCATCTCCTTCTCGCCGCCGAGCTGCATGGAGGGATACATCTGCACGCTCAGGCGGCCGTTGCTGGCGGCCTCGAGCTTCTTGCCCATCTGCACCACCGCTTCCACGGTCGGATAGCCGAGCGGGTGCACGTCGGTTGCCTTCAGCACCATCTTGGCCTGCGCGAACGCCGCCGACATCGGCAGGGAGCTCGCGGCAAGGCCGGCCAGCCCTGCTTTGATGACTGAACGTCTGTCCATCTGTTTCCTCCTCGAGACCGTCCGTTTTGATCGTTGCCACCCGCGCGCCCGCTTTCCCGCCGGGCGCTTGTTGCATGCGCGGCGGAAGCGCATTACAAGCAATTTGTAGGATGACACGACGAGTTGCGACTCTAGCTTCGGTGCCCGCGGCTGACAAGCCGACGCTCATGCGGCCTCTGCGGCCGGCGCGTAACCTATCGGGCGAGGTCGTGGAGCGCATCGCCGCCGAGATCAGGAGCGGCCGGCTCGAGCCCGGCGCCCGCCTTCCGACCGAGCAGGAGCTGATGGCGGCCATGGGGGTGAGCCGCACAGTCGTGCGCGAGGCCGTCTCGGCGCTGCGCGCCGAGGGGCTCGTCACCACCCGCCAGGGCTCCGGCGCCTTCGTCGCCGCCGATGCGAGCCGGGTCCCCTTCCGCATCGATCCCGAGGGCCTGAGCTCGATCGGCGACGTGCTCGACGTCATGGAGCTGCGCCTCGCCATCGAGGTCGAAGCGGCGGCTCTCGCCGCCAAGCGTATCACGCCGGAGCGACTAGCCCCCATCGGCCGCGCGCTGCGCGCCTTCGAGGCGGCCGTCAATCGCGGCGAGGGCGCCATCCCCGAGGACTTCGCCTTTCACCGCACGATCGCTGCCGCGTCGGGCAACCCGAGGTTCGGCGAGCTCCTCGAGTTCCTCGGCCGCCACGTCATCCCGCGCCAGAGCGTGCGCGTGGCGTTGAGCTCGCCCGGCGAGCAGCGCATCTACCTCATGCGCATCCAGAAGGAGCACGCCCGCATCTACGCCGCCATTCGCGATCGCCACACGGCGGAAGCGCGCAAAGCCATGCGCACGCACCTGACCCGCAGCCTCACCCGCTACCGCCGTCTCGCCGAGCGGCAGTTGCAGGGCCGCTGACCGGCAGGCAAGATCGCGACCAACGACACAATCGCCGAGGAGGGAAATCATGGAACGCGTTCTCTTGACGGGCGCTGCCGGCGGCATCGGTAGCGGCCTGCGCAAGCTCCTGAAGCCCCTCTACAAGGAGCTGAGGCTGAGCGACCTCGACAAGCCGGCCGACCTGCGCTCCGACGAGCCGTTCATCGCCGCCGATCTTTCCCGCATCGAGGAGGTGGAGAAGGCGGTCGATGGGATGGAAGGCGTGATCCACTTGGGCGGCCACTCCGTGGAGGGCTCGTGGGACACGATCCTGCAGGCCAACATCATCGGCTGCTATAACCTGTTCGAGGCCGCCCGCCGCAGGGGCGTCGGGCGCGTTGTGTTCGCCTCCTCCAACCACGCCATCGGCTTCTATCCCCGTACGCACCCGATCGGCACCGACGTCACCGTGCGGCCCGACTCGCGCTACGGCGTCAGCAAGGCCTTCGGCGAGGCGCTGGGCGCGCTCTATGCCGACAAGCATGGGCTGCGCGTCCTGTGCCTCAGGATCGGCAACTACAGCGACCGCCCCGTGGACAAGCGGCGGCTGTCGATCTGGATCTCGCCCGAGGATACGGCCCAGCTCGTGCGCATCGGCCTGGAGCACCCCGAACTGCGCTACGAGATCTTCTACGGCGCGTCCCACAACGAGCGCAGCTGGTGGGACAACAGCCTCGCCTACGACTACGGCTACCGCCCGACCGGCCGCGCCGAGGACCATGTCGCCGAGGCCATGGCCGCGCAGGCCAGGATCGCCCCCGATCCGGTGGCCGACTTCTTCCAGGGCGGCCCCTTCTGCAGCGCCGAATTCGACGGCGATAGAAGCCGCATCCGCAAATGACATCGCGGGCGAAAACCGCGAGATGTCATCCCCGCGAAAACGGGGATCCAGCAAGGCCATTGGGGAAATGATGGAAATGAGCGCGAGCCCCCGGATCCTTCTCACGCACACGCCTGACATGCGCCGCAACTACTACGGCGAGCGCGCGCTGGCGGGCCTTCGCGCGCTCGGCGACGTCGGCCTGCACGAAGGCTCCGACGCGCTCGACACGCCCAATCTGATTGCGGCGGCGCAAGGCTGCCGCATCATCGTTGCCGACCGCGCGACGCCGTGCCCCGCCCCCATCTTCGCCGCCCTGCCCGACCTCGTCGCCGTGTGCCGGGTAGCAGTCGACATCCGCAACATCGACGTGGAGGCGGCCAGCGCCGCCGGCGTGCTGGTGACGCAGGCGAGCCGCAGCTGGGTGCCGGCCGTCAGCGAGCTCGTGATCGGCTTGATGATCGATGCGGCCCGCGGCATCTCGCGCGCCGATGCCGCCTACAAGGCAGGCCGCGCCCCGCACGCCGGCATGGGCCGTCAGCTTGCGGGCGCCACAGTCGGCGTCATCGGCTACGGCCCCCTCGGCCGGCGCGTCGCCGATTTGGCGCTCGCCTTCGGCATGAAGGTGATGGTCAACGACCCCTACGTGACGGTCGAGCACGCCGACATCGAGCAGGTCGAGCTCGACGAGCTGCTGCGGCGCGCCGACTTCGTGCTCCCCCTGGCGGTGGCCACGGAGGAGACGGAGAGCCTCATCGGCGCGCGCGAGCTCGGCCTCATGCGCGCCGGCTCCTTCCTGATCAATCTCTCGCGCGGCAACCTGATCGACGAGGCGGCGCTCATTGCCGCCCTCGACGAGAAACGCATCGCCGGCGCCGCGCTCGACGTCGGCCGCGCCGCCGATCAGATGCCGTCGACCGCGCTCGCCGCCCGAGCCGACGTGGTGGCGACGCCGCACATGGCGGGCCTCACGCAGCCCGCAATCGAAGGCCAGGCGCTCGAGACGGTGGCGCAGGTTGGCGAGATACTGCAGGGCCGCGCCCCGCATGGCGCCGTCAACGCCGAGCACGCCGATCGCCTGCAGCGCTTGGCCACAGGTGCCGCAGCCCGCTCCTGAGAGCGCCCCTCGGCGCGCGCGTGCGGCCACCGGCGCCTCCTTCCGGCCACGGAATTAGGTTGAACTGCTGAAGGACAGCAGACTATCATCGCAGGTCTGAGTAGCGCGGATCGTGCGGGCTCGGCGTCGCTCCCAGATTGCAGAATGCATCCACGTCGAGGAAGGGCGTGGACAGCAACAATCGAGATGGGGAGGGAAACCCATGCACACGCTGCTGTTGAGGCTCGTTTGCCTCGTTGCCGTGCTCGCCGGCACGAGCTTTCAGGCTCTCGCGCAGAACCCCTTCATTGTCGCCCAACAGGCGGCGCCGGCGCCGAAGCGGGCGCTCCCGCTTCCCGACAAGCCGGTCGCCGAGGGCGAGAACGCCAGGGCCCTCCGCCTCAACAACTGGACTATCGGCCTCGCCGGCGGACTGCTCGAGGGCACGTTCGCCTGGTACGCCGCGGATCTCGCCAAGGCGCTCGATGACGGCGACAATCTCCGCGTGATGCCGATCAACACCTTCGGCGCGGTCGGCAACGTCCTCGACCTCATCTACGTGAAAGGCGTCGACTTCGCGATCACGTACGCCGACGTGCTCGACCACTACAAGAACGTCGACCGCATCCCCGGCATCGAGCAGCGGGTGAACTACGTGATCCCGATGTTCCAGGGCGAGTTTCATCTGTTCGTGCGGCCCGAGATCAAGTCCATCCAGGACCTGGCCGGCAAGAAGGTCGGCTTCAACACCGTCGGCAGCGCCGCCAACTACACCGGCAACATCGTCTTCGAGCGGCTCGGCGTGAAGGTCGAGAAGGTGTTCATGAACAACTCGCTGGCGCTCGAAGCCATGCGCAAGGGCGAGCTTGCCGGACTGGTGCACGCCGTCGGCAAGCCCAACAGCCTGTTCAAGCCGCTGAAGGCCGAGGAGGGTTTCCGCTTCCTGCCGGTCGAGTACACCGACGTCTTCAAGGACTACTACACGCCGGCCGAGCTGACGCACGCCGACTATCCCAACCTGATCCCGCAGGGGCAGTCGGTGCCGACCATCTCGGTGCAGGCCCTGCTCGCCGTCTACAACTGGCCGCGCGGCACCGATCGCTACCGGCGCTGCGTGCGTTTCGTGGAATATCTCTTCGAACGCTTCGACAAGCTGCGCCAGCCGCCCTATCAGCCGGGATGGAGGCAGATCAACCTGGCCGGCACGATTCCCGGCTGGACGCGCTTCCAGCCGGCGCAGGAGATGCTCGACAAGATCGCGGTGCGACCGAAGATCGATCCCTCCTTGGCGAGGTCGCAGGCGGCACGCGCGGCTCCCAACGACCCGGCCGAGCAGGAGCGCCTGTTTCAACAATTCCTGGAGTGGAGCAAGCGACAGTCGCGTCGCTAGTGTGATGATCGAGAAATTCGCCCGAGTTCGCGACTTGGTTCGGAGCGAATGTCTCGATCTGAATCACACTAGCAAGTCTATGATTCTAGTGTCCCTTATGATTCCGAAGTTCGCTCCGAACGCTGGCAGCTAGGTACGGCGAACTTCGGAATCGGGCCACTGGCAGCCGATCAACGGGGCCGCTCGCAGGCCGTCCACGCAACGTCGTGCTGCGAGCGGAACGAAACTGGGGAGGCGGACGCTCGTGGCAGAGCCAAGGCGTCGGTCAGGGGTAGTTCAGGGGGGCTCGACCACGGGTCGGAAGCGCCTTTGGCTGGGTGTTGCCCGTCTGGCGCTCGCGAGCATGGCCGCCACGGCAACGGTCCCGTTGAGCGGGGCGTCCGTCGGGTCCGCGCAAGCGCAGCGAGCCGAGCCCGTTTCCATCAAGGTCGCACCGATCCTGCGCGGCGAGGCGCCCTCGAGCCTGCCGATCAAGATCCAGCTCAGCCCGGAGCAGGGCGCAAAGAACGCCTTCATCCGCATCCGCGGCCTGCCGCGGACGGTGGCGCTGTCTGAGGGACATGCGATCGCTCCGGGCTCCTGGTCGGTGCCGCTTGCCGCCCTTGCGACGCTGACCTTCATCCTGCCGGCCGGGCTCGAAGGCCAGTCCGAGGTTTTCATCAGTTTCGTGAACGTCGACGGCGGCGTCCTGGCGGAAGCGAGGACGACGCTGGTCGTGGCGGCATCCAAGGAGAGGCCGCCCGTGGAGACCAGGGCGATAGCCCCACCCGCTACCGCGCCCGCCCTCGCCGTCCCGAAGATGGATCCGACGGAGCGCGAGCGCGCGATGCGCCTCCATGCCCAGGGCGTCGAGCAGCTGCAGCGCGGCAACGTCTACGCCGCGCGCAAGTTTTTCGAGCTCGCGGCCACGGCGGGCCTGGCGCAGAGCGCCATAGCGGCAGCCGCCACCTATGACCCCGACGAGCTGGTCAAGCTCAACGTCGTGGGCCTCCAGCCCGACGCGGCGGCGGCACGCAAGTGGTACGAGAAGGCGCGCGAGCTCGGCGCCGTCGAGGCCGCGGAGCGGCTGCGCCGGCTCGGCTCGCGCTAGCCGCGCGGCGGGATTCGCAGGGGCAGGCCTACTCGCCCAGGTGCGATTTGAGACGCGCGAGCGCATCGTCCCACTGCCGCGACACCTCATCGAGGTATTGCCGCACGTCCTCGATCGATCGCGGCTCGAGCTCGAACAGGCTCTCGCGCCCGACGCGGACGCTGCGCACCACCCCCGCGCCCTCCAGCACGCGCAGGTGCTTGGTCACGGCCTGCCGCGTCAGCTTGGTGCCGGCCGTGAGCCGGGCGATGGACTGACGCTCCCCCCGGCTCAGCCTGGCCAGCACCGACAGCCGCGTCTCGTCGCCGAGGGCAGCGAACACCGACGCGTGCATCTTCAGCGCGGCGGAGCCGCTACGGCGCTTGTCCAACATGGCGCGCGATGTTCTCGATCTGCGCGCTCCAGCCACGCTCGTTCATGCGAAAGGCCTCGCTGCGGCGCTTCTGCGGGATCTTATCGAAACCAGACTCGACGACGCGAAGCAACGTCCCCGTCGCAGCCGGCTCCAGCGTGAACTCCACGAGGGTCGGCGGCTCGTGCGAATAGTCCTCGTTGGGATCGATGGCATAGGGATGCCAGGTGAACGAGAACAGCCGCTCGGGCTCCATCCTCTGCACCACCGCCACCCAGCGAACGTGCTCGTAGCCCGGATAGGTGATCTGCCCGCGGGACACCTCTCCCGGCACGAACGGACCCTCCAGCTTGACGCGGAACCACGTGCCGAACTCGCGGTGGTCGGTCAGCGCCTTCCACACGCGGGAGACCGGGGCCTTCAACTCGATGCGATCGGTATTGCTCATGCGCAACCTCCTGGTTGCGCATAAATTTGCGCGGCCTTCGATGAAAGGCAACCCTTTTGTTGCTCTTCTGCGACCCCGGCCCCTCAATACGCCCGGCGGATGCGGTCGAGCGGGCCAGGGCCGATCGGCCCCTTCGCCTTGAAATAAGCCTCGAGCGCCGGCACCTCGAGCGGGCCGCCCATCGGCTCGTCGCCCTCCTTGAGCACGCCGAAGCCGTCGCCGCCGTCGGCCAGGAAGGCATTGACCGTCACGCGATACTTGGCATTGGCCTCGATCGGACGACCGTCGAGCATGATGCCCTCGGCGGGGACGAAATCGCCGCGCGGCCTGCGGTCGTCCCAGGTGTAGGAGAACCCCTTCGACACCTGCAGCTGGCGCGCCTTGGCCTGGTCGAGCCACTGCTGCTCGAGCAGCGTCTTGATCTGGGCGCCGGTGAGCGTCAGCGTCACGAGGTTGTTGCCGAAGGGCTGGGCCGCGAACAGGTCGGCGTAGGTGACGGTGCCGTCCTCGCTTCGCTTGAGCCCCGTGCGGATGCCGCCCGGATTGGTGAAGGCGATCACGGCGCCGCCCTTGTCGGGGGCGCTGGTGGCGGCGAGCTGGGCGTCGGCGATCACCTGGCCCAGCGGGCTCTCGCCGGCCGCATCAACGTCACGCGACAAATCCGCGGTGATCGAGCCCACGGCCCGCTCCGCCAGCGGCTTCACCAGACGGTCGTAGGCGGCGATCAGCTCGGTCTGCTCGGGCGCCTTGGCGTAAGCGTCGGTGCGCACGATCAGGTTGTCGGCCTTGAGGCTCGCCACGTCGCGTGTCTTGGGGTCGAGCACCATCTCGATCTCGGTGACGAGCGTGCCGAACTTGTCGGCGCTGGTCACGAGCCGGCCGTCGATCACGCACTTGTAGGCGCGATGCGTATGCCCGCTGATGACAAGGTCGACGGCCTTGTCGAGCTTGCTCACGATGTCGACGATGGGGCCCGAGATGTCGGGGCATTCGTTGTAGCCGCCGACCGGAATGCCGCCCTCGTGGATCAGCACGACGATGGCCTCCACCCCACGCTGCTTGAGCTCGGGCACCAGCCCATTGATGGTGGTGGCCTCGTCGCGGAACTCGAGGCCCGTGACACCCGACGGCGACACGATCTTGGGGGTGCCTTTCAGGGTGAGGCCGATGAAGGCCACGGGGATCCCGTCGAACTCCTTGATCTCGTAGGCCGGCAGCAGTGTCTTGCCGGTCTTCGTGTCGAAGGTGCTCGCAGCCAGATAGCGGAACTTGGCGCCCGCGAACTTGCGTGGGCCCTTGCAGCCGGCCTTGGGGTGGCAGCCGCCGTTCTGCATGCGCAGCAGCTCGTCCTTGCCCTCGTCGAACTCGTGATTGCCGACCGCCGTGATCTCGAGGCCCATGGCCGAGAGCGCCTCGATGGTGGGCTCGTCGTGGAACGCCGCCGACAGCAGCGGACTTGCGCCTATCAGATCGCCGGCCGCCACGAACACGGAGTGCTTCTTCTTGGCGCGCAGGTCCCTGACGAGCGTCGCCATGTGCTCGGCACCGCCGGCCGAGACGGCGATCTGCTTGGTCTTGTCGGTCGGATCGGCAATGGCGATGCCGCCGAGCGGGGGCTTGAGATGCCCGTGGAAGTCGTTGATGGCCAGGATCGTGACGGAGACGCCGGCCTGCGAGGACGGCGGGACGGGCGGGCTATTGCCCGGGCTCGGCTGACGCCCGTAGACGCCGACGAGCGCCACTGCGATCAGCGTGGCTGCTCCAAGCGCAGCAAGCCTGCCCCATTGCAACGGCGACATGACCCTCCCCCAACCCGCGCTCGGTCCCTGCCCATTCGATATCGCATCTTCGCCGGGGCGGCTGCAACAGCGGCGGCGGCGGACGCAAGCAGCCGGCCGTGCTATGCCTCGCGCACGGTCGACTGCAGCGCACGCAACCTGCCACGGAGGGCCTCATGCGCATCGCCGATGTCAGGACGCACGTGCTCGAGGCGAAGCTGAGCGAGCCGTTCGCCTGGTCGTTCAACAGCACGGCGCTGCGTACGGCCTGCCTGGTCGAGATCGCCTGCGAGGACGGTACCGTCGGCTGGGGCGAGTGCTTCGGGCCGGCCGCGCTCAACGCGGCAATCGTCGCAGCCTTCCGTCCGCACCTCATCGGCGCCGACCCGCTCGCCGGCGACCGCATCTGGCTGCACCTCTACAATCACTTCCGCGACCAGGGCCAGCGCGGGCTCACCATCACGGCGCTGTCGGGCGTCGACGTGGCACTGTGGGACATCCGCGGCAAGCACTTCGGCGCACCGATCCATGTCCTGATGGGCGGCCCCGTGCGGCGGCAGGTTGCGGCCTACGCCACCGGCACCTACCGGCGCGGCGACGCCGACCCGCTCGGCTACATCGTCGATGAGGTGAAGGGCTACGCGCGCGAGGGCTTCCACGCCGTCAAGCTCAAGATCGGCTTCGGCGTGCCCCAGGATGCGGCGCTGATCCGCGCCTGCCGCGATGCCGTCGGCCCCAAGGTGGGGCTTATGCTCGATGCCAACCACGGCTATGACGTCGCCGAGGCAATCGAGCTCGGGCGGCGCGTTGCCGCCTGCGACATCGGCTGGTTCGAGGAGCCGGTCGTGCCGGAGGACCTCGCGGGCTACGCGGAGGTGCGCCGCGGCCAGCCGATACCCGTGGCGGGCGGGGAGACGTGGTTCACGCGCTGGAACTTCCGCGACGTGTTCGCGGCCCGCGCCGCCGACATCATCCAGCCCGACATCTGCGCCGCCGGCGGGCTCACCGAGTCCAAGAAGATCGCGGACATGGGCGAGGCCTTCGGCGTGCGCTGCGTGCCGCACGTGTGGGGCACCGGCGTCGGCCTCGCCACCGCGCTGCAGCTCCTCGCGGTGCTGCCCAACAATCCCCCGCGCCACACGCCCGTCGAGCCGATCCTCGAGTTCGACCGCTCGGAGCATCCCTTCCGCCAAGCCGTGCTGACGAGCCCCATCGAGCACGACGGCGGCATCGTGCGCATCCCCGACGGCCCCGGCCTCGGCATTTCAGTTGATCGCGGCGCGCTGGAGCGGTTTGCGCCCTAATCCCAGACCTTTTCGGGCATGGGCAGGCCGGCCCACGTGTCGGGAGGAATAGGTCGGTCGGGGGCGATCTGGAACTTGTCCTGCAGAATCCACATGAGCTGGCGGGAGTGCTGGCCCGCATGCCAGGTGGTGCGCTCGAGGAACTCGTGCCGGCTCACGTCGCCGTAGTAGACGCTGGCCTTGTCGGCCCAATCCGTCCTCGCCTTCGCACCCTGCCACCAGGCATCGAATCGGCGCCGGACATCGGCGCCGTATGCCAGGATCTCGGGCCGTGTGGTACCGGGCTGAGGCACCCGATTGTAGGACTCGGTCGACAGCGGGATGCCCTGCTCGTGCTCCAGGAAGGCGTCCACCACGTTGAAGAGGTGCCAACCGAGCTGGGCGTACGATCGCGGACGGCCAGGCAGCAGATCGGCGAGATGCGCCGCGGGGAACTGGGCGAAGAAGCGCGCGGAGCCGTCCAGGACCAGATCGATGCGTCGCGCCAATTCGGGGGGAGGCAGGTGCTTGACAGTGCCCAGATCGATGCCGACCAGCTCGGCGATCGCTTTTAGCGACTGCCCGTTCGCCCACGCTGTGCCGCGCGAGACGACCGGCAGTTGCCGCGTCCCAAGCGCGAGCAGCTCGTCCAGCGCCCCAGGATCGGCGAGGACGTTGCGCGAAAGGAACGGTATTTTATGCTTGCCAAGGAACTCCTTAGTGCGCAGACAGCTGGTTCAGCCAGGCTGCCAGAACACCTTCACCGGAGCGTCGGCTTCCGTCTCTGCCATGCCGTCCTCGAATCCTGTGCTTGGCTTCTCGCTGTCGGCTACTATAGCGCCTCCTCTTCCCCATCGCAGACGAAATCGCGAATAGCGGACCCGCAGAAAGTGCCGATCATCGAGCCGGCGCCCTGGCGCCACCAGTATTTCGATCACATTCCCTGCCCGCCCGATCTCCACATCCCCACCGACGATCCCGAGGCGTGGGAGTGGAACCCGGCCCACCGCTGGGTCTTCGACAAGCTGCAAGTGGCCTTGAGCCAGGGACTGGCCGCCGGTCCGCACGGCACGATGCCGCCGGGCTTTCCCGTTTTCTCCAAGCCGATCATGAACTTCCGCGGCCTCGGCGCCGGCAGCCGCATCCTGCGCTCGGCCGAGGAGTACGACGAGCACCACACCGCCGGGCATTTCTGGATGACGCTGCTGGCGGGCGAGCACATCTCGAGCGACGTGGCCCTGGTGGACGGCGAGCCGATGTGGTGGCGGCATGCCACCGGCCTCGCGACCGGGGAGGGCATGTTCGACCGCTGGACCATCCACGCCGCCCACAACCCTACGCTCGAGGCCCGTTGCGGCGCCTGGATCCGGAACAACCTCAGGGGTTTCACCGGCATCCTCAATCTGGAAACCATCGGCGGCACCATCATCGAGGCGCACCTGCGCCTTTCGGACCAGTGGCCGGACCTCTACGGGCGGGGGTGGGCGGAGGCTTTTGTCGGCCTCTACCGCGACAAGGTCTGGCACTATCCAGACCACGACCGCCGCGACGGCTTCAGCATCGTGCTGTGCGGGCCGTGGGGGCGGCGCTATCGCCATCCCCCCGCTGAGCTGGTGGCGGAGGTCGCGGCCATGCCCGGAGTTTCGAGCGTGCAGATCACCTTTCACGAGCACAAGGCGCCGGAGCGGCACTCCATGCCGCCGGGCGGGTTCCGGGTGGCGATCGTCAACGCCTTCGATCTTGCCAAGGGCGAGGCGGCGCGCGAGGTGCTGCGCGCCCATTTCCTGGGGGATGGGCCCGCCGTCAACGTAAAGCGGGCGGGCTGACGCAATGCGGCGGGGACGAATGGGCGCAGTGCTGCCTTTCTGGCTCCGGCGCGGCGCCATGGCACTCGCGGTCTCGGCCACGGCGCTGGTGCTGCTGTCGGGCGCGACGGCGCAGGAGCCGCTGACGGCCGACCTCGCGGCAAAGCTCACGCCCGAGCAGCGCAAGACCTACCTCGACTGGCGCAAGGCCCGCGACGCGCACGAGCGGCGCCACAAGACATACTGGCGCCAGGTCGAGGCCAAGCGCGAGGCGCGCAAGGCCAAGCGCATGCTGGGGCAGGCCTACGACGCCGACGACTATGTCGCGGAGCAGCCGCCGAAATACGCGGGGCCGGAGCTTCCGGCCGACATCGCCAAGATCGTCACCGAGGTGAAGCCGCCCACGCCCCTGACGCCGCTGCCGACCGTTGCGGACTTCCTGCACCACGCCAAGGCCATTTACGGCTTCGAGCCGACGCCGACCACGGAGCGCGATTTCAAGCGCAGCTACGCGCGCGAGGCGCTCGCGGTGGGCCTCAGCAAGGACCAGGTGGTGCGCATCTACGCACTCGAGACGGGCGGGCAGGGCACCTACGACATGCAGGCGGGCTACAATCCCATCAGCAAGCAGGGCCGCGCCATCTCCTCCGCGCTGGGCTACGCGCAGCTGCTGCACGCCAACTCGGTGGGCGAGCTCGTCAAGCACGGGGAAGCGTTCGCCCGCCGCCTCACCGCCATGGCCGCCGCTCCGGGTACATCCACCGAACGCGCCGAGGCGCTTCGAGCCAAGGCCGTCATCCTGCGGCGCATGCTGAAGTCCGCCCGCACCGTGCCCAATGAGTGGGGCGAGCACATCAAGTTCGCGGGCACACCGCCCGGCCTCGGCATCCACGCCCTCAACCTCGACGCGGACGTCGGGCCCTGGCTGCAGGTGCTCAAGCTCAAGGCGCTCAAGGACTACGCCGCCGAGGACGGCCGGCAGAGCCTGTCGGGCTCCGAGATCGAGCTCATGAACCTCGCGGGGCCGCGCACGGGGCTGGAGATGATGCAGCCCATCGGCCGCACCATGCCGACATCGAACTTCTTCAGCGAGATGGGTTACTACCGCAACAGCATCGTGCGCGAGAAGACGGCCGCCGAGCTGCTCGCCGCCCTCAACGACCGCATGGAGGTGAACATGAAGAAGGCCGGCGCGGTCGAGTTCGCCGAGATCTTCGACGAGGTCGCGCGGCGGTAGCGCAGAGGGCAGGGCATCAGACGGTCTCGGCCGGCTCCTGCTGCGGCGCTTCCTCCCGCGGCTCGGTCGGCTGCAGCGCAAAGCGGCCGGGGCCGAACACGAGGAGCAGCAGCAGGCCGGCGCCCATCCCCATGTTCTTCATGAACGACATGAGCTGCGAGAAGAACGCCTCCGGCGCCACACGCCAGACGGGATGGCCGATATAGGTGGCGGCAATGAGGTAGACGAGAAGACCGAAAACCGCCTGGCGCGTCCAGATGCCGAGGATCACCAGGAACGGCAGGATCAGCTCGGCGAACGTGCCGATCATGCTGAGCTGGTAGGGGTAGGGGATGCCGGCCCTGGCGACCATCACTGCGATAGCCGGCCACTCCGTGATCTTGTAGTAGGCGCTGACCGGGAAGATCGCCACCAGCAGGACGCGGTAGACGAGCAGCGTCAGGTCTTTCGTCATGTCTTCCCTGTGGCGTCTTCCGAGAGCAGTGCACCTTCAGCGGACCATAGGGGCCAGCTTGTGGCCAACTTTAGTCGAGCGGCGATCCCCGAACTATAGCGGGCCGGCCGCACAAACGTGTGACCGAGGGCGCACCCCCGCCCGTGTGCGACGTTGACACCGCGCCGCCAAATTCTAACAGTCGCCATCGCTTGCCGGGCGACGCCAGCAGCCGTGGGGTGGACGACTTGCAGTTTCTCGTTGGCATACTCCTGGGGCTCGCCGCCGGCCTGTTCATCGCGTCGACCTGGCGCGCCCAGAAGGCGCCGCTCCTGCTCCCCAAGCCCGACGCACCCCCGGCCGAGCCGCCGGCATCCAATCCGGCGCCGACGGACACTGCCGCCGCTGAAAGCCTCACCCAGCGCCTGCATGCCCTGGAGGCCGTGTTCGGCCCGCTCGCCTCGAACTATGCGCACCCGCGCGAGCTCGAGGACCACAAGGAGTTTGCCGAGGCCGTCGGTCTGCTCGAAAGCCCGAGCGTGTCGCTGGAGACAGTGAAGCAATACACGCTGGGGGCCAACTGGCCGCTGGCCTGCGTCGCCCTCGCCGCCCTGCGCACGCGCTCCGACGGCAGCGAGATCGCCGACGACGTCGTCGCCCACTTCGACAAGATCTATCCCTGGCCGATCTACTTCGCGCTTCGCTACCTGGCGTCCGTGGACGTGCCGCCGCCGGTCGGCGCGCCCGTGGCGGCGGCCAAGGACTGG
>JBGGME010000374.1:0-19878 GCA_041288195.1 Hyphomicrobiaceae bacterium
ACGCGCTCCTCAGTCGTCACCGTGATATCCGTCTTCATGCCCCGAGCTTGCATGATTTGCAGGGGCAGGGGAATCCACCGTCAGGGACGGAACACTAGTGCTCTGGCGCGGAAACATTGACGTCGCGCCATGTGGCCGGAGGCACTCCGACCGATCGCCGGAAAGCGCGGCTGAAGGCCGCCTCCGATTCATATCCCACGCGCGCCGCGAGCTCGCCTACGCTGATGTTGGTTTCGCGAAGGAGGCGTCGCGCCAGATGCATTCGCCAGCCTGCCAGATACTGCATGGGCGACACGCCGACGAGCGCCTGGCAAGCGCCGCACGTGACATCCCGGATTTCTGCGCCAGGCCTTCGACGGTCCACGCGCCTGCCGGATTGGCGTGCAGAAATGCAAGCGCGCGACCCACATGCGCGTCGTTCAGGCCTGCGAACCAGCCGTTGTGCCCATTGCTGATGTAGATGAGCTGCCAACGCAAGACTTGCATGAACAGCAGCTCCGACAGACGCGCCAGAACGGCGCCATTGCCAGGGCCAGGCTTCGTCGCCTCCCTGACCAGATGATTGGTCGCTGTCTGCCACCACTGCCTCGGCGCCCGGGCAAGGTGGCTGGCTACCATGTCGGGAGGCGGGGTCAGGATCGCCCAGGGATGGGTGAACTCGGCACAGAAATGGATAGCGCCGGAAAGCCGACGCGCAGGACCTCGGACAGGATGTCCATCAACCTTCCCTAAACGCCGCCGCCCCCTGAGAATCTTAGTGCCCTGGCAATGATTCTGAGTGTTGCAGTCATGGCGTCGAGGATGATGTACTTTCATCTTCCTTCATGATCGGTCTGCGTCGAAGAGAAGGAACCTTAGCCGAAAGGAGGGGCTTGTGACGGGCAATCTCGCCGAGCGGCCTCCGCGGTCCTTCGCCTTCGGACCGTTCGTGCTGATCCCCGAGCGCCAGTTGCTGCTCAAAGATGAGGCACCGGTTCGGATCGGAAGCCGCGCGCTGGATATCCTGACAGCGCTGGTCGAGCGCTCCGGCGACCTCGTGAGCAAGCGCGAACTCTTCTCGCGTGCCTGGCCGGACACGTTCGTCGAAGAGGGCAATCTCAAGGTCAACATGGCGGCTCTGCGACGGACGCTCGGTGAAGGGCCGGGCAATGCGCAGTACATCGCGACGGTGATTGGGCGGGGCTACCGATTTGTCGCGCCCGTCCAAGCAAGCGTTTCGGCCGAGTTGGCATTGGCGTCCACGTCGGCCGCATCAGGCGACCACGGCTTGCCAACCGGGACAACGCGCATCTTCGGCAGGACGGATGCGATCGACGCCATTCGACGCGATTTGGATGAGACGCGGCTCGTGTCGATCGTCGGCGCCGGCGGCATCGGCAAGACGACGGTCGCGATCGCCGCAGCCCATGCGGCGGCACGGCAGCGCGCCAACGGTGCCACGTTCATCGACCTTGCGACGATCAGTGACTCGCAGTTCATAGCGCCGGCAATCGCCTCGGCCCTCGGCCTTGGTATGACGGGCGGGGATCCGCTCGCAAGCGTCGTACTTGCACTGAAGTTCCAACAAAAGGTCCTTCTGTTCGACAATTGCGAGCACCTGCTCCCTGCGGTGGCTGCTGCCGTGGATCGGCTCGCCCGCCAACTCGATGAAGTGCGCATTCTCACGACGAGCCGCGAGCCCCTCAGGATCCACGGCGAGCGCGTTCATCGTCTTCGCGGGCTGGAATGCGATCCCAGCGCGAGTCCCGCGGCGGACGACGCTCGCAAGTTTCCCGCGGTCGAGCTGTTCGCCGCGCGTGCCGCCGAGCGGTCGGGATATCTGCTGATGGATGCCGACGCCCCGGCGGTGGCGGAAATCTGCCGGCGGCTCGACGGCAATGCGCTCGCCATCGAGCTTGCTGCGACTCAAACGGCCGCGTTCTCTCCGGCGCAGATCCTGCAAATGCTGGACGACAGTTTCCGCGTCCTCAAGCTGGGCCCGCCTGGCGCGCCTCTCAGGCACCAATCGCTGCTCGCGACGCTCGACTGGAGCTACAGCCTTCTTTCGGAACGCGAGGCCGCCTTGCTGCGCGCCATCTCCGTGTTCGCAGGTGTTTTCAGTGTCGACGGAGCGACGGCCGTTTCGAGCGGAAGCCCCGCCGAGGTGCTGGACACGCTTGCCCAGCTTGCCGCGAAGTCGTTGCTGGCGATGGATGCTAACGCCGACATGGTCACCTACCGCCTTCTGGAAACGACGCGCGCCTATTGCCTGGAACGCCTGCGGGTCAGCGGCGAGGACCAGACGGTCCGCTACCACCATGCGGAGCATGTATGTGCGGTGCTCGAGCAGGCCGCGAGCGAGTGGTCGCAGCGTCCTGCCCGCGAATGGGGCGCCGCCTATCGCCACGTTGTCGACGATCTGCGTGTTGCGCTCGCCTGGGTCGGCCGGGACGAGGCGAACCGGTCGCTGCGAATCCGGCTGACCGCCGCAGGGCTTCTGCTCTGGAATCATTTCTCGCTCATCGAAGAATGCCGCGTTCATGTTTCGCGGGCGATCGAGGAGCTCGACGCCGCGGGACTCGCCGGGACGGCGTTCGAGATGAAGTTCAAGCTGTGGCTCGGCGGCTCCACCATGTTCATGCGTGGCCTCGAGCCCGAGGCGATAGATGCGTTGCGACGGGCATCGGAGATCGCCAATCAGATTGGCGACACCGATTATCGCCATCGCTCCATGCTGTTGATCGCAGCATATGAACTCTTTACGGGCGAGCACGATGCTGCGATCCGCACGATCGAGACCTTCGTCTCAGTTGCCGCCACGGCGGACCCCTCCGCCTTGCCGGACGGCCAAACGCATCTCGGTATACTTGAGATTTACGTCGGCCGGCTTCAGAGCTCCCGGCAACGCCTCGAGCGCCTGTACAAGCACTATTTGCAGGACCTCAAAAACTCGCGTTTCGCACGATTTCTGTACGTCAGAAACGTCGATATCGGCAATGTGCTGTCGTGGGCACAGTGGCTGACAGGTTCACCTGACACTGCCGCGCGCACGGCGGCGGCGACGGTCGCAGGCGCTCAAGACCCAGCACGAGCTGTCGCTCAGCAATGCCCTCGCGGTTGCCGCCTGCCCAGCGTTCTTTTTGAGCGGACGTTACCAAGAGTGTGGCCGCTACGTCGCCATGCTCGATGAGCAGGTCATGCGGCACGGCATCGCCATCTGGCGTCCGACCGCCCTCTTCTATCGCGCTGCGCTGGCGTACACGCAGGGCGACGCTTCGTCCGGAACGATTGACCGCCTCGAGCGGGCCATCGAGGAGTTCCGCAATGTCAATTACCTGGCGCGGATGCCCTACTACCTCGGTGTCCTGGCAGACGCGCTCACCCATTGCGGGCGGCTCGGCGAAGCTGAAACGACGATCCGGACCGCATTCGATCGCGCGTACGCCCAGAACGAACGATGGTGCGCCCCCGAGCTGTTGCGAATCCGGGCCTCCATCCTGGCTGCCTCGGACCGGCCAGGCGAGGCGGAGGCAGCCCTCGCCCTGTCGATGGCGTCCGCCCTGGAGATCGGCGCCTTGTCGTGGCGGCTGCGCGCTGCAAACGATCTCGCGAAGCTGTTGCGCGACCGGTCGCGGGCGGAAGATGCGCGCAACGTGCTGCTGCCCATCTACAACGAGTTCACCGAAGGCTTCGCAACGCGCGACCTTGTGGTCGCCGCCGACCTCCTCGCCTCGCCTCGCTCGCACGCCCTGACGGTCGAAAGCTGCTATGATCTTGCATTACGCGGCGTCTGGGATGGCAATTCTCCGTAGGCCGCGCGATACCGAGCTGCAAACGCACCCACGTTGCTGAAGCCGCAATCGATTGCAATGCGTGCGACTGTGCTCGATGCTGGCGCTGAGAGCAGGCGCTGGCGGGCGAGCCGTAGTCGGCAGTCGAAAAGATAGTCAGACAGTGTACTTCCGAAGCGCCTCTTGAACCCGAGCTGCAGGGCGCGCAGGCTTATTCCGTATTGATCCGCCAGCGCGGAGAGCTGCACTGGGTGTGCGGCGTGCTGCTCCAGATGGTGTCGCGCACGGTCTGCGATTTGCCCGCCGACGCCATTGACGGGCTCGGCAAGATGCCGCCTTGTCCCAGGCAGCAGAGCAACGGCTGCGAGAGTCAAAATGATCTCGTTCCCGTTCGCCGCCACGAGCGGGCCAACTCCGAACCTCTCCAGCTGCTCCGCTTCGCTGAACACTGTCGCAACAATTCTGCAGAAGGCGGCCCCGGCCGGGCTTCGCAGGTCCACGATCGGATCGACACGATCATCCGTGCTGATGCTGCCGACGATCAGCTGGGCGCGACGGACCAGACAGTCTCTCGAAATCTGGATGTGGTAGCCGCTGTAGTTTGGCAGGACTTCGCGCAGCACGCGGCGGTCGGAGCAGACAAGGCCCGCCACGCCTGCGGTCGCCACGGTCTTGCTGCCGGAAGAGAACGCGCTGACGCTGCCTCGCGTCGGCAACGTCACCCGGATGGCATCAGTCGGCCCTGCCTCGCAACGATATCCCGTCGTCGAAGTCCTGCGAATGGCCAAGTCCGGAAGCTGCAAGTCCGAGCACGCGAACCAGGGCTCCTGATCGTCGCTGCGAATGACGAAATCCGTAGCGTTCGGGTACGCCGCGGTCAGCGTGTCGAGGACCTCCGCTCGACCTCTTGCATTCGAGTGCGACACCGGGACTTTCTCCTGTTGCGCTTCGCGAAACGTACAGCGCGCTTCGCAATCCTCATATACGCACTAGTTGGTAGATGATTGATTCAACTCAATGAGAGCCAGGCATAAAATCCGACTAGCCGGCTCGTAATTTACGTCGGTATGCATGAGGTACATATGCTCGTATTCACGTTCGATCAGGTCAAAGCCGGGGCCTTGACACCGGTTTTCCGATGCGATGCGGTCGGCGGGTACTCTGACCGGATATGGGGGCCGGACGAGCGTGATGAGCTCTTGCGTCTGGCAACCCAGGTTGGTGGCATCGGCATCTTCGAGACCGACTTTGAGCGTGATCGGTCGCGCTTCTCGCCTGAGCTGTGCGCCATTCTCGGGCTGCCCGCGGGCGCTGAGATGACCTACGCGGAAGCGATCCTCCTGTATCACGGGCCAGATCGCATTGCGGCGATTGCCCGCGCCGAAGCAGCCGTCCACTCCCGGGAGAGAGGCAGGTGGAGCAGCATGCATCGCATCAAGCGCCCCGACGGAGTGGTGCGCTGGATCTCATTGCAGGGCAGGCGCATATATCGCGACACAAACCACGGCCCGATACCCGTCAGGTCGATCGGCACGGTCGTCGACATCACGCACATACTCGAAGCGCAGGAAGCGTTGCGGGAGAACGAGCGGCGGTTGCGCCTTGCTCTGGACGCCGCACGGATGGGGACCTTCGAGGTCGATCTCGCCGGGACTACGGCCGTGATCGATGCCCAGGAGGCACGGTTGCTCGGACTCCCGGAGGACACGCGCATCGTCTCCGTGGAAAAGCTGCGTGAGCGCGTGCCGCCCCAAGACCGGGAGGAGAGCGATGCCAAGCAGAAGCGCCTGACGGAGCACAACGAGGCGTATGAGCACGAGTTTCGCCTGCGTCTGCCGGACGGCAACGAGCGCTGGCTCCGTGCTTACGCCGACGTCAGGTCGGACCGCATTTTCGGGGTCAACTTCGACGTTACAGAGCGCAGGCATGCGGAGATCGCGCTGAGGAACAGCGAGGCGCGGCTGCGCATCGCAACGAGCGGCGCAGCGCTTGGCATCTTTGAATGGCACCCGCTCACGGACCATGTGGTCTGGGAGAACGACCGCATGTACGAAATATTTGGACGGACGCAGGCTGACGGCCCCGTGGGCAAACGGCAGCTCGTGAGTGACTATCTGCATCCGGACGACGTCCAATCCTTCGAGGCGGGGTTGCAGAATTCGATCCAAACCGGCGGTACCCTCCATACGGTTTGCCGGATCAAACATGAGGATCAGGCCTTCCGCTGGGTGCAGATCGACGCGAAGTTCGAAACAGCGGCAACCGAGCAACCCCTCCGCCTCGTGGGTGTGATCGCCGATGTCACCGAGCGCAAAAGACTGGAGCAGGAAGCGAAGAAGCTGTCCGAGCGCCTGATTGATTTGCAAGAGCAAGAGCGCCAGCGCATTGCCCAGGAATTGCACGACTCGACGGCCCAGCATCTCGTCGCCGTCGACTTGAACCTCAGCTGCCTGAGGCCCCGGGCAGGCTTGAGCGACGAAGAGATCAAGAGGTGGGACCAGACGGAAGCCAGCCTGCAGGAAGCGATCAAGGAAATTCGCACCTTCAGCTATCTCATGCATCCACCGGCCCTGCAGACTGCCGGCCTATGCGCGACCATCGATGAGTACGTCGCAGGCTTCGGGAGCCGCTCGAAACTCGACGTGAGCGTTCGTCTCAACCCCGATATCGATCGCCTCGCCTTCGAGCTGCAGCGCTCCCTACTCCGCATAGCCCAGGAAGCACTAGCCAATGTGCACCACCACGCCAACGCCTCGAGCGTTGGGCTTGCGATCCGCATGGTCTCGGGCTGCGTGCACTTGATCGTCAGAGATAACGGCCAAGGACGTAAGGGCAATAGCGACCGACCGACATTTGGGTGTGGGCGTGGTGTCACTGGCATGCGAGCTCGCGCAGAACAGCATGGCGGTACGCTTCGGTTGCGGACAGGCTGTGGGGGGACGAGTGTCCACGCTGCCATGCCGGCCGGACTGGTTCACCAGGCCCTGTACTCGATCTAGTGCAGAGCAAGAGTTGTGCGATGGTTCGGGCGCACAGAGCCCGCTGCGACGGGCACGGCGCTGCCTGACCCGTCTGCGGCAGTCCAAATGTTTGGATGGACTGAGGCCATCGCCTAGCCGGGTGTGATCGGCGTCAGCGTGATAGCAGGAGTATGCAGGAATGACTCGCATTCTGATAGCGGATGATCATGAGATCGTCCGCTCCGGACTTCGCAAGATCATCGAGAGCCACGCGGGCTGGGAGGTCGTTGCCGAGGTCGGTGACGGTAAGGTGGCCGTCGAGAAGGCCTTGGAGACGATGCCCGACGTAGCGGTCCTTGACTATTGCATGCCGGCCGCGACCGGCCTCGAGGCCGCGCGGCAGATCCTGCAGCAACTGCCGAAAACGGAAGTTCTGATCTTGACCATGCACAGCAACGAAGCGGTGGTCGACGAGCTGATCGGTGCCGGCGCACGCGGCTGCGTCCTGAAAACCGAAGCCAGGCACGAATTGGTGGCCGCCATCGAGGCGCTTGCAATCCACAAGCCCTATTTCAGCGCGGCGTTGCGGGACCCAGATTGCGGCCATCGACACCTGAGGCGATCGCGTCTCACGAATCGCGAGCGTGAGATTGTGCGTCTCATAGCCGAGGGCAATACGAACAGCGCAGTGGCCACGGCGTTGGATATTGGGATCAAGACGGTAGAAACGCACCGCGCTGCCGCGATGCGCAAGCTCAACGTCACCTCCTCGGCTGCGCTGGTTCGATACGCCGTTCGCAACGAAATCGCGGACGCCTGATGAACCTTCGAGTTCCGAGCTCCTGCGGGGCAGAGATAGCCGCCTGGGCTTTTCGCACCGATCAGCGCGACCCCCGCAAAGCCAATGCCAGCCGTTGCGTCGACTCGGCTGAGTTGCGATGCGCCGGTTGGCGGCGCCCGCCAGCCTCACTTCATCGCCTTCGACTTGACCTCGCGCAGCAGTCCCCCGGTCTCCGCGAGCTGCTGCAGCAGCGCCGACGGTTTCCAGCGCGCGCCATAGCGCTGATGCCACGCGGCGACCTGGTTGTAGACCTCGCGCGCGCCGATCGTATCGGCCCAATACATCAGGCCGCCGCGGTAGCGCGGGAAGCCGAAGCCGTTGAGCCACATCACGTCGATGTCGCTGGCTCTGAGCGCCTTGCCCTCCTCGAGGATCTTGCAGGCCTCGTTCACGGATGAGAACAGCAGGCGGCGCAACACCTCCTGGTCGGTGAAGGTGCGCTGCTCGAAGCCTCTCTCCTTCGCGACCTCCTTGATGATGGCGTGCGTCTCGGGATCGACGATGGGCGTGCGGTCGCCCTTCTCGTAGCGATACCAGCCCTTGCCGGTCTTCTGCCCGAGACGGCCCATCTCGACGAGGCGGTCGGTGATGGGAAGTCCGCGATAGCTGGGATCGGCGGCGGCGCGGCGCTTCCTGGTGTCGTAGCTGATGTCGAGGCCCGACATGTCGTTGACCGCGAACGGGCCGACCGGATAGCCGAACTCGACCATCACCTTGTCGACCTGCTCGGGCAAGGCGCCCTCCTCGATCATCAGGCCTTGCTCGAGGTTGAAGGGGATGCGCGTGCGGTTGGCGACGAAGCCGTCGCAGTTGCCGGCGTAGGCGGAGACTTTGCCGATGTCGCGGCCGAGCTTCATGGCGGCGGCGAGTGTCACGGGCGAGGTCTTGGCCGCATTCACCACCTCAAAGGTCTTCATGACGTTGGCGGGCACGAAGAAGTGCGTGCCGGCCACGACCTCGGGCCGCTTGGTGACGTTGGCGATCTCGTCGATATCGAGCGCAGAGGTGTTGGTGAGGAGCAGCGCGCCCGGCTTCATGACCTCGTCGAGCCTGGCGAACACCTCCTTCTTGACGGGCATGCGCTCGAACACGGCCTCGATCACGGCGTCGCAGTCGCCGATCGCCTCGTAGGTGTCGACGGGCTCGATCAGCGCCATGCGCTCGTCCATCTCCTGCTGGGTGAGGCTGCCGCGCTTGACGCTCACGGCGTAGTTGTTGCGGATGCGGGCCAGCCCCCTATCCACGACCTCGCGGGAGGAATCGAGCAGCTTCACGGGGAAGCCGTGATCGGCAAAGCTCATGGCGATGCCGCCGCCCATGGTGCCGGCGCCGACCACCGCCGCCGTCTTGATCTCGGGGAGCACCATGTCCTTCGACTGCCCCGGGATCTTCGCCACCTCGCGCTCGGCGAAGAAGGCATAGCGCAGGGCCTTGGCCTCCTCGGAATTCTCGAGATCGGCAAACAACCGGCGCTCGATGGCGATGCCCTCGTCGAATGGCTTGGTCGCCGCGGCCTCGACGCAGTCGATGCTGTGGAAGGGGGCTTTCTGATTGCGGGCCTTGCGCGCGATCGACTTTCGCATGGCCTCGAACATGCCGGGGTCCGCCTTGGCCTCGGCGAGCTTGTCGGCCTTGTCGCGCACGCGCGGCAGCGGCCGCTTGGTCGCGACCTTCCTGGCGTAGGCGATAGCTTCCGAGCGCAGGTCGTTGCCCGGCACGATCTCGTCGACGATGCCTAGCGCCTTTGCCTCCGGCGCCGGCACGTGGCGGCCGGAGACGATCATCTCCATGGCGGCCTTCGGGCCGATGAGACGGGGCAGGCGCTGCGTGCCGCCGCCGCCCGGCAGGATGCCGATCAGCACCTCGGGCAAGCCGACCTTAGCCTCCGGCACCGCGATCCGGTAGTGGCAGGCGAGCGCATGCTCGAGCCCGCCGCCCAGCGCGTAGCCGTGGATCGCAGCCACCACCGGCTTGCTGGCGCCGTCGAGCACCTCGTAGGTCGGCCGCTTGGACGTCGGCCGCGGTTTGCCGAACTGACGGATGTCGGCTCCCGCAATGAAGCTGCGCCCGGCGCCGATCATGACCATCGCCTTGACCTTGGGATCGGCCTCGCCTCTCTCCAGCGCCTCCACGATGCCGTTGCGGACGCCGGGGCCCAGCGCGTTGACCGGCGGGTTGTCGATGGTGACGACCCCGATGTCGCCCTCGACCTCGTACCGAACGAGCGGCTTGTCACTCATGGCGCTTCTCCCAAACCTGTAGTTTCCATTGGCCGTCACGGAAGGATGCCCCGACCGGCGCGCGCAGCCAGCGAGAGAGGCCGGGCGTTACTCCGGCACCTATCGCGAGGGCGAGTGCTGGGCCATCGCTCCAGCCTCGGCGGGATGTCGCCGTCGCGCTTCAGCCCGACATCGGATCGGCTCTCTCGATCGCAGGCAATCCAGCATCATCGATCGCCCAGCCGAAGGCAATCCCACGGCGCGCAGCCCTGCTTCTCGGCGACAGGCGGACGCTATTCGGGGACGACGCCGGGGCGAGGATCGATCGGCGCCCCGTCCAGCCGACGCGCCGGCCGTGCCCTCTGGCTAGTGGGACATCAGGACCGGGATTGTCATGTGGCGCAGGACGTGCTCGCTGGCGCCGCCGAGCACGAACTCGCGCAAGCGCGAATGGCCGTAGCAGCCCATCACCAGCAGATCGGCGCCCTGGTCCTGCGCCTGCAGCAGGAGCGTCTGGCCGACGTTGGCGTGCGGTCGCACGGCCTCGGTCGCCTCGCACTTGACGCCATGGCGGGCCAGCGCCGTGCAGATGTCGGCGGCGGGCACGTCGCCGGCCACGTCGCCCTCGCTTTGCGGGTTGACCCAGGCGACCTTGACCTCCCTGGCGCGACGCAGCAACGGCAGGGCGTCGAACGCCGCGCGCGCCGCCTCGCGGCGACCATTCCAAGCCACCAGCACCTTGCCGAAAAGGCTCCGCGGCTCCCCGGCGTTCGGGACTATCAGCACCGGGCGCCCGCTGCCGACGGCAAGACGGTCCGCGATGTCGAGGTGGGCTGTGCCCGCCCATTTGGGTTCGGCCTGGGACGCAACGATGAGATCGACGGCATGCGCGTGCTCGAGGGCGATGTCGGCGACGCTCCTGCTGCCGGCGTCCACATCGAGCCATTCCGTGACGAGCCCGCGCTCCCGTCCCGCCGCCTCGAACGCGGCTTTCATGTCGGGGACTTCGCGGCGATAGGTCTGGCAGTGCTCGTCGATGACCACCGTGTCGGGCGTGCCGGGCATGCCCGTGGGAATGACGAGAACCGGGGGGACGACGGAGAGACCGATCAGATGCGCATTGAAGGTGCCGGCCGCCTCCACGGCAGGCCCGAGCACGCGCACTATGCGGCTCTTGTCGTTGCAGTGGACGAGCACGGTCTTGTACGCCATGGCGACCTCGCTGGGTTCCGACGTGCTTGGTAGCGCCGGTTGGTGTCGGGACTGTTGACGGAGATCAACCGCGGGTCGCCATGATTGCAATTGTCCCGAAGTGCCCGGCTCGCTAGCCTCCGGTGGTGGGAGCGCAAGACCCGGCGCGGCGCGGCCAATCGGAACCCGAGGAGACATATGCAGTGAGCGACAACGATCCCGCCATCACCGCCCGCCTTCCGAGCTTTCGGGTGGATGGACAGGTGGCCCTCGTGACGGGCGCCGGGGCGGGCCTCGGCGCCGGCATTGCCATAGGGCTGGCGGAGGCCGGGGCCGACGTGGTGCTCATCGCGCGCCGCAAGCCGGCGCTCGATCAGGTGGCCGCCCGCATCGAGGGGCTGGGGCGACGCGCGACCGTTGCCGTTTGCGATGTCACCAGGTCCGACGAGCTGCGCTCCGTCGTGGCGGGGCTCGGCCGCCTCGACATCCTCGTCAACAATGCCGGCACCAACTTCCCGGAGCCATTCGTCGAGGTGAGCGACGCGCATCTCGACGCCATGCTCGACCTCAATGTGCGCGCGGCCTTCGTCGCCGCGCAGGCCGCCGCGCGCAAGATGCTGGAGGATCCGGCGCGCGCCAAGAAGGGCGGCGCCATCATCAACATCTCCTCGCAGATGGGGCACGTGGGCTCGCCCAACCGCACGGTCTACTGCATGACCAAGCACGCGCTGGAGGGGCTGACCAAGGCGATGGCGGTTGAATTGGCGACGATGGGCATCCGCGTCAACAGCATCGGCCCGACGTTCATCGACACGCCGTTGGTGCGGCGCGTCGTGGACACGCCGGAGAAGCGCCACTTCGTGCTGTCGCGAATCCCAATGGGCACGCTCGGCCGCGTCGAGGACATCATGGCGGCGGCGGTCTACCTGGCATCGCCCGCGGCGGCCATGGTGACCGGCGCACACCTGCTTGTCGACGGCGGCTGGACCGCGCAGTAGCCCGGCACGGGAACGCGCGCGCCGCGTCAGCCGGCCTTGCGCTTGCGCGGCACCTTCTTGCCCTTCTTGCGCGCCTCCGACAGGCCGATGGCGATGGCCTGCTTGCGGCTCTTGACGGTCTTGCCGCTTCGGCCGCTCTTGAGCGTGCCCTTCTTGCGGCGGTGCATCGCCGACTTCACATCCTTGGATGCGCTTCTCGAGTAGCGCCGGGCCATGTGGTTCTCCCCGCTATTGGGACCGCACGGCATGCGTATTCCTTGCCGACGGCCACTTCGGGTGTCTGCGGGTCAAACGAGCGGCAGCGGCAGGGGTTCCGGCGACACACCTGCGGGGCGCAGCAGTCCGCAAGCTTTGCCTGTGCCGGAACAAATCGGCGCATCGGGCATTTTGCTGCCGGGGGCAATGCGATTAGATATGCGGTGCCGGCAGCCGCATCTGTGGCGGGCGACGGAGCTTGGACGTGGTCAAGGGATTGGACGTGGTCAAGCCATCCGCCGAGAACGACCTACCGGGGCCCGCTATCCGCATCCTCGATGCTCTTGCCCGGCCCGCCGACGACCTGGCGGCGCTCGCCTCGGGTCGGATCGACGGCACGGCACGAGCGATCCTGGAGGCGCTGCCGGTCGCGGTCTACATGACCGACGCCGAGGGCCGCATCACCTTCTACAATACAGCCGCAGCCGCACTCTGGGGTTGCGCGCCGGAGCTCGGCATAGCCGAGTTCTGCGGCTCCTGGAGGCTCTACTGGTCCGACGGCACGCCCATACGGCATGCCGAGTGCCCAATGGCGCTTGCGCTCGAGCAGGGAAAGCCCGTAAGGGGCATGGAAGCAATCGCCGAGCGCCCGGATGGCTCGCGCGTGCCGTTCATCCCCTACCCTACGCCGCTGCACGATACGTCGGGCCAGCTGGTGGGCGCCGTCAACATGTTGATGGATATCACCGATCGAAAGCAGATCGAGTCCTCCGCGCATCTGCTGGCCGCGGTGGTGGAATCCTCCGACGACGCGATCGTGAGCAAGGACCTCAACGGGATCGTCGCCAGCTGGAATCGCGGCGCCGAGCGCCTGTTCGGCTATACGGCCGAGGAGATGATCGGCAAGTCGATCACCATAGTCATACCATCCGACCGGCTGCACGAGGAGGCCGACGTTCTCGGCCGCGTCCGTCGCGGGGAGCGCATCGATCACTACGAGACGATACGACGGCGCAAGGATGCGAGCCTGGTCGACATCTCCCTGACGGTGTCGCCGATCAGGGGCGGGGACGGCAGGATCGTCGGTGCCTCCAAGATTGCGCGCGACATCACCGAGCGAAAGCGGGCGCAGCTCAGGCACGAGCTGCTGACGCGCGAGATCCATCACAGGACCAAGAACCTGTTCGCGGTCGTGCAATCCGTGGTCTCGCGCAGCTTCGCCGACAAGCGCAGCCTGCAGGACGCGGAGGCAGCGGTGTTGAGCCGCCTGCGCTCCCTGGCGCAGACGCATGTCATGCTGATCGAAAAGGAATGGCAGGGTGCCGACATCGCCGAGGTCGTGCGCGTGGAAATGGGACCCTACGCCGGCCGCGTGACGATCGAAGGCCCGCCGGTGATGTTGACGGCGCAGGCGGCGCAGAACTTCGCGCTGGCGGTCCACGAGCTTGCAACCAACGCGGCGAAGTACGGTGCGCTGTCCAATCCGGACGGACGGGTGGAAATCATTTGGACGGTCGGCAGGCCGAACGGTCATCGCGCATTCAGATTCTGCTGGCAGGAGCGCAATGGCCCTCCAGTCGATCAGCCGACGCGGCGAGGTTTTGGCAGCGCCGTGCTCGAGCAGGTGATGGCCGAGTATTTCCATCAGACGCCGCGCATCGAGTTCGCGGCCGACGGGGTCCGCTACGAGCTCAACGGATCGCTCGAGGCAATCACCGGGCAGGCTTGAGACTTTACGCGGGTCGACGGCACCGCGCGAACGCGGACGACGGTTCCGCCCGCGTCCGCGCGGCAATCCCTGGCTAGATCGGCAGCGCCGCGTTGGCGGCCATCAGGTAGCCGAGGCCGATCAGGAGAGCGCAGGCAGTCAGGATCGCGAATACTCTGCCAACGCCCCATGTGCGCTGCCGATCGCGGTCGGTGACCATGGCGCCCGGTTGGCCGGAGGAGTGGCGGGGCATGGCGTGCTCCCTTTGCTCAGTCGTCGAACGATTGGCCGGGCCAAGCCGGCGCATGCCGGCCCGCCCGACAGCCCGGCTAGTGCAGGTAGCCGAGGAAATAGAGGATGAGGATGACCGGCAGCGGGATGCCCACCAGCCAGAGGATAAGTCCGCGGCCCATGATGAAGTCTCCTGAAGCTGTTGTTGTGCCCTGGAAAACTTCCAGCCAAGCCTCTGGTTCCTTCACGTGCTCGCGGCGGGGATAGCGAAGACGTCGGATCTTCACGCCGCCTTGCGGTTGACCTTGCTCAGTGCGATCTCGTTGAGCGTCTTGTCCGCCTTCTTCTCCTGCGCGAGGTTCTCACCGAGCAGCTTGCCGGCTTCCGTGAGGCCCAATTGCTCCGCCCAGGCGACCAGCGTGCCGTAGCGCGCGATCTCGTAGTGCTCGATCGCCTGCCCCGCCGCGATCATCCCCGCGTCGCAAACGGCGCCATCCTTGGCCTTCTCGACCACCTCTTCGCCCTCCTTGATGAGGCCCTCGATGGCCTCACAGGCCTCCCCGCGCGCGGGCTTGTCGAGGATCTTGAACACCCGCTCGATGCGCTCCACCTGCCCCTTGGTCTCCTCGAGATGGTGCTCGAAGGCCTCCTTGAGCTCCTCGTTGTCGGCATTCTTGGCCATCTTGGGCAGCGCTTTGATGATCTGCTTCTCGCCGTGATAGATGTCCTTGAGGGTCATCACGAACAGGTCTTCGAGCGTGGTTGCGGGCATTGTCCGTCTCCGTAGGAAAGAGGTGCGATGACTGCCAACACCGCGCCCGCCGCATGGTTCCATCCCCGCATTGCAGAAAGGATCGGGGATAGCCCCGCGCTCAGCCGCTGGCGCTGTCGGAGCGCTCGCCGGCGGCCTTGTCGGATCCCTTGTCTCCCCTGTCGAGACCGGCGTGCGCCTTGAGGCGATCGAACTCCCGCTTGATCCGATCGAGCTCCTCGTCGCTGCACTCCTCGAGATCGATCAGCTTGTTGCGCGCCGCGTTGGTGCTGCGGATGAGCTCGTCGAGCTTGAGATGGATGGCGCGCGCGTCGCGATTCTGCGTGTTCTGGATCAGGAACACCATCAGGAAGGTGACGATGGTGGTGCCGGTGTTGATCACCAGCTGCCAGGAATCGGAGAAGCCGAACAGCGGGCCGGTGATGCCCCAGACCAGCACGACGGAGCACGCCAGCGCGAAGGCCCAGCTCGAGCCGAGCGCGGCCGAGGCATCGCGGGCAAGCGCGGTGAAGCTGAGGCTGCTCTCGGAAGTCTCGTCGGCCCTGCGGGTCTCGCTCTCGCCGCGGTCGCCCATGGTCGCTTCTCAGGACCGCTTCTCAGGCCGCCTCGTGCCGCAGGTCGGCGCCGGCCGGCGGATGCATGCCGTTGGGCTTGCGGAGACCGGCGTCGGCCTCCGCGGTGTCCGCCTCGCCGGACTTGGTCGGCCAGAACAGCATGGCGAGCAGGGCCAGCAGGATCACCAGCGGGATGTTGCGGCCGAGCAGCCTGATGCCGCCCGTAACGGCGCCCGCTCCCACCGCCGGCGAGGAGAAGATGGCGCCGAGCAAGGCGATCGGCAGCTGCACAGCCGCCTGCGCTGCGGCATCGGTGCCGACCTCGGCGGTGTCGCGCGCCTCGGCCTGCTTCTCGGCTGTCTGCTCCTCCTGCTCCTTGACGCTCACCACCAGCGTGGCGATGAGCCCGATCAGGACGAACCCGCCCGCAACCATCCAGTAGGCCGCGATGTGGCCGAACCGCTCGACCAGCATCACGGTCGTCGCCGCCGTTGCAAACCCCAGCGCCGCGATGAAGGGCACCGCCACGGAGACCCGAGCGAGATACTTCGCAACGAGCGCTCCCGCGGCCGTCTTGGCATCGTTGATCAGGCCTTTGAACATGGCGGATGCCCCTCACGGCGCATGGGTTGACGATCTGCGACTTACGACTTCCAGAGCGCGCCGAGCACGAAGCCCACGACCGCGACCATCGCCAGCGTCGCCATCGGCTGGTCCTTCACCGACTTGTCGACGGCGCCCTTGATGTTGCCGGCCACCTCCTGCACGCGCTCGCCGGCCTCGCGGCCATGCTCGGCAACGCGCGTCGCCACGTCCTCGGCCTGATCTGCGACACGCTTGAACTGATCGGTAGCCTTGTCCGCCACCCGCTCGAACTGATCGGTGGCCTTCTCCTTGATGTCGTGCGCGGTGGAGCCCGCGTAGCTGCCGCGTTGCTGCGTCGACTGTGCCATTTCCATGCTCCGTTACTGATGGTGTGATGTCCAAGCTCAAGCTAGTGCCGGGACAACGCCGCTCGCTCGGATAAGTTTCAATCCGGCAGATCGGGTTTGTCGTCCGCGAGCGCATGGCCGAGCGTGACCGTGAGCGCGATCAGCAGGGGCACCGCCACGAAGGCGCCGACAGGCCCCCACAGCCACGTGCAGAAGGCGATGGCCAGGAAGACCGCGAACGGATTGAGCTCGAGCCGCCGTCCCATCAGGGCAGGCGTGAGAAACTGGCCCTCGATCGAGACGATCGCCAGGAAGATCGCCGGCGCCACGACCGCCTCGCCGAGCGTCGGGAACGTCAGCAATCCAACGACACCCAGCGTGCCCGTGACAATCGCCGGCCCAAGATACGGCACATAGTTGAGGACGCCCGCCAGCACGCCCCACAGCAGCGGGTTGGGCAGCCCGACCGCCCAGGTCAGCACCACGGTCACCAGCCCGAGGCAGACGTTCACGATGGTGAACGTGCCGAAATAGGTGGTCATCTGCTCGTCGATATCGGTGAGCGTGCGCAGCGTCGCGAGGCGGGTCTCGTGATCGTTCAGCAGATAGACGACGGCGCTGCGCAGCCTCTGCTGGTAGACGAGGTAGAAGACGAGTGCGCCGATGCACAGGACGAACTGGCTTACTGCCGGCGTCACTATGGAAAATATCGTCGTAACCATGGCCTCCGACTGCTGCTCGACCTTCAGCGTCGCCTGGCCGCTGCCGACGCTGGCGCCGACCGCGTTCAGCGCCTTGCGCACCTCGTCGAGCACGGCGAGCGGCTGGTTCATCGACTTGAGCTTCTGCTGCAGCACCACGCCGACCTCGCTGGCGCGCCCGAGCCACAGGCTGACGGGCGTCGACAGCAGCACCAGCAGGAACGCGATCGCCAGCGCCAGGGCGAGCGTCACGGCAATCGCCGACGCCACCCGGGGCACGCCGTAGTCCTGCATCCTCTTGATGACGGGCAGCACGATGGTGGCGATGACCCAGGCCAGGACAACCGGCACGATCACGGGCCTTGCAACGTAGGCGCACCACAGCACGGCGATGACGAACAGGCCGATGAGCGCCACGTGGCTCGCCCGTGCCCAGGCATCGAACGCCGGCTCGGCCGCCACCGCCGCCTCGCCGTTGCGGGCAACCGGCGCGGAGGCTCGCTCCCGCTCCGGCCGTTTCTCCTTGTCCTTGGCCTGGGGAGTGCCGTTCTTGCCGGTCGGGGGCTTGCCGATCTGGGTCATGGGGTGTTGCCTCGGGTCAGGAAGGTGCCCTTGATGACGCGGCCCGCATTGGCCGCCTGCGACCACATCGCCCCCCAGGCCGATGCGCTTCGGATATCGGCCAGCGTGCGCAGCAGACGTGCGCGCTGGGCGTCCGGCATCAGCTCGACGATCTTTGCCCACACCGCATCGACGTTGTAGGGCGCGACCGCGATGTCGATCCGCACCGGCACGATCTCGTTGGCGGCAAACCCGAGCTCCGCGCTCACGGCCTGCATGGCCGCGCGGATCGACTGCGCCTTGCCGGACGTGGCCGACGTCAGGTCATAGGGCGGCTGCCACTCGTTGAAGGGCCGCAGCGCATCGACATGGGTCAGCACCAGCAGCATGGGCGGGCGCCGCCGGTTGGGCGAGGCTGCGAAGTGCGCGCGCACGGCATCCAGCGCGGCGGCGTCGACGTCCCGCGCGGCGCGCGCCGCGGACACGACCCACAGCACCATGTCGCAGCTGTCGGCGGCCTCGGTGAGGTCGCTCATCTCCCGCGTCCCGGTGAGGCCCGGGCTGTCGATCAGCAATGCCGCGGGCAGGCCCTCGTGCATCAGCCGGTAGGCGGCAAAGCTCTCGGTGGCGGGCACCACGTCGACGGCGGACTCCACCGCATTGGCGAGCGCGTTCACCAGGCTCGACTTGCCGGCCCCGGTCTGCCCCGCCACTAGGATGCGCACGGGCTCGGCCTCGCGGGTTTCGGCCGCCGCCAGGTCCTTGGCCGAGGTCGACGTCACGTGCCTGGCAAGCTGGGCCGGCGCAACGCGCAGGCTGCCGCCGTAGAGGTCGATGGCCGCGCGGCCGACCTCCTTGACGAAGGCGCGCGCCAGCCGGCGCGCCAGGTGCTCGCGGCCGGCCTCGTAGATCTGGCGCGTGAAGCGCTCGCGCAGCTCCTGCGTGGCGGCCGCGACCGGATTGAGCAGCCGCACGATGCGCCAAAGGTCGTAGCCCTTCTCGACCCAGGACATGGCGCCGCGCCAGCGATAGAGCCACATCAGCTGGGCGACCGTGATGCGGTCGCCGAGCGGAAAGGAGCTGACGAGGAAGCCGCGCAGGTTGGCGCTGGCGCGCTCGATGACGGCGAGCGCCTCCGGCACCGTGAACTGCAGGAGCGGATCTTTCCTCTCGGGATGCAGGCGCCGCGCCACCGTCTCGATGGTCTCGAGCGCCAGATTGAGGGCCGCGTCCCGGCTCGTGATGCGGTCGGGATCGACGCTGCGGGCAAGCCGCCCCACATCGCCCCAGGCCTCCTCCTGGCGCGGGCTCCAGCTCGTATCCGCCGGCTCCTCACCATCGTCCGCGTCATCGAGCCGCGCCTCCGGCGGCAGCGGCACGATCAGCCGCCGCTGCAGAAAATAGACGCAGACCACCACGACGCAGGTCGCCAGCGCCCAGTAGAGGATGTAGCCGCGCTCCCACAGCCACAAGCTGCCGAGGGGAATGAGGCTCAGCGCCGGCAGCACCAGCGCCACGGCCAGCAGCACGAGGCGCGGAATGCGCGGGCCGGGTTTGCGCTCGCTCACTGCTTGCCTCCCGCCGCAGCCGTCCCGATCTCGCCTTCGCTTGCGAGCCGCAGGGCGCGCTTCAGCGCTGCCCGGTAGACCGATTGCACATCCTCTCCGTGGGCGCCGGCCTGGCGCCGGCGCAGGAAGTGCGTGGCGGCCTTGCCCATGGCGTAGGTGGCGGCGAAGCTCGCCGTTGCCGCGGCGACGGCACCCGCCGTCTGGCCATAGACAGGGATCAGCTTGACGAGCTGGCGCACGCCGAAGCCCGAGGCCACGCGCGCCAGCGTGCCGGCCCCGAGCGCGGCGGCGAACTCGCCCGCCGTCCTCTTGTCCCACGTCACGCCGCACCGGAGGCCGATGTGCCGGAGCATGGCCGCCTGCACGACAGGCACGCCGACGATGCCGGTGAGCGGAAATGCATCGCTCGCCCCCGCCGCGAAGGCAAAGCCCAGGATATGGCTGTTGAGGTTGCGCTGCGCGCTGTCGCCGTGCGGGGCGAGCTGGGCAACGACGGTCGCCACGGCCGCCGGCGCAGCGGCGACGAGCGACTCCACCAGCGCCTCGCGGCCATAGTCTTGCGGCTCCAACCCGTCGCCCGCTTGCGTGAAGTCGATCGGCACGAACCGCAGCTCGCCCTTGCCGGGAATGGCCGAGAACAGCGTGCGTTGATGGCGGAGCGCGCGCAGCACGTCCGG
>JBGGME010000375.1:0-11879 GCA_041288195.1 Hyphomicrobiaceae bacterium
CGGATATCCCAGCACCGTGGGCGTGACGCTCGATGAGATGCTGCACCACACGCGCGCCGTCGCGCGCGGCGCCAAGCGGGCCATGGTCGTGGCCGACATGCCCTTCATGTCCTATCAGGTCTCGCCGCAGGAAGCGGTGCGAAACGCCGGCCGGTTTCTGAAGGAGGCGGGCGCGGATGCGGTGAAGCTCGAAGGCGGGCGGGCCATCGTGCCGACCTTGCAGGCCGTCCACAACGCCGGCGTCCCGGTGATCGGACATATCGGGCTGACGCCGCAGAATGCCGCCCAGCTCGGCGGTCTCAAGGTGCAGGGTGGCGATGCCGTCGGCGGCAAGCGGCTGCTGGAGGATGCCCTGGCCCTCGAGGCGGCCGGGGCCTTCGCCGTCATCCTCGAGTGCGTCCCGCGCGAGGTCGCCAGGATCATCACCCAGCGCCTTCGCGTTCCCACCATCAGCTACGGGGCCGGCGTGCACTGCGACGGCCAGGGCATGGTGTCGGCCGACATGCTCGGTCTCTTCGAGCAATTCACGCCGCGCTTCGCCAAGCGCTATGTCGATCTTGCAGGTCAGATCAGCGGTGCGTTCAAGAGCTACTGCGAGGAAGTGGTCGCCGGAAGCTTCCCCGACGACAAGCACAGCTATGGAATCAATGCTGCCGAGCTCGAAAAGCTCGAGGCCGGTCTGACCTGAAAGTGGGTCACCTTGTCTCGGCGTCGGGCTTCCGTACGGGCACGGCATGGCGTATGCGTGGACGCAACACAAAGACCGGGCAGGAAACGTAGTCGAGGTCATCCGTGAACCTCTCCCAAGACGTGCGGCGCGTCGCCAGACGCCTGCCGCACAAGCCTGCGATCACCTCCGATGCGGGGACGATCACGTATGCCGAGCTCGAGAGCAACGTCGGCCGCCTGGCCGGCGGATTGCGTGGGCGTCTCGGGCTGGCGCGCGGACGCCGCGTCGGCATCGCCATGGAGAACTGCGCAGAGTACCTGCAGGTCCTCTACGGCATCTGGCGGGCCGGCATGGTCGCCGTGCCAATGAACGTCAAGCTGCACGAGAAGGAGATCGCGTTCATTCTCGAGAATGCCGGCTGCGAGGCCTGCTTCTGTACGCCCGATGTGGCGGACAGGCTCGCGCCGCTCGACATCTTCAAGCCGAGGCAACCCGGCATCGTCTCGACGCGGACGAGGGACTATGCCGCACTGCTCGCATCGGACCCGATCGCCGAGGCGTTCAGCGCGGCCGGGGACGAAGCCTGGCTGTTCTACACCAGCGGGACCACCGGCCGTCCCAAGGGGGCCGTGCTCTCCTTCCGCAACCTGCAGTTCATGTCGCACTGCTACTACGCCGACATCGATCATCTTGACGATCGCGACGTGAACCTGCACGCCGCCCCCCTCTCGCACGGCTCGGGTCTCTACGCGCTGCCCCATATCGCCAAGGGCTCGCACCACATCATCATGTCGGGCTCTTTCGAGCCGGACCGGATCTTCGACGTGCTGGAGAAGCACCAGCACGTGACGATGTTCGGTGCGCCCACCATGGTGTCGCGGCTCATCAACCATCGCCGGGCCGGATCCTCCGACACGAGCGGGCTCAAGACGCTCTATTTCGGCGGCGCGCCGATGTACGTGAGCGATCTGAAGAAGGCGCTGGAGATCTTCGGGCCGAAGCTCACGCAGATCTACGGCCAGGGCGAGTCGCCGATGACGATCACGTTCGTCTCGAAGCGGCTGCTCGGCCAGCAGGACCATCCTCGCCGCGAGGAGATCCTTGCCTCGTGCGGCGTGCCGCGCACCGGCGTCGACGTCCTGGTCGTCGACAACGACGGCCGCGAGCTGCCCGCCGGCGAGATCGGCGAGGTGATTACCCGGTCCGACTGCGTGATGGGCGGCTACTGGAACAACCCCGACGCCAACGCCAAGGCCCTGCGCGACGGCTGGCTCTGGACCGGCGACATGGGCTTCGCCGACGCCGAGGGCTTCCTCACGCTCAAGGACCGCTCCAAGGACATGATCATCTCGGGCGGCTCCAACATCTACCCGCGCGAGCTCGAGGAGGTTCTGCTCACCCACCCGATGGTGCTCGAATGCGCCGTCGTCGGGCGCGAGCATCCGGACTGGGGGGAGGAAGTGATCGCGTTCGTGGTGGCGCACCCGGATGCACGCGTCACCCCGCAGGATCTCGACGCCCTCTGCCTCGACAACATCGCGCGCTACAAGCGGCCGCGGCAGTACCGGTTCGTCGAGAGCCTCCCCAAGAACAGCTACGGCAAGATCCTCAAGACCGACCTGCGACAGCTCCTGAAGGAGACCGGCAATGCGTGACGTGGCGATCACCGGCATCGGCTCGACATCCTTTGGGAGGCACGACGGCAGGGGACTGGAGAGCCTCGCGGTCGAGGCGGCCAACGCTGCGCTGCGGAATGCCGGCGTGGCCCGTAAGGAGATCGGCGCCGTCTACCTCGGCAACTTCATCGCCGGGCCGCTCAGCGGGCAGGAGGTTCTGGCCGGCATCGTCGCCGATGAGCTCGGGCTCGAGAACATACCCTGCACCAAGGTGGAGGGTGCCTGCGCCTCAGGCGGAATTGCTTTCCGGCACGCGGTGCTCTCGGTCGCCGCGGGCCTGTGCGATGCGGCGCTGGTGGTGGGCGTCGAGAAGATGACGCACGCCTCGGGCGGGCAGGTGACGCAGGCCCTCAACTGCGCCATGGACAACCGCTCCGACGGGCCGTCCGGACTGACCTTCCCCGGGCTGTTCGGCCTCGCCTGGCGCATCCATGCCGCCAAGTACGGAACAACACGCGACGAAGTCTCCGCCGTCGTAATCAAGAACAAGGCGAATGGTCTGAAGAACCCCCTGGCCCAGCTTGGCGCCAATCTGACCCTCGACATCATCCGGCAGTCGCAGCCGATCGCCGACCCGATCCAGCTCTATGACTGCTGTCCGGTGAGCGACGGCGCCGCCGCCGTGGTTGTGGTTGCCAAGGACCGCGCGAAGGGGGCGCCTGATCTCCCCATCGACGTGCTGGCCTCCGTGCAGACCCGCGGCTCTCCCAGGATCGGCGGCCACCAGGACATCGTCTCGTTCGATGCGACGGTGCAGGCCGCGCAACGCGCCTACCAGGCCGCACGCATGAACCCGAATGACATCGACTTCGTCGAGCTTCACGACTGCTTTTCCATGGCCGAGATCATCGACAGCGAGGACCTCGGGCTCGTCCCCCGCGGCATGGGCGCCAAATGGGCCGCTGAAGGCCGTACGCTGGTCGGCGGCGACATTCCGATCAACCCGTCGGGGGGGCTGCTGGCGAAGGGGCACCCGGTCGGCGCTACCGGCGTGGGCCAGCTCTACGAGGCCGTCCTGCAGCTGCGCGGCGGTCACGCCAACCAGGTCAAGGATGCCGCTGTCGGCATGACCCACAATCTCGGGGGTGCGGGGATCGCCTGCACCGTCAGCATCCTCAAGCGCTCGGATGCGTGAGGGCAAGGCGATGGCCACAAATCCTGGCATGGTCAGTGTTCTGAAATGCAGCGCCTGCGGCACGCTCGATGCCGGGCCGCGCGAGATCTGCCCCTCTTGTCACGAGGCGGCGCTGCGACGCCACGAGGTGGCGGGCGAAGGCAAGCTTCTGACATGGACCATCATCCGCCGCCCGCCGGCCGCGTTCCGCGCCGAGGGCTCCTATGCCGTGGCAGTCGTCGAGCTCGATGCCGGGGTGAAGGTGACCGGCCGTCTCGAGGGCCCCGACGACGTCAAGGGCCTCGGCGCACGCGTGAGGCTGGCGAGCAGCAAGGATGGAGTAGCGACCTTTTGCGCCGCCTAGGGCGGCGATGAACCGACAACCAGAACAACTGAACACCACCGGAGGAAACGATATGACCAGCAGACCATGCCTGACCGCTGCCGTCCTGGCGGCGCTCGCCTTGGCGCCAACCTCGCTCTCGGCCGACACAGTCAAGATCGGCGTCGTGCAGGGACTGAGCGGCCCGCCCGCCATCACCGACTTCGGCGAATCCTACCTCCAGGGCATCAAGTCCGCCGTCAAGGACTACGAGGCCAAGGGCGGCAAGCACAAGATCGAGCTCGTCATCTACGACGACGAGGCCAACCCGCAGAAGGCCGTATCCCTGGTCCAGCGCCTGATGCAGAACGACAAGGTGCCCGTCATCATCGGCACCGTATCGAGCGGGAACGTGCTGGCGTTCGCGCCGATCATGCAGAAGGCGGGCGTGCCACTGGTGGCCGGACCTTCGATTGCCACCAACATCACCGCGCAGTTCATCAACGAGACGCCCAGCTACATCTTTCGCTGCTCGATGGTGGAGAAATTCCAGATCGAGAACATGCTCGACTGGGGCGTGAAGACCTTCAAGAAGATCGGTCTCGTGCATTCCACGACCGGCTACGCCGTGTTCGCTGCCAAGGAGATCCAGGAAGGCCTCAAGGCCCGCAATGTGCAGCTCGTGGCCGTCGAGTCGGCGGCCCCCAACGTCAGCGATCTGACGCCGCAGCTGCTGAAGATGAAGGAGGCCGGCGCGGAGCTGGTCTTGAATTTCCACGAGTCGTTCGAGCTGATCTACCGGCCGATGTCGAAGCTCGGCTACAAACCGACGGTCGCCGGCAACTGGGGACTGTCCTCCCAGAAGGTGCTGCAGATCGTCGGGCAGCAGGAGATCGAAGGCACCGTGATGGGGCAGGCGCTGGACATGTCGCTCGACCCATCGAAGGCGTTCGTCGCCAAGATGGAGAAGGAGTACGGCAAGGACTTCCGCTGGCCCGTCATTGCGGCGCTCGGCTATGACGCCGCCCAGGTGGTCCTGAAGGCGATCGACACCGCCAAGACCATCGATCCCATTGGCGTCAGGGACGCGCTCGAGGCCGTCGACGGCATCAAGGCTATCTCCGCGACGCCACCCAAGCCGTTCAGCGCAAAAGACCACGAATGCCTGGACAAGGAGCACGTGTTCCTCGGCGTCTGGAAGAACGGACAGGTCGTGCGGCTGAAGTACTGATGCCCGGCCGCCATTCGGACTGACCAGCCCCCAGAGGCACCACTCTCATGTCGGGAGCCAACTTCGTTCAGCTCATGCTGAGCGGTCTGGCGATGAGCGCAATCTACGCGCTCACCGCCACCGGCCTGTTCGTCGCGCACCTCGCCACCACGCGCATGAATTTCGGCCAGGGCGAGTTCTTGATGTTCGCCGCCTACCTCAGCATGGCACTGCTGCTCGCCGGCGTTCCGGTCCTGCTGGTCGTCGCCGCAGTCATTGTCGTGCTGGCAATGATGGGCTGGGGTCTGGAGCGGCTCGCCATCCGGCCGCTCGACCGTCTTCGCTCGCTCGCGGGCGGACAGTACTCGTGGGTGCTCACCACCATGGGCGTCGCGCTCATCTTGCAGAACGTCGTCACCCTCGTGTGGGGTAAGTCGTCCCAGTACTCCCCGCCGCTGTTCTCCGCCAATCGCCAGAACGTCGTGCAGTTCCTGGGCGTCGGGGTGTTCGTCGAAGAGCTGCTGGTGATCGTCGTGGCGCTGGTCGCCATCCTGATCTTCTACGCCTTCCTGTATCGCACGAGGCAGGGGCGCGCGATCTACGCGGTTGCCTTCAGTCCGGAGACCGCGTCGCTGTTGGGGATCGACGTCCGCCGCACGGTCGTCCTCGTCTTCGTCATGGCGTCGGTGCTCGCCGCCATCTCCGGCGTGCTCGTTGGACCGATCGTGACGGTGCAGCCGCACATGGGGCTGGTGTTCACTGTGAAGGCCTTCGCCGTGGCATCCCTCGGCGGCTTCGCCAATCCCCTGGGTGTCCTGGTGGGCGCGATCATCTTCGGCGTGGTGGAAAGCTTCTCCAACTACGTCAATTCGGCGTTCGGCGACCTCTACCCCCTGCTTCTCGTCATGGCCCTGCTCGTCATCAAGCCGAGCGGACTGTTCGGAGAGGCAAAAACCGATGTCCGCTGACAAGCACGCCAGTCCCTGGCCGCGGAACGGCGCCTATCTGGCCATGGCCACGGCCATCTTCGCCTTTCCCCTGCTGGTCGGGAATACGTTCCACATCCATATCGCACAGACCCTGCTCTACACGACGATCGCGGTGATCGGCCTCAATATGCTGCTCGGCCTGTCGGGCCAGATGTCGCTCGGCCAGGCCGGCTTCTACGCGATCGGCGCCTACGGCTCGGCCTTGCTGACGGCCAAGCTCGGCTGGCCGATCGCAGCGGGGATGCTGGCGGGCATTCTGCTCGCGGGCTTGGCCGGCTGTCTGGTCGGACTGATCGCGCTGCGCACGCGTGGCCTCTACCTGGCGATGGCCACGCTGGCGTTCGGCTTCATGACCGAGATCGCCGCCCAGCGCTGGGTCGATCTGACCGGCGGCACCATGGGCGTCTATGGCATTCCGGCGCTCGATTTCGGCTCGTCCAAGATGGGCAAGACCTACTTCCTGTGGGTGGTCGGGGCCGCCTACCTCGCGGTGCAGATCGCCAGCGACTACGTGATGAGCTCGCGCATCCGCCGCAAGCTGCTGGCACTGAAGGAGAACGAGAGCGCCGCGCGCACCACGGGCATCAACGTGCCGGTCTGGCGCACGATGGTGTTTGCGGTGAGCTCGCTCCTGGCGGGCACGGCGGGTGTCTTCTTCACGCACCAGAACGCCTACATCAACAGCGATGCGTTTACGCTCGGCCTGACCTTGACCATGCTGATCGCGACCGTCATCGGCGGGCTGGGCACGTCCTACGGGCCGCTGATCGGCACGCTGATCACGCTCATGATCGCGGAGCTGATCGCTTCGCTCTACGACGTGTCCTTCCTGGTCAACGGCCTGATACTCCTGAGCGTCCTTCTACTATTCCCGCAGGGTGCGATCGGGCTGGTGCAGAAGGTTGCGGGGCTCTTTCGGGGCGCGGCGCGCGAGGGGACACCGGAGGTTGCCCAATCGGGGTCCTTCAGCGCATTTGCCCCTGGTGCAGCGCCGGCTTCGGCTGGTCCCACGCTCGTCATCGAGAGCCTGTCCAAGTCCTACGGCGGCGTGGTGGCGGTGAGCGACGTCTCCCTTTCGGTCGATCGCGGCACGGTGCATGCTCTCATCGGCCCGAACGGGGCGGGCAAGTCCACGCTCATCAACTGCGTCAGCGGTCTCTACCGCTCCGATTCCGGTCGCATCCAGCTGGCCGGCAAAGACGTATCCCACTTGCCAGCGCATGCGAGGGCCCGCATGGGCCTTGCGCGCACCTTCCAGAACCTTCAGCTCGTCAACAGCCTCACGGTGATGGAGAACCTGCAGCTCGGCCTTCGCTCCACGCGATCCATCCCCGCCGACTTCTCCTCCTGGCTGCTTTCCGACGCTTTCGAGAGGGAGGAGCGCGCCCGCGCCCTCGACATCCTTCGGCAGTTCGGCATGGCGCATCTGGCGTCCGCCTTCCCCGAGGACCTGCCCTACGGGCACCGCAAGCTCGCGGAACTCGCGCGCGCCATCGCCGAGGAGCCGATCGTCATGCTCCTCGACGAGCCGGTCGCGGGCCTCAACGACCGGGAGGCGCAGGAGATCTCCGGCGTCATCCGCCGCATTCGCGATGCCGGCACGTCGATTCTCCTCGTCGAGCACAACATGGACTTCGTCATGCAGCTCGCCGATCGCGTGACGGTGCTCGACCACGGCGAGCGGATTGCGCAAGGCGCTCCTGCCGAGGTTCAGAAGGACCCGCGCGTGGTGGAGGCCTACCTCGGCGCTCCTCTCGAGGCGTCATCGGCTACGCCCGCTGAGGCCGTGTCGTGATCGTGCTCGAGAAGGTCAGCGCAGGCATCGGCCGCGTCCAGATCCTGCGCGACGTGGACATTCGCGTCGAGCCCGGCAAGCTCGTGCTCGTGCTCGGCGCCAATGGGGCCGGCAAGACCACTCTGCTGCGGGTGATCTCCGGCATCGTCCCGCCCTGGAGCGGCAAGCTGCTGTTCGGCTCCGACAGCATCGCCGGCCGGCCTGCCCATGAGCTGGCCCGCTTGGGCCTGGTGCATGTCCCGCAGGGCCGACAGATCATACCGACCCTGTCCGTCGAGGAGAACCTGGTCATCGGCGCTTCGCATCTGCCGGGGATCACGAAGGATGCGATCGAGCGGCGCCTCGAGCAGGAATACGCCCGCTTCCCGGTGCTCAAGACCCGCCGCAGCCTCGCCGGCGGCTCGCTTTCGGGCGGCGAGCAGCAGATGCTCGCCATCTCGCGCGGTTTGATGATGGCGCCGAAACTGCTCATGCTCGACGAGCCGTCGTTGGGCCTGGCGCCTCAGATGGTCCAGCGCATTCTCGGGGCGCTCTCGGGCCTCGCAAAGAGCGGCATATCGATCCTGCTGGTGGAGCAGAAGACGATGGCTCTAGAGATTGCAGACCAGGTTCACATTCTGAAGAATGGCGCCATCGTACATTCGGCGGCCGCGGCGGACGTGCGTGATCCCCAGGAGCTGTTCAGACACTACATGAGCTGAGTCTGAATGGCCTCCTGCCGATCTAATCTGGCTCGCGCGGGGCGCAGTCTCGTCATAGACTTGAGGCCAGAGGCCGAGCCGCGCGCGGCGGCCGGCGAACCACAAGACCGCATGGGAGGTTTCACATGGCGAGCACCGCGACTGCGCGCAATGCCAAGATCGACGCCACCATGAAGGCCGCTGCCGATGCCGGCGACGTGCCGGGCGTGGTGGCGATGGCGACCGACCGGACCTCGACCATCTACGAGGGCGCGTTCGGCAAGCGCGTGCTGGGCGAGCCGGCGGCGATGACGCTCGATACCGTCGGCTGGATCGCCTCCATGACCAAGGCGCTCACGGGCGCCGCCGCCATGCAGCTCGTCGAACAGGGCAAGCTCGACCTCGATGCGCCTGCCGCCAAGGTCGTGCCCGACCTCGGCAAGGCGCAGGTGCTGGAGGGCTTCGACGCCACCGGGCAGCCGCGCACGCGGGCGCCCAAGCGTGCGATCACGCTGCGGCACCTGCTCACGCACACGGCGGGCTTCGGCTACGAGATCTGGAGCGAGGACATCGCCAAGTACCAGACGGCCAAGAACATCCCCGGCATCATCACCTGCCAGCATGCAGCGCTGACCACGCCGCTGCTGTTCGACCCCGGCGAGAGATGGTTCTACGGCATCGGCATCGACTGGGCCGGCAAGATGGTGGAGGCGGCGAGCGGCAAGCGGCTCGGCCAGTATCTGGCCCAGAACCTGTTCGCCCCGCTCGGCATGACCAGCATCGCCTACAAGATCACGCCCGACATGCGCGGCCGCCTCGCCAAGATCCACCAGCGCGAGGAGGGCGACAAGCTGGTGCCGCAGATGGAGCTCGAGATCCCGCAGGAGCCCGAGTTCGACATGGGCGGCGGCGGCCTCTACTGCACGGCCGGCGACTACCTCAAGTTCGTGCGCATGATGCTCAACCGCGGCAGGGCCAACGGTATCCAGGTGCTGAAGTCCGAGACGATCGATCTCATGTCGAAGAACGCCATGGGCGACGCCCGCGTGTGCCTGCTGAAGACGGCGGCGCCGCCGCTCTCCAACGACGCCGAGTTTTTCCCGGGCGTCGAGAAGACGTGGGGGCTCACCTTCCAGATCAATGCGGCGAAGGCGCCGACGGGGCGCCCGGCCGGCGGCCTGATGTGGGCGGGGCTCGCCAACACCTATTTCTGGATCGACCAATCGACCGGCATCGGCGGCGTCTACATCACGCAGGTGCTGCCCTTCGCCGACAAGAAGTCGCTGCCGCTCTGCTACGCGTTCGAGAGTGCGTTCTATGCGTGATCCACGGAGCGATCGCATGAGCCCATACAGAATCGCGCATCCCTCCCCCCTTGTGGGGGAGGGATGGGGAGGGGGGGATTGCAGAGCATTCAACATCGGGGCTCCCCCCACCCCCAACCCCTCCCCACAAGGGGGAGGGGAGCCCGAGCACCGGAATACCGTTCAATGACCACACCACGGGGGCCGCGCTTCGACACGCTGTCGCTGCATGCGGGGCAGCGGCCGGACCCGGCGACGGGGGCGCGGGCGGTCCCGATCTACCAGACGACGTCCTTCGTGTTCGACGACACCGAGCACGCCGCCTCGCTCTTCAACCTGGAGCGCGCGGGGCACATCTACTCGCGCATCTCCAACCCGACCGTGGCGGTGCTGGAGGAGCGCATCTCGGCGCTCGAGGGCGGCGTCGGCGCGGTGGCGACCGCCAGCGGGCAGGCGGCGCTACACCTGATCATCGCCACGCTGATGGGCGCGGGCGGGCACATCGTTGCCTCCTCACGCATCTACGGCGGCTCGCACAACATGTTCACGCACACGCTGCCGCGCTTCGGCATCACGACCACGCTGGTCGATCCGCGCGATCACAAGAGCTTCGAGCGTGCCATCACCGACAAGACGCGGCTCGTATATGCCGAGACCATCGGCAACCCCGGCATGGAGGTGCTGGACATCGAGGCAGTGGCCGGCATCGCCAACAAGCATGCGCTGCCGCTGGCGATCGACTCCACGTTCGCCACGCCGTATCTGTGCCGGCCGATCGAGCACGGCGCCGACATCGTCATGCACTCGGCGACCAAGTTCCTGGGCGGCCACGGCATCGCCATCGGCGGCATCGTCATCGACGGCGGACGCTTCGACTGGATGGGGGCCGCAGCCAAGTTCCCGACGCTGACGGAGCCCTATGCCGGCTACCATGGCATCACCTATGCCGAGGAGTTCGGGCCCGCCGCCTTCATCATGCGCGCGCGCACCGAGGGCCTGCGCGACTTCGGCGCCTGCATGAGCCCGGCCAACGCGTTCTACCTGCTGCAGGGCATCGAGACGCTGCCGGTGCGCATGGCGCGCCACGTCGCCAATGCCGAGACCGTCGCGCGGTTCCTGGAGACGCACGCCGCCGTCGCCTGGGTGAAGTATCCAGGACTCGAGAGCCATCCAGACCATGCGCTGGCAAAGCGGCAGATGCCCAAGGGCGCCGGCGCGATCCTGAGCTTCGGCATCAAGGGCGGGCGCAAGGCCGGCGCCAGGCTGATCGAGCGCCTCAAGGTGTTCTCCCACCTCGCCAACGTCGGCGACGCCAAGAGCCTGGTGATCCACCCGGCCTCGACGACGCATCAGCAGATGAGCATCGAGGAGCTGGCTGCGGCGGGCGTCGGCGAGGAGCTCGTGCGCCTGTCGATCGGGCTCGAGGACCCGCAGGACCTGACCGACGACCTCAATCAGGCGCTGGCCGCCTCGCAGAAGGGCTAGTGTGATGGAGCTGAAAGTCGACGGCCGCAGGGTCTATGCCGCGACCGGTGGGCGTGCGTTCGATCCGGCGAGGCCCGTGGTGGTGTTCCTGCATGGCGCCGGCTGCGACCACACCGTGTGGCAGCTGCCCGCGCGCTGGTTCGGGTGGCACGGGTACTCGGTGCTGGCGGTCGACCTGCCGGGACATGGCCGCTCCGAGGGTGCGCCGCTCGCGACCGTCCCGGACCTCGCCCGCTGGGTCGTGCACCTGCTCGATGCCGCCGGGGCGAAGACCGCGACGCTGATCGGCCACTCCATGGGAGGCGCGATCGCGATCGAGGCGGCTGCGGTATTGGGAGCGCGCGCGGCCGGCATCGCGCTGGTCGGCACGGCGGCGGCGATCCCCGTGCACAAGGATTTGCTGACGGCCGCGAAGGAGCAGCCCGAGCGCGCCTACGCCATGATGACGGCCTGGGCGCACGGGGCCGACGCCAAGCTCGGCGGCAATCCCGCGCCGGGACTGTGGATGACGGGCGGCACGCTCGCCCTCTTCGCCCGCAGTGGGCCGGGCGTGCTGCACGCCGACCTCGCGGCCTGTGCGGCCTGGACGTCGGGGCCCGATGCGGCCAGCAAGGTGAAATGCCCGGCGCTCGTG
>JBGGME010000376.1:0-15014 GCA_041288195.1 Hyphomicrobiaceae bacterium
CTGACGCAGTCATTCGCCTCGCCGATCTGGTCGAGGAGCTGATAGGCAGCAAGCCGAAAAGCGCGTAGGCTTTTTGCTGCCAACGAGGGGAAATACGCATGCAAATGCCTCGCGATATAGGTCCCGTGCACGTGGTCGGCGTGGGCGGGATCGGCATGAGTGCGATTGCGGAAATCCTGCACGCCAAGGGCTATACCGTGCAGGGCAGCGATCAGAAGGACAGCGCCAACGTCCGGCGCCTGCGCCTCAAGGGCATCCGCGTATTCGTCGGGCATGATCCCATCAACTTGATCGGCGCGCGCTACATCGTCATCTCGACCGCCGTCAAACGCACGAATCCCGAGCTCGAGGCCGCCCGCGCCAAGGGCTACCCCATCATTCGCCGAGCCGAGATGCTGGCCGAGCTGATGCGCCTCTATGCCACCGTGTCGGTGACGGGAACGCACGGAAAAACCACTACGACATCGCTCATCGCCCACATCTTCAAGACCGCGGGGCTCGACCCGACGGTGATCACCGGCGGCATCATCAACGAGTGGGGATCGAACGCGCGCCTCGGCAACGGCCAGTGGATGATCGTGGAGGCCGACGAATCCGACGGCACCTTCATCAAGATTCCGAGCCAGATCGGCGTCGTCACCAACATCGACCCCGAGCATCTCGACTACTTCAAAACCGTCGAGAACATGCATCGCGAGTTCGAGATATTCTTCCGCAATATCCCGTTCTACGGATTGGGTGTGGCCTGCATCGACCATCCGGTGGTTGCCGACATGCTGGAGCGCCTGGAGCTGCGGCGCGACGGGCGCCGGCTTCTGACCTACGGTGTGACGGCTGGCGCTGACCTCGTGCTCAAATCGGCGCGCGTCGAGGGCGGGCAAACCTTCTTCGACGCTGATCTCGGCGCGCGCGTGCGCGGCGGTGCCCGTGGGATTCGAGGCTGGAGCGTGCCGCTCATCGGCCATCACAACGCCCTCAACGCCCTGGCGGCGATCGCCGCGGGCAGCGAGGCGGGCATCGGCGACGATACCCTGCGCAAGGCGCTCGCGGGCTTCTCCGGCGTCAAGCGCCGCTTCCAGCCGACCGGCACCTGGAACGGCGTTACCATCTACGACGACTACGGCCACCATCCCGTCGAGATCGCCGCCGTGCTGAAGGCGGCGCGCGCCGGCGCGCGAGGGCGCGTCATCGCCGTGGTCGAGCCGCACCGCTACACGCGCGTGCGCGATCTTTTTTCCGAGTTCGCCGCCTGCTTCAAGGACGCCGACAGCGTCGTCGTCACGCCGCTCTACTCCGCAGGCGAGCTGCCGATCGATGGTATCGATCACGTGGCCTTGGCGGAGGCGATCCGGGCGACCGGGCATGGCGGCGTTGCAACCGTCGACAACGAGCGCGAGATCGCGGGCGCTCTCAAGCGCGTCGCCGCGGCCGGCGACATGGTGGTGTGCCTGGGCGCCGGCAACAGCACGGAATGGGCGCACAACCTGCCCGAGTGGCTGGCCGGCGAACCGATGCGTGCCGGAGGGGCCGCATGAGCTTTCCCGATCTGCTGCTCGAGATTGCGGTGCGGATGCCCGATCTGCGCGGCCGGGTGGCGGCCAACGCCATGCTGGCGGATATCACCTGGTTCCGGGTGGGTGGTCCGGCGCAGGTTTTGTACACGCCGGCGGACGCCGCCGACCTAGCCTATTTCATGGAGCGTTTGCCGGCCGAGCTGCCGGTGACGGTGATCGGCCTCGGCTCCAACCTGCTCGTGCGCGACGGCGGCGTGCCGGGTGTCGTCGTCCGCCTCGGCCGCGGCTTCTCGCAGATCACCGTCGAACCCGGCAACCGGCTGCGCGTCGGCACGGCTGTTCCCGACGTCAAGCTATCGCGCGCCGCGGCGGATGCGGGGATCGCTGGCCTGGCTTTCTATCGTGGCGTGCCTGGATCGGTCGGCGGGGCGCTGCGCATGAACGCCGGGGCGCATGGTTGCGAGACCAAGGATGTGCTCGTCGAGGCCCGTGCCGTTGATCGCAAAGGCACGATTCATGTGCTCCCGCTCGAGGCCATGCATCTCAGCTATCGCCACTGCGGCATACCCGGTGATTTCATGTTCACGGAGGCGCTGTTCCAAGGGACACCCGGCGATCCCGCCGAGATCCAGAAGCAGATGGAGGAGGTGGCCGAGTATCGCGAGGCCAACCAGCCGATCAAGGAGCGCACGGGCGGCTCCACCTTCAAGAACCCGCCGGGCTCGAGCGCCTGGCGGCTGGTCGACGCCGCGGGCTGTCGCGGCCTGCGTGTGGGCGGCGCCAAGGTGTCCGAGATGCATTGCAACTTCCTGATCAACGACCGCAACGCGTCGGCCGAGGATGTCGAACGGCTCGGCGAGACCGTGCGCGCTCGCGTGCGAGAGACCTCTGGCGTGACGCTCGAATGGGAGATCATCCGCCTGGGTCTTGCCAAGAGCGGCCGACCGACGGGGGCAGCCATGGTCGAGGCGCTCGCGAAATGAGTGCGCGCGCCGGACAGCGGCGCTTCAACCACGTCGCCGTCCTGATGGGCGGCTGGTCCGCGGAGCGCGAGGTGAGCCTGCGCTCGGGCAAGGCTTGTGCCGATGCGCTGGAGAGCGCCGGCTACAAAGTTGCGCGCGTCGATGCCAGCCGCGATCTCGCCAAGGAGATCGAGCGAGTTGCTCCGGAGGTCTGCTTCAACGCGCTGCACGGGCGCTGGGGCGAGGACGGCTGCGTGCAAGGCCTACTCGAGGTCCTGGAGATCCCCTACACCCACTCTGGCGTGCTCGCCTCGGCGCTCGCCATGCACAAGGAGCGCGCCAAGCAGGTGATGCGCGCGTCGGGCATCCCCGTGCCGGACGGCAAGGTCGTCGCCCGCAGCGAGGCGGCGCGGGCGCACGTGCTGCCGCGCCCGTATGTGCTCAAGCCCGTGTCGGAGGGCTCGAGTGTCGGCGTGTTCATCGTCCCAGAGGACCACGAGCACCCGCCGCAGGAGCTCAACGATCCAGGTTGGGCTTTCGGGGATGACCTGCTGGCCGAGCGCTTCATCCCCGGACGCGAGCTCACCTGCGCGGTGATGGGCGAGCGCGTCCTCGGCGTCACCGAGATCGTCCCGGCGCAGGCGCTGCGCTTCTACAACTACGAGGCAAAGTACGCGGAAGGCGGGTCGCTGCACGTCCTGCCAGCCAAGCTTAAACCGAATGTTTACGAATTGGTGCAGAAGTTAACCTTGACGGCCCATAAAGCATTGGGCTGCCGCGGCGTGTCACGGGCCGACTTTCGCTACGACGACACGGATGGCGGCACGGGCGAGGTTGTGTGCCTGGAGGTGAATACGCAACCGGGCATGACTGCGACCTCGCTGGTTCCCGAGTTGGCCGTGCATGCTGGACTGACGTTTGCCGAGCTCGTGAGCTGGATGGTGGAGGAGGCAAGTTGCGACAGATAGGGACCGGGCCGATCTGGTGGCGGGCGAGCCAATCGCCAGCGCCTTCGGCACCTCCCGCAACAAGCGCAACACCCGCCACGATCAAATCCCGTCGTCCTCTCGTTGCCCCGCGCCGGCACAAGCGCAGCAGCTTCTGGCCGATGCTGCCGGCCGCGGCGGCGGCACTCGGGGCCGCAGCCGTCTTCGCGCTACTTCCCGGGTCTGGAAAATCGGCCCCGCAGTTGCAGCCGGCGCTTGCCGAGCTCGAGCACTTGCTCGACCAGGCCGGCTACGGCCTGACCCAGATTGTGCTGACAGGTCACCGCCTCACTCCCGACAGCGACGTGTTCGACGCCATCGATCTTGGCTCAACGCCGACCCTTCTGAGCTTCGACAGCCGCGCTGCGCAGGCGCGCGTCGAGCGCCTGTCCTGGGTCGAGCGCGCAAGCATCGAGCGCGTGTTCCCGGACCGCCTCGACGTCCACATCACCGAGCGCGCGCCGTTTGCGGGTTGGCGCCTCGGCTCACGCACCTACCTGATCGACAAGACCGGACGCGTGCTCGCCGCCGTGGCGGCGAACGCCGCGCCGTCCCTGCCGCGGGTCGCAGGTGAAGGTGCCCCTGCGGGGGCGGCTGCACTCTTTGCGCTTGTTTCCGGATACCCAGCGCTTGCCAACCGGCTCGAGATTGCAGAGCGCGTCGGCGAGCGGCGCTGGAGGCTGCTGCTGGTCGGCGGAGGCACTGTAGAGCTGCCGGCAGAGGGCGTCGCCGAGGCGCTGGCGCGGTTTCCCGAGCTGGCGCAGGCCGCCGCGCGGGCGGGCGCCAACGAGATTGATCTGCGGGTTGCCGGCCGCACGCTCGTGCGCATGTGGCCGGAAAGCCGTCAGGTCGTAGGACAGCTGTCGGGCGCGCGTGGTGGCGCTGACGGAATGTGAGCGAGCGTCGGAGTCGTCGCGTGACAGCAAGTATCGGGTCGGGCAGGCAGGCTGAGCAAGTCGTCGGCCTTCTGGACATCGGCAACAGCAAGACGGTTTGCGTGATTGCCGCGATTGCCCGGCCGGCAAGCGGGTCGGTGGCGGTGCGTGTTGTCGGCGTCGGCGTTGCACCCACTCGGGGCCTCAAGGGGGGGCTGGTGGTGGCGCTCGACGACGCGGAGCAGACGGTGCGCGCCGCCGTGGCGCAGGCCGAGCGCGCTGCCGGCGTGTCGGTGGAAGACGTCTACCTGTCCGTGGCGTGCGGCCGACTCAAGTCGCGCACGTTCACGGCCAAGACGGAGATCGAGGGACGCGTGGTTGTCAGTGCAGACATCGAGCGCCTGATGGGGGCCGCGCGCGCGCACGTCGAGCGCGACGGGCGCACACTGCTGCACATGAACCGTATCTCGTATCGGCTCGACAGTGCCGCAGGCATCGGCGAGCCGTTGGGTCTCGCCGGCAAGACGCTCGGCGCCGAACTGCACGCCGTCACCGTCGACGAGGCCCCGCTGCGCAACCTGATCCACGTCGTCGAGCGCGCCTATCTGTCGGCTGCGGGCCTCGCTCCGGCGCCATACGCCAGCGGACTGGGCGCGACGACCGAGGAGGAGCGCCAGATCGGCGTGGTGGCGATCGACATCGGTGCAGGCACAACGACCATGGCGTCCTTCGCCAGAGGACATCTGCTGTCGACCGACGTTGTGCCCGTCGGCGGCAACCACGCCACCTTCGATCTTGCGCACGCGCTGGGGGCTCCCGCACACGAAGCCGAGCGAATCAAGAAGGAATATGGCACTCTGGCAAGAGTTGTCTCGGACGATCACGAGGTGATTGAGTACGCGCAAGCCGGCGAGGACGCCGGCGGCCGAGCCCAGACTACCAAGGGAGAGGTGCGCACCATCATCCGCGGCCGCATGTTGCGTCTCTTCGGTCACCTCGCCGGCCGGATCGAGCGTTCCGGCGTCGCCCAGCACACGATGCAGCGCATGGTGCTGACGGGCGGGGGCAGCCAGGTTGTTGGGTCGGGAGAGTTTGCGGCCGACTTCTTCGCGCGCCCCGTGCGCGTTGCGCGAAGCGAGCCGCTGGAGGGCATGCCGGCCGGCCTCGGCGGTGCGGCGTTCTCCACGTCTGTCGGCTTGTTGCAGGTTGCGCTCGATCCCAGCGCAGGCACGCGGGGGGATCGGGGAGGTCGCGAGGCAGGCGGCTATTTGCGGCGTATGGGACAGTGGCTCCGGGAAGGATTCTGAGGGGCTGGCGATGATGAAACCGCGCATTGCCGTGATTGGCGTGGGTGGCGCAGGCGGCAACGCCGTCAACAACATGATCGCCGCCGGTCTCACCGGCGCCGAGTTTGTTGTCGCCAACACCGATGCCCAGGCGCTCGATGCTTCGAGCGCCCAGCACCGTGTGCAGCTGGGGCAGCGACTCACGGAGGGCCTGGGCGCCGGCTCCAAGCCCGACATCGGGCAGGCCGCCGCCGAGGAGGCCATCGAGGAGGTTCGCTCGGCGATTGCCGGCTGCCACATGGTGTTCATCGCTGCCGGCATGGGCGGCGGCACCGGCACTGGCGCTGCATGGGTGATCGCGCGGGCCGCCAAGGACTTCGGAATACTGACGGTAGCGGTGGTGACCAAGCCCTTCCAGTTCGAGGGCTCACGGCGCCTGCGCATCGCTGAGGCGGGCATCGCCGAGCTCAAGAAGCACGTCGACACCCTGCTCGTGATACCAAACCAGAACCTTTTTCGCGTCGCCACCGACCGCACGACGTTCGCCGAGGCCTTCGTTCTGGCCGACCAGGTGCTCTATTCGGGCGTTGCCTGTATTGTCGACCTGATCGTCAAGGAAGGACTCATCAACCTCGACCTCGCCGACGTGCGCACCGTCTTGAGCGGGATGGGCACCGCCATGATGGGGACCGGCGAGGCATCGGGCGAGCAGCGTGCGATCGTCGCGTCCGAGGAAGCCATCGTCAATCCGCTGCTCGACGATGTCACGCTCAAGGGTGCCAGGAGCCTCCTTCTCTCCATCACCGGTGGCCGCGATCTCACGCTCTGGGAGGTGGACGAGGCTGCCAACCGCGTGCGCCAGGAGGTCGATCCGGACGCCAACATCATCGTCGGCGCCACCTTCGATGAGACGCTGGGCGACAAGGTGCGCGTGTCGATCGTGGCCTCGGGCATGTCGCGGTCGCATGCCCAGCAGCCCGCCGCCGAAGTCGCCCCGGTCTGGACGCCGCAGCCATCCAGCCCCCCGGCGCCTCCAGCCGAAGCCACGAGCGACTTCCACCGCCGCCTGAGCGCGGCCATCGACGAGGGTGCGGAGCGCGACGCCGGTATCGAGGACATCGTTGTTCCCGAAGCTCACCGCGCTCCCGGCGAGGTGTACATCCAGGAAGGTCCCCCACAGTTTTCGCCGCTGCCGCCGGCGACGTGGGGGAAGAACCGTACTACCAATACTGAGCCGGGCGCTGCCGACGCCGCGCGGGGCGGCAGACCTGTTCCGGGCGTGGAAGATTTCCCACCGCATGCCCAGCGTGAGTATTGGGCCAAATCAGGCGAGAACGAGCCTCGCGCGACCCCGCCTGAGCCGCCATTCGTGTACCAGCGGCAGCCCGAGGCGCCGGCGCCCAAGACCAGCCTGCTGCGCCGACTGACGGGAGCGGGCCGACCGGGCAAGGATGATGCTCCCGCACCCAAGAATTCGAGCAGTAGAAACGGCTCGGGTGATGGTGAACAACAAGTTGATCTACCGGTCTTTTTTGGGCGAGGTAAACGTTAGGTTGCAGTCCATTGCAGCAACGCCCTCTGCGGCTGTCCGGTAACACAATGAAAGAAACCGTGATTTGTCCACATTCCACACAGTGCATATCGTTTGATTCATTGGACCGAGCAGAATCAAGCCCATGGGCCGCAGGGAGGCTCAAACTCAAGGGCACGCGTTCGGGACAAGCAAGGGGGGCGCAGGATATCCGATAGAGGAATCGGGGGTCCTGAGCCGATGAGGGGATCGAGGGACTGCGCACAATGTCCAAGCGATTTATCGGGTCGCGACAGACTACGATCGGGCGCGAGATCGAGCTGTCGGGTACGGGAGTGCACAGCGGCGCGCCGGTCTCGATGGTTCTGCATCCCGCCGATGCTGATACCGGCCACCGCTTCCTCGTCAGCAAGCGCGGCCGCATCATCTCCGAGATTCCTGCCGACGTCCGCTACGTCAAAAACCTGACCCTTTGCACCGTGCTCGGCGACGACGCCGGCGTGACGGTCGGAACCGTCGAGCACCTGCTGGCCGCGATGCGCGGTCTCAACATCGACAACTGTTACATCGAGATCGATGCGCGCGAAGTCCCCATCATGGACGGCAGCGCGGCCGCTTTCGTCGAGGCAATCGACGACGTCGGCATTCGCGAGCTGTCGCAGCCGCGCAAGTTCATCAAGGTGCTGAAGCCGGTGCGCGTGCAGGACGGCGATTGCTGGGGCGAGCTGACCCCGCATTCGGGCTTCCACCTCGACGTCGAGATCGACTTCCCGACGCCGCTGATCGGACAGCAGCGCCTCGCTCTGGAGATGAGCTCCGGCGCGTTCCGCAACGAGATCGCGCGCGCCCGCACCTTCGGCTTTATGCGCGACGTGGAGAACCTCTGGAAGGCCGGCTTGGCGCTCGGCGCCTCGCTCAGCAACACCATTGCGCTCGCCGACGACCGCATCATGAATGCGGAGGGGCTGCGCTATCCGCAGGAGTTCGTGCGTCACAAGATGCTCGACGCGATGGGCGATCTGGCGCTGGCGGGCTCGCCGCTGCTCGGCGCCTATCGGTCGGTTCGCGGCGGTCATCGCCTCAACGCGCGCGTTCTGCAGGCGCTGCTTGCCGACAAGGACGCCTGGTCGCTGGTGCGCGCTCCTTGGGTCCGTGACGCGGTCGCGGTCGATGTGTCCGTCGGCGTCGCTGCCGTCAACTACGCTGCCGACCGCACCTGACCGGTTTGCGCCGAGGCGGGTGCGCGTGCGGACCGTGACGAGCCGGCAACTGTCGCGAACATACTGAGCGACCACCACAATTTGGCGGCAATGTGGAATGCATAGTCGTGCTCCATGCCGCAGGGTGAGGTAAGGCCAGCGGTTGGTGAGCGTCGGTTCGTGTGCTACGGCTAGCAGAAGCGCACCAAGTCAAACCGGCGCAAGAACCGGAACGAGCAACGGGGACGAGGCCAATGGCAATTCGGGCGACAGCGCCGGCGTTTCGTGCGCGTGCCAGCATGCTCGGCCGCGTGCTGAGCTGCCTGTTGGCCGGCGGGTTGCTCGTTGGCTGTGCCTCCTCCATCGACTCCGCCAAGGTTCTCAACCCAGACCCGCCCGACAAGATGTATGCGCGCGCCGACGCGCTCCTCAACGGCGGTAACTACTCGGAAGCCGCGCGCAAGTTCGAGGACCTCGACCGCGACCACCCCTATTCGCCCGAAGCGCGGCGCGCCATCGTCATGGCGGCCTACGCCTACTATAAGGCCGGCAAATACCCGGAGGCGGTCGCCTCGGCGCGCCGCTACACGGCGCTGCATCCCGGTACCAAGGACGCCGCGCTGGCGCACCACATCATCGCTTCGGCAAACTTCGACGAGATTCGCGATCCCTCCCGCGACCAGACGGCGACCCGCAAGGCGCTCGCCGAGCTCAAGACGCTCGTGCAGCGCTACCCGGACAGCCCCTACGGCAGGCAGGCGGTCAATCGTATTCGCCTAGCCGAGGACGCGCTGGCCGCGTCGGAGATGAGCGTCGGCCGCTACTACCAGCAGCGCAATAACCAGGTAGGCGCCATCAATCGCTACAAGGTGGTCGTCACCGAGTACCAGACGACGGCGCACGTCGAGGAAGCACTCTACCGCCTCGCCGAGACCAACATGGTGCTCGGCATCGTCCCCGAGGCGCAGACAGCCACCGCCGTGCTCGGGCACAACTACCCGAACTCGGAATGGTACGGGCGCGCCTTCGCCCTGCTCAAGTCGGGCGGCGTGAGCCCGCAGATCAACCAGGGGACCTGGCTCAGCAACGCCATCAAGGCGGTCACTCCGGGCGGCCAGCAGCAGCAGAAGAAGCCCGAGCCGGCTGCCGCGCCTGCGGAGCCGCTGCCGGGTCTGCCGAAGCCCGAGGACCTGCCGACGCCGCGGGTGCCGAGCGACGTGCCGGTGTCGAGCGCCCCGAGCAAGCCGCCGATGGGTCTCGCGCAGCGCACCCAGTAGCGCAGGCAGAGGGCTTCCCCAGCCATTCCGCGCCTCCTCTCTGGCTTTCGCGTTGGAGCGGAGGCATCTTGCGCGCATGAAAGCGACAAGTGCGGCCGGCAAGCCGGTCGACAAGTTGACCGAGGCGCAAGCGACGGCCGAACTTGAGCGGCTCGCGCGCGAGATCGCGCACCACGACGAGCTTTACTACGCGCAAGATGCTCCGGAGGTCTCCGACGCCGACTACGACGCGCTATGCCAGCGCAACGCGGCCATCGAGGCGCGCTTTCCTGCGCTCGTGCGCGACGACAGCCCGTCCTTGCGGGTCGGCGCCGCTCCGGTCGCGGCCTTCGGCAAGGTCCGCCACAGCGTGCCGATGCTTTCGCTCGGGAACGCCTTCAGCGAGGAGGACGTGGTCGATTTCATCGCCCGCGTCCGTCGCTTCTTGGGCCTCGGCGCCGATGCTCCCGTCGAGCTGACGGCCGAGCCGAAGATCGATGGGCTCTCGATCTCCCTCACCTACGAGAACGCGCGCCTGGTGCAGGCGGCGACGCGGGGCGACGGCACCGAGGGCGAGAACGTGACGCCCAACGTCGTGACGATGCGCGATATCCCCCGCCGACTCGCCGGCAAAGGTATCCCTGAGCTGATCGAGGTGCGTGGCGAGATCTATCTGCGCCACGACGATTTCCAGAAGCTCAACGCCGAGCAGGCCGAGGCCGGCGCCAAGGTGTTCGCCAACCCCAGGAACGCGGCGGCGGGCTCCCTGCGCCAGCTCGATGCCTCCATCACCGCGCGCCGTCCGCTGCGCTTCTTTGCCTACGGCTGGGGGGCCGCCAGCAAGCTGCCGGCCGATACCCAATCGGGCGTGTACGCAAGCTTCCAGCAGTGGGGGTTGCCGCTCAATCCGCTGATGCGTGTGTGCGATACGCCGGAGGCGGTCCTCTCCTTCCATCGCGAGATGGAGAAGAACCGCGCCTCGCTCGGCTACGACATCGACGGTGTCGTCTACAAGGTCAACAGGCTCGACTGGCAGCAGCGGCTGGGCTTCGTGTCGCGCGCGCCGCGCTGGGCCATAGCCCACAAGTTTCCCCCGCAAGAGGCGATGACGCGGCTCAACGACATCGAGATCCAGGTGGGCCGCACCGGCGCGCTGACCCCGGCCGCCAAGCTCGAGCCGGTGACGGTCGGGGGCGTGGTGGTGTCGAACGCGACGCTGCACAACGAGGACGAGATTGCGCGCAAGGACATCCGCATCGGCGACACGGTGATCGTGCGCCGCGCCGGCGACGTCATCCCGCAGATCGTGGGCATCGTTCCGGACAAGCGGCCCAAGGGCGCCAAGCCCTACGAGTTCCCCGAGGTATGCCCGGCGTGCGGCTGCTCGGCCGTGCGCGAGGTCGACGAGCGCACGGGGCGCATCGATGTGGTGCGGCGCTGCACGGGCGGCTTGATCTGTCCGGCGCAGGCCAAGGAGCGGCTCAAGCATTTCGTGTCGCGCAACGCCTTCGACATCGAGGGGCTGGGCGAGAAGCAGATCGAGCTGTTCTACGACGAGGGTCGGATACTGCGGCCGGCCGACATCTTCACGCTCGCCAAGCGCGACGCGCGTCTGCCCGCCGACAAGCGGCTCGCCGAGAAGAAGGGATTTGGGGCCAAGTCGGTCGAGAACCTGTTCACGGCCATCGAGGCTCGGCGCAAGATCCCGCTCGATCGCTTCATCTATGCGCTGGGCATCCGCCACATCGGCGAGACGACTGCGCGCGACCTGGCAAAGGCGCTGGGCAGCTTCGAGGCCCTCCGCGCGGCCGGCCTGGCGGCCGCCAAGGGCGGCAAGGACAGCGACGCCTACCAGGAGCTCGACAACATCGAGGGCATCGGCGCTACCGTGGTCGACGCGCTGATCGACTTCTTCTCCGAGTCCCACAACCTGGAGGCGCTCGACGATCTTCTCGAGGAGGTCGAGGTCGAGCCGTTTGTGCGGGCGACCGCCACCTCGCCCGTCACCGACAAGACCGTGGTGTTCACCGGCACTCTCGAGAAGATGACGCGCCCCGAGGCCAAGGCGCTGGCCGAGCGACTAGGCGCCAAGGTGACGGGGTCCGTGTCGGCCAAGACCGACTATGTGGTGGCTGGCGGCGACGCGGGCTCCAAGCTCGTCAAGGCGCGCGAGCTCGGGGTCAAGGTGCTGAGCGAGGAGGAGTGGCTGGCGCTCGTCGGCCGATAAGCAAGGGGGGAGGCCGGCTGCGGATGTTGTTCGATGCGGCCGGGGCCATACGCTACGCGGCCCGGCCGCATCGAAGGCGCCGGTACGCACGACAAAACCGGCGGCCTGCGGCTATCAAAGCCCGCAACCCCTTACCATTCCCCCAACAGGAGCTTAATCAATCGTGAGTTCGCACTCGACCCAGCGCGACAGGAAGCGATCGAGCCAGGCGTGCACCCTGGGCGCGTGGTCGATATGGCCCTGGATGTGCTCGTGCCGCTCGCGGGCGCCCTTCATGCCGAGGCGCGCGTTGTTGTGCCCGGTCCAGCGGTGCACCTGGGCGTAGGTGATCTCGGGGTGGAACTGCAGGCCGATGGCCGCGCCGTAGGCGAAGGCCTGATTGGGGTAGGCGCCGGAGGACGTGGCGATGAGCCGCGCGCCGCTGGCAAGCTCGAAGCCCTCGCGGTGCCACTGGTAGACGTGATCGGGGAAGGGACCGAAGCGAAGCCCATCCTCGGTCGCGGCGATTGGGTAGTAGCCGATCTCGGCCAGCTCCTCGGGGTGGAAGCCGACCTTGGCGCCGAGACGGTTGGCAAGCATCTGGCCGCCGAGGCAGATGCCGAGAAAAGGCTTCTCCTCCTCGAGCGCGACGCCGATCCACTCCGTCTCCCGGCAGATGAACTCGTCCTTGTCGTTGGCGCTCATCGGTCCGCCGAAAACGACGGCGCCGCAGTGCTTCTCGAGGGTCTCGGGCAGCGGGTCGCCGTAGCGCGGCTTGCGAATATCGAGCGCGTAGCCGTTGCGGCGGAACCACTGCCCGACGTGGCCCGGATTGGAGTTTTCCTGGTGCAGCACGATGCAGACGGGCTTCTTGGCCTCGCCGATGCGCAGGCTGCGCGGCAGGGTGCCGCCGGCGCCCGCTTCGGGGCTATCGGGGGATTTGGCCTCGAGCATCGCTTGCGCTGCTTCCTCGCTGCTTCAACAAGACTCCGACAATGGGAATCACAATTCTATGCGGCAAGATGCGCATGGCCAATGCCAGGAAGGGATTGATGAGGCCGGGCACGACGACGCGCAACCCCAGCGCGAACCCATAGTAACCGGCCCGGGCCACGCTGTCCGGGGCGGAGGGGGCAACCAGATAGCGGTAGAGCGCGTGCTCGGCTCCCATGCGGGCATGAAACCGGGTGTTCACCGGGCCCGGGGCGACGGCGGTTATCCTCACGCCTTCCCCTGCCGTTTCCGAGGCGATAGCTTCGCTGAAGGACTGCACGTAGGCCTTGCTGGCGTAGTACACCGCCTGGTTGGGACCGGGAGCATAGGCGCCGAGCGAGGAGAGATTGAGGATGCCGCCCCGGCCGCGCACCCGCATGCCCGCCAGGAAATGGCGCGTGAGCGCGGTGAGCGCGCGCACGTTGAGGTCGAGGAGCTGCGCAATCGCGTCCGGCGCCTGGTCGTGGAATGGGCCCGCTAGCCCCATGCCGGCACTGTTCACCAGGACGTCGGCATAGGCCCGCTGCGCTGCCAGCGCAGCCTCGATAGCGGGGATGGCATTTGGCCCGGTGACGTCGGCGGGGACGGCAACGGCCTCGACCGCGAACTCGGTGCGAATGCTCTGGGCTGCAGCCTTGAGCGGCTCGCGCCGCCGGGCGACCAGGATCAGGTCGTTGCCCCCTGCTGCGAAGCGTCGGGCCAGCGCATAGCCGATGCCCTCGGAGCCCCCGGTGACGACCACCATGGGCTTCAAGCCTTCGTAGGCCGCCAGCGCCTGGGTGTCTCGCTGCCACCGGCGCCGCCGCCAGAGTTGCATGATGCCGGCCACTACCTGCCGCCCTTCAGGTTCCCGCAATGGGCAGTGCCGACGTTGCTGATGGCGAGCTTCTCCATGCCATGACCGTACGGGCGCGCCGGCTTGAGTGCGGCCTCGCCCCTGCGAACCTCCGCTATGCCCGGCGAAAGGCACGGCCAGTGCCAGGTCGCGTAGGGCCCAAAGACGTCGCTGATGATGCCGGCGTCACAAAGGCCCTTCTCGGCGCAGTAGCTGATCGCATCGAAGAACTCGACGAAGGCGAAAAGCTGGCTGTTGGAGGGCGTCTTGGCCGCACAGTCTCCCCGGCAGAAGATGTAGTCGTAGATTTTCTCGCGCAGCGGCAGCATTTGCGGGTTCTGGAACTGCATCACGAAGTTTATCGCGGTCGTCGAGCGGTCGTCGATCTGCTTTGCCACGCTGTCGCGGTACTGATGGAAGGTGGCATAGCCGCCGCCGATGGCCACAATCAGTCCGACCCATGTCGCCAGGATGCTCGATAGGTCCTTTGCGCCCACGTTCGCCCCCTTGCGCTGCGGCCGTTTTCGAGGACGGCAGGGTATTGTACGCGGCGGCATCGGGCTGGCCCAGCACCTGGAGCAGACCATGCCGAGCTCTTGGCGGTTTCCTCGCCGTCAGCTCCGGGCCAGCTCTCCGAGCCTGACGCGAAGCGCAGCCTCGTCGCCGGCAAAATCGCCGGCGATCCACCAGGCTTCGAGCGCCCTCAGCAGCTCGCCGATGCGCGGACCCGCCGGCACGCCGAGTGCCATGACGTCGGCGCCACTTAGAGGAAACCGGGGCGGCTGCCAGCGCTCGGGCAGGGTGAAGCGGTCGCGCCAGAGTGGGTCGTCGGGGGCGTCGCCCGACCGCGCCCAGGCGATCAGCACCAGCTGCCGATATGTGGTCGCGCTCTCAGCGTAAAGGCAGGCCCGGGCGATGGATTCCGGCGCGCCCGGGCCAATGGCTGGGGGACGCATGGCCGCCAGCACCAATTCGGCATGTTCCTCGTTGGAGAGCCGCAGACGGTCGCGCAGGCGATCGGCGTCCTCCGGGATCTCGACCGCCAGCGCGCCGAGCCGCAACACCGCATCCGGTGTCAGCGCGAGCGCCCCTTCGATGTCTGCCAATCGGCGGAGCAGATGGGGCCGCGGCGCAACCGGAAGCACATAGGTGGCAAGCCCGTAGCCCTGCATGGTGGCGACGAGCTCGGGCCCGCGTCGCGCCGCCAGCAGGCGCAACAGCTCCTGGCGAACGCGCTCAGCCGACAGGATCGCCAGACCCTCGCGCTCGGCCACGCAGGCGCCGAGGCCGTCCGTGTCGGGCGGGCCCTCCCCGTACTCGGCCGTGAACCGGAAGAAGCGCAGGATGCGCAGGTAGTCCTCGCGGATGCGC
>JBGGME010000377.1:0-4010 GCA_041288195.1 Hyphomicrobiaceae bacterium
CCGTCTTGCCCGCGAGTTCCCGCATGATTTCCTTGAACCTCCAGATTGCGCCGCCCACTATAGCAGCAATCGAGGGCTGCCACCTGAGGTCCGAAATGGGTCAAGGGCTGCCTCGGGGCTCGATGGGACACTTCGAGAACAGATAGTCCGAAGTACATCCGGAAGCGACCTGACAGGCGCATCACCGATAGATGACAGCCCTGTGCCATCTGCAGACTTTAGATGGGGCCGAGACCGTTGGAAGTTAAGCTGTGCTATAGAGCTCTCACTCAGCGCAGGGTTGATGCTTTTTGTGTGACGGGGAATCGATGGCCGGTGCTGCGGCATACATGTTTCTCGGGCTCATCTGCGGCTATCTCACCATTACAGTATGCGAGTCCTTCTTCCACCGCGCCATCCAGCACGCGAGCCCCGATCTTCGCCGATGGTACCGCCGCCTCGGCCGGCTGGGGCGTGTGTTGCAAGACGCTTGGTACTCGCATCACGTCATCCACCATTTCCAGACTTTCAGACGCGATCACGTCACCCAGTTTGCCGATGACAGTGAGCGAGCGCGGCTCACTCGGAGACTTCGCGAAATAGATAAAAGCGAGATCGTGGCCTGCGAGTACGGCAACATTATCGGCATCGAGCTCAAGGCCTATCTCTTCTACATGGGCCCGACGCTGCCGGTGTTCGCGGCCACATGCTGGCTCGGCGGCCTGTGGTTCACCATCGGAGCCTGCGTGCCGCTTATCGCCTGGCCGATGTTGGCGCAGTTCGTCCATCCGCATCTGCACCGAAACCACCGAGAAGTGATGGATGACCCGCGCGCGTGGCCTCGCTTCATGGCGCGAACGAGATACTTCCGCCACCTGGCGCAACACCATTGGCTGCATCACACCTATCCGAACTGCAATTACAATCTCCTGCTCGGAGGCGATTGGCTCTTGGGCGTGCACCGGCGCGCGGACGCGGATGATCTCGTGGCGATGCAATCAATCGGGCTGTGGGTGCGATCGGGCGACTAGAATTCCACAGCTGCGTCAAGGACTGACCCCACATCGGCGGTGGTCGGGGCCCTCATCCCAATAGCTGCCACCACCTGAGGCCGCCGGCAAAGTCTAATTTGAAACGCGAGGCACGTCGGGTGCCGGAGGGATAACGACCGTCTCGTGTTAGCGTCAACCTTGGACTCTGGTTCCAATGTAGGTGGATTTACCCCCGAAAGCCGACGGACGTGTGCAGCGCCGCGAATGTCGGTTCGATGCCAATGAACAAAGGCGCTCGCGCGCCAGCCTGCGGCGTCGGGGTGACGGTAGCGGCATGATTGGGACGGAATCGGCCGGGGTGATTGGGGCTCGGTAAGGAGTTGGGAAGTGCCCGGTCTTGAGGATCGCGGGGTGAAGTCACCCCCAACCTCAGGACGAGGAGCACCCCAATGACCGAGAAGCCCATCAGCGATCTGCGCCGCCGCATGCTGGAGGACATGGCCGTCCGCCGGCTCGGCGAGAAGACGCGAACCGACTACATCAAGCACGTGGAGGCGTTCACTCGCTTTCTTGGCCGCTCGCCGGACACGGCTTGCGCCGAGGACGTGCGCCGCTTCCAGGTGCACGAGATGCAGCAGGGCGCCAAGCCGCCGAAGATGAACACGCAGGTTTCCGCGCTGCGCTTCTTCCTCAAGATCACACTCGGGCGCCTTGATCTTGCCCATGCGCTCGCCCGGGTCGATTACCCTCGCAAGCTGCCGCGCGTCCTACCCATGGACGACGTGACACGACTGCTCGAGGCGGCACCCGGGCCGGGCCTCAAGTACAAGGCAGCGCTGAGCATTGCCTACGGCGCGGGCCTGCGCGGCGGCGAGGTGGTGATGCTGCGTGTGACCGACATCGACTCCAAGCGCATGCTGATCCGGGTCGAGCAAGGCAAGGGCCATAAGGATCGGCACGGCATCCTCTCGCCGCAACTGTTGGCAATCCTGCGCGCCTGGTGGGTGCAGTGTCGCTCGAAGGGCTGGTTGTTTCCGGGCCAGGACCCGCTGCTGCCATTGACGGTGCGCCAGCTCAATCGCGTCTGTCATCAAGCCGCCGATGCAGCGGGGCTCGGGAGCTGGATCACGCCGCGCACGTTGCGCCATTCCTTCGCAACGCATCTGATGGAGGCCGGCGTCGATGTCAGAATCATCCAGGTGTTGTTGGGCCATGCGAAGTTGGACACGACCGCGCGCTACACGCACGTCGCCACCAACTTGCTGCGCAGCATCGAAAGCCCGCTCGATCGTCTGACGCTGCCGACCCCTACGCCCAAGCCAAGCACGGAGCCGGTCGAGTAGATCGGCACACGTGCCCCGTCCAGCATTGGAGGTCGCGAACATCTTCCGCGACCACGGTTCTGCTTGGCGTCATGCCAACCAGGGCCGACTCAGTCATGCCCAGTTGAAGGTGATGAGCGCGATCGAGGGCTGCCGCACGGCAGCCCTCGGTGGCCACATTGCGCGTTGTCAGAACCCGGCGTGCGGGCACACGGCGATCGCTTACTGCAGCTGTCGCGACCGGCACTGCCCTAAGTGCCAGGGCTCGCAGGCCCGCAAGTGGTTGCAGGCGCGACAGGCCGAGCTGCTGGAGGTGCCCTATTTCCACGTGGTGTTCACCCTGCCGCCAAGGATCGGTGCCATCGCCTTCCAGAACAAAGCAGTGATCTACGACCTGCTGTTCAAGGCCTCGGCCGAGACGCTGCTGACGATCGCAGCCGACCCGAAGCGGCTCGGCGTCAAGATCGGCTTCACCTCGGTGCTGCACACGTGGGGTTCCGCCATGACCCACCATCCGCACGTGCACATGATCGTGCCGGGCGGTGGCATCTCGGCTGACGGCTGCAAGTGGATCAGCAGCAGCGAGGACTTCCTGTTGCCGGTGCCGGTGCTCAAGCGCCTGTTCCGGGCCAAGATGCTGGCGCTGCTGAAGGCGGTGCATGCCGCCGGCAAGTTGCAGTTCTTCAACGAGCACGCACATCTGGCCGATGCGGCTGCCTTCAAGGCGTTCCTCGGCCCGCTCTACCGCATCAAGTGGCACGTCTACGCCAAGCGCCCGTTCGCCGGACCTGAGGCCGTGCTCGCCTATCTCGCCCGCTATACGCACCGCGTGGCGATCTCCAACAGCCGGCTGATCGCAAGCGACGCCCGGGCCGTGACGTTCACGTTCAATGACTACCGGATCATAGGGCCGGGCCGGTACAAGACCATGACGCTCGAGCCGGGCGAGTTCATGCGCCGGTTCCTCCTGCACGTGCTGCCCAAGGGCTTCCACCGTATCCGTCATTACGGCCTGCTAGCCAGCAGCCGCACCAAGGCCGACACGATTGAGCGGGCACGTGAGTTGATCACCGAGGCGGCGCCCCCACGGCCACCACGGTCGGCGACGCAGGATGAGGCGACCGCTGGTACCGAGGCGACAGACAAGCCGATCCATCCCTGCCCATGTTGCGGTGGCCGCATGATCATCATCGAGACGTTCGATGCGGGCTCGACGCCGCGACATCGCCCCGCCGCGTCGGCGAGCGCCATCAGGGTCGACACGTCATGACGCCGGTTGCACCTGGATCACCCGATAAGGCGGCTGGGCTGTGCTGCTGGTTGATGTCCGGCAACGACGATGCTCGGCCTCAGTCGCTATCAGACCCATGCAACAGACCTCGAAAGGCCCCACATCTGGCGTTCTCGACGCTGCTTTGGCCGACCATCGCGCCGACACCACGCATGCGCCGCTCCAACGCCCGCTGCACCGGCCTCCTGCTGCAAGCCCAGTGCCAGCCAATTCCCCATAGAGCACGCTGACCCGGCTGCCCCAATCCCGCGCCTTCGTTCCCTGGCGGCTTTCGAACGCCGGCCCCAGTGTGTGCCGCACCGTCGCGATGGGCCGGCGTCCGAAACCCGTCACAAATCCGGAAGAATTGCAGACCCCCGAGCGCGTGTCCGCATGTCCCCCGAAAGCAGACGCGGCCACCCTTGGTGCGGGACCAGCCCGAGCCAC
>JBGGME010000378.1:0-3674 GCA_041288195.1 Hyphomicrobiaceae bacterium
CGCCGACCCGAGGTCCGTCGCGCCGAAATCCTCCTCGCCGATGGCTTTCATCGCGGTGATGGTGGTGCTGACCGGCATCGCCGTCGGCTTCGGCGGCCTGTTGGGCCTTCAGCTCGTGGGCCGCATGGAGAAGGCCGCCGACGGCGAGAAACCGCCGCAGCAGGCTGCCGCTCCGAGCGCCGGGACCGCGAGCAAGGACCGCTATGCCGGCAACGTAAGCCTGAGGACACTGGCGCCCATCGTCACCAACCTTGCCCACCCCGACAAGACCTGGATCCGCATCGAGGCGCTTCTCGTCATGGACGAGCAGACCCCGGACGCGGGCACGCTGTCGGCGCAGATCGTCGAGGACATCGTCGCGTTCCTCAGGACCGTCTCGCTCAGCCAGATTCAGGGCGCCAGCGGCTTCCAGCACCTGCGTGAGGATCTCAACGATCGCGTGCGCGTGCGGAGCGGAGGCAAGGTTCGCGACCTGGTCGTGCAATCGATGATCATCGAATGACAAAACTCCTCGTATCGCTGGCAATCCTGCTCGCGGGCAGCGCCGGGGCCGCGGCGCAGATGCCGAGCCTCGATCAGCTCGTGCCCTCCAACGACCCGACCGCGGCCGGACGCATCGTCCAGCTCATCGCCGTCATCACCATCCTCTCGGTGGCGCCGGGCCTGCTCATCATGGTGACGTGCTTCACCCGCTTCGTGATCGCACTCTCGTTCCTGCGCGCAGGCCTCGGGCTGCAGACCACGCCGGCCAACCTGATCCTGATCAGCCTCGCCTTGTTCATGACCTTCTACGTCATGGGGCCGACCTTCGACAAAGCCTGGCAGACCGGCGTGCAGCCGCTGATGGAGAAGAAGATCACGGAGGCCGAGGCCTACGGCCGCATCACCTCGCCGTTCCGCTCGTTCATGCGCGCCAACGTGCGCGACAAGGACCTGAAGCTCTTCTTCGAGCTTGCCAGCGAGAGCCTGAAGCCGAAGCAGGACGACGCCGAGATCGACCTGCGCGTGCTGATCCCGGCTTTCATGATCTCGGAGCTGAGGCGCGCCTTCGAAATCGGCTTCCTGATTGCGCTGCCCTTCCTCGTCATCGACATGATCGTGGCGACCCTCACCATGTCGATGGGCATGATGATGCTGCCCCCGACCGTCATCTCGCTCCCCTTCAAGGTCCTCTTCTTCGTCCTGATCGACGGCTGGAACCTCCTGATCGGCGGCCTGATCCGATCGTTTGTTTGAGGAGAATCCCCTCTCCCAATTCCTCTGAGAATAGCGAGAGGGGGACGCACCACAACGCTCGCGCAAGGTTGATAGATGAGACTGGTGGTCTCATCTCATGATACTTCCCTGGGGCGCGGATGATCGGGCGGGAGCAGCTGGAACGGCTTTGGTCGAGCCTGCTCGCGCTCGGCGGCCGGCGCCTTGCCGCGATGGGGCTGGTCGGCCTCGCCGTGTTCGCCGCCGTGGGCCTGGGCAGCTACTACCTCTCCCGCCCGCAGCTCGAGGCGATCTATACGGGCCTCACCCCCCAGGACGTGAGCCGCATCGGCGCCGCCCTGCGCGAGGCCGGCATCCATTTCGACGTCAATGCCCAGGGCACGGCCGTGCTGGTGCGCTACGGGCAGACCGCCCAGGCGCGCATGCTGCTGGCCGAGAAGGGCCTGCCCTCGAGCGCCACGGCCGGCTACGAGCTGTTCGACAAAATGGGCTCCATGGGGCTCACCTCCTTCATGCAGGAGGTTACCCGCGTGCGCGCCCTGGAGGGCGAGATTGCGCGCACCGTGCAGGCCATGAAGGGCGTCAAGGCCGCCCGCGTTCACATCGTGCTGGCCGACACCGGCTCCTTCCGGCGCGGACGCCAGACCCCCTCGGCGTCCGTCATCGTACGCACGGAGACCGCCGGGGATAGCGCCCTGGCGCCGGCCATCCGTCACCTCGTTGCCGCCGCCGTGCCCGGGCTCACGGTCGACCAGGTCACCGTGCTCAACACCGACGGCACCATCCTCGCCTCCGGTGGCGACGGGACGAGCACCGCACCGACGCGCACCGTCAGCCTCGAGAGCGCCATCCGCAAGGAGCTGCAGGACAACATCGCCAAGACGCTCGCCCCCTATCTCGGCCTCGGCAACTTCGAGATCAGCGTCGCCGCCCGCCTCAACACCGATAAGCGCCAGATCAACGAAACCAACTACAACCCCGAGCAGCGCGTCGAGCGCTCGGTGCGCGTCATCAAGGAGACGGGCAGCTCGCAGAACTCCAACAGCAAGGCAGCCGTGGGCGGCGAGCAGAACGTGCCGGCCGAGCAGGCGGCCTCGACCTCCGGCGACCAGTCCAAAAAGAACAACGAGCGCCGCGAGGAGCTCACCAACTACGAGGTCGGGACCAAGACCACCTCCACCGTCAGCGACGGCTACAGGATCGAGGCGCTCACCGTCGCCGTGCTCGTCAATCGCAAGCAGCTCACGGCTGCGCTCGGCGGCGACAAGGCTCCCCCCGATGCCGTGGACAGGCAACTCAAGGAGATCGAGCGGCTCGTCTCCTCCGCCGCCGGCATCGACGCCAAGCGCGGCGATCGCATCACCGTCTCGGCGCTCGATTTCGTGCAGGGCGCGCAGAGCCTGGAGCCCGTCGCGGGAATAGGCGTCGTCGAGCACCTGTTGCGCAACACCAGCAGCATCGTCAACGCCATCGCCGCGGTGGCCGTGGTCGCGCTGCTGATCTGGTTCGGCGTGCGGCCCGCCATGCGCGCGATCCTCGAGCCGCAGCCGGCAACCGCCGCGGCGGGCGGCGCGCTGGGCACCAACGCGACACCGGATGGCGCCGGCGCGATAGCGGGCGGCGGCATCGCCGGCGACTCGCAGCCCAACCTGATCGCCGACCTCACCAGCAAGCTCGAGCGCACCCCCCTGAAGCGGCTCGAGCAGATGACCGACTTCGACGAGGAGCAGGCGGCCGCCATCCTCAAGCAGTGGATGCACGGGGCCAGAAGCGCATGAGCAACGCATGAGCGCCATGCCCGTTGCCCCCTTCCTGAGCGAGTTCGGCATTGTCGCCACCCCTCGCCGCGATGCTCCGTTCCTGCCGTTCGGGCGCGAGGGCGGAGCTGCGAGCCCTGGGATCCCTGCGGAGACCGAGGCGGACCGGATCGAGGCCGCTCGCGCCAGCGGATTTGCGAGCGGCGAGGCTGCGGCCAAGGCGGTCTTGGCGGCTACGGTTGCCGGGCTAGGTGAGGAGCATGCCCGCGAGCTTGCCGCCGCGCGCGAGGCCTGGGCGAGCGGAGAGGCCGACAAGCTCGCCCACCAGCTGGCGGCCGGTCTCAAAGACCTCGAGACGCGCTTGGCCGACGCCACGGCACGCGTGCTGGCGCCGCTACTGCAGGCGGAGGTCGCCAGGCAGGCGATTGCCGATCTCAATTCGGAGCTGGCGCGGCTGCTCGGCAACGCCGCAGATGTCAGCCTCAGCATTTCCGGGCCCGAGGACCTGCTCGAAGCTCTGCGCGGCCGGCTTGCCGACCAGCTCGCCGGCAAGACCGTCTCCGTCGACTATCGGCAGAGCGAGGAGCCCGACGTGCGCATCGTCGTGGGACAGACCGTGCTGGAGACCCGGCTCGGGGTCTGGGCGGCCAAGATCGGGGAGGCGCTGGCATGAAGGGCGAGGAAACCAAGGCCCAGGAGCTC
>JBGGME010000379.1:0-4926 GCA_041288195.1 Hyphomicrobiaceae bacterium
GTGACGTCCTTGTGCGGCACCACGGCATCCTTGTCGCCGTGGACGATCATGCCCGAGGACGGGCAGGGGGCGAGAAACGAAAAATCGTAGAGGTTGGCGGGCGGGGCGATCGAGATGAAGCCCTCGATTTCGGGCCGCCGCATCAGCAGCTGCATGCCGATCCACGCACCGAAGGAGAAGCCCGCGATCCAGCAGCTCCTGGCCTCCGGGTTGATCGACTGCGCCCAATCGAGCGCCGAAGCCGCATCCGACAGCTCTCCCTGGCCGTGGTCGAAAGAGCCCTGGCTCCGCCCGACGCCGCGAAAGTTGAACCGCAGCACGGAGAAGTTCCGGTGCACGAAGGCGTAGTAGATCTGATAGATGATCTGGTGGTTCATCGTGCCCCCGAACTGCGGGTGGGGATGGAGCACGATTCCGATCGGCGCGTTCTTCTGCCGGGCGGGATGATAACGTCCCTCGATACGCCCGGCCGCGCCGGTGAAGATGACCTCGGGCATGAATATTAGAACCTCGACTGGATGGTTTCGCTCTGGCCCACCGCCGCAGACCCGTCAAAGCATGCTTGACGGCAGCAGGGCCTAAACGTAACTATTTAGAACCATTCTAGAATTTGGCCAGCAGCACCGCCGACGGCAGGCGCGGGTGGTCGCGGCGGCCGCTTTTTTAGCACGGGTGCGGGGGCAAAAAGCAAGTGTTTCGAAGGGTATTGGGCTCGCCATCGGCTTTGGACTACAACAGGGCCGCAGCGCGATCAAAGACCATGACCGAGCGAATCTACCTCGACTGGAATGCAACCGCTCCGCTGCGGCATCAGGCGCGCGCCGCCGCCATGGCCGCGTTCGAGATCGCCGGCAATCCGTCCTCAGTGCATGCCGAGGGCCGCGCCGCCCGGCGGCTGATTGAGGATGCCCGCGACCAGGTCGCCGCGCTGGTTGGAGCTGAGCCGCGCAACGTGGTGTTCACCTCGGGCGGCACGGAGGCCAACATGCTGGCGCTCGCGCCGGCGAGCGGAACCCATGGGAAGGCGCTCGAGAGGTTGCTGGTGTCCGCGATCGAGCACCCGTCGGTGCTGGCGGGAGGGCGGTTTGCAGCATCAGCAGTGGAGCGGGTGCCCGCCACCGGCGATGGGCGGATCGACCTGGCCGCGCTGGCGCAGGCCCTGGCTGCCTCCAAGGACCACAGGGCACTCGTTTCGCTCATGCTCGCCAATAACGAAACCGGCGTTGTTCAACCGGTTTCTGAGGCAGCTCGCCTGACTCATGAAGCAGGCGGGGTTTTGCACGTCGACGCCGTCCAGGCGGTTGGGCGGATTTCGTGTGATATCAATGATCTGTGTGCCGATCTTCTCACGATTTCTGGGCACAAGATCGGGGCCCTCAAGGGCGTCGGCGCGGTGGTCAGACGCGACGCGACGGTGCCGTTCCCCGATCCGCTCATCAAGGGTGGCGGGCAGGAGCGCGGCGCCCGCGCAGGAACCGAGAACGTGGCGGGCATTGCCGCTTTCGGCGCGGCCGCAGCCGCAGCGCTCGCGGAACTCGCGGCCGAGGCCGGGCGCATGGCGGAGCTGCGTGACCGGCTCGAGGCCGGCCTCAGGTCGACTTCGCCCGACCTCGTGGTGTTCGGGGCGGAGGCCGAGCGGCTCCCCAACACGACGCTGTTCGCGCTCTCCGGCATGAAGGCCGAGACCGCGGTCATTGCCTTCGACCTCGAAGGAATCGGCGTGTCGTCGGGCGCGGCCTGCTCCTCGGGCAAGGTCCAGCCCTCGCACGTGCTTGCGGCCATGGGAGTTCCGCCCGAGCTTGCGCGCGGCGCGGTGCGCCTGAGCCTCGGGCCGACCACCACTCAATCCGACATCGACCGTACGATCCAGGCTTGGATTAGAATCTCTTCAGCATTACTTAAGGAGACACGAGGCATCGCCGCCTGAAGCACCAGCGAGGGTAGAGGCACGCCGCAGCGACAACGACCATAACCGACTGATCCACCCGCGGTCCTTGAAACCGCAGCGGAGGGAAGAATGCCGGCCGTACAAGACACCGTCGAGCGGGTCCGCCGCCTCGACGTCGACCAGTATAAATACGGGTTCGTAACGGACATCGAATCCGACAAGGCTCCCAAGGGCCTGTCGGAAGACATCGTCCGCTTCATTTCAGCCAAGAAGGATGAGCCCGAGTGGATGCTCGCGTGGCGGCTCGACGCCTATCGGCGCTGGCTCACCATGCGCGAGCCTCTGTGGGCGCGCGTCAACTACGGCCCGATCGACTACCAGGACCTCTACTACTACTCCGCGCCGAAGAAGAAGGACGGCCCGAAATCGCTCGACGAGATCGACCCCGAGATCCTCAAGACCTACGACAAGCTCGGCATTCCGCTGCGCGAGCGGGAGGCCCTGCTGGGCGTGCAGCGGCCGGCAGGAGAGGATGAGGCGGAGGGTGAGGGCGGCAGCGGCTACGGCCGGGTCGCGGTCGACGCGGTATTCGATTCGGTCTCGGTCGCGACCACGTTCCAGGCGGAGCTTGCCAAGGCCGGCGTCCTGTTCATGCCGATCTCGGAGGCGCTGCGGAAACATCCCGACCTGGTGAAAAAGTATCTCGGCACCGTGGTGCCGAGTTCCGACAATTTCTTCGCCACGCTCAACGCGGCGGTCTTCTCCGACGGTTCTTTCGTCTACGTGCCGCCGGGCGTGCGCTGCCCGATGGAGCTTTCGACCTATTTCCGCATCAACGAGCGCAATACCGGACAGTTCGAGCGCACCCTCATCATCGCCGACAAGGGCTCCTATGTGAGTTACCTCGAGGGCTGCACCGCGCCGATGCGGGACGAGAACCAACTCCACGCCGCCGTGGTCGAACTGGTTGCGCTCGACGACGCCGAGATCAAGTATTCGACCATCCAAAACTGGTATCCCGGGGACGCCAACGGGCGGGGCGGCGTCTACAATTTCGTCACCAAGCGTGGCGACTGCCGCGGCGTGAACTCGAAGATCTCCTGGACCCAGCTTGAGACCGGCTCGGCCATCACCTGGAAGTACCCGAGCTGCATCCTCAGGGGCGAAAATTCACGCGGCGAGTTCTACTCGATCGCCATCTCCAACGGGCACCAGCAGGTCGATTCCGGCACCAAGATGCTGCATCTCGGCAAGAACACGACGAGCCGCATCATCTCGAAGGGCATCGCGGCGGGGCACTCCGACAACACCTATCGCGGGCTCGTCACGGCGCACCGCCGTGCCAAGGGCGCGCGCAACTTCACCAATTGCGACTCGCTCCTCATCGGCGAGAAGTGTGGCGCCCATACCGTCCCTTATATCGAGGCAAAGAATTCCTCGGCGGTCTTCGAACACGAGGCCACGACCTCGAAAATCTCCGAGGACACGTTGTTCTACTGCCGGCAGCGCGGCCTCTCGGCGGAAGACGCGGTGGCGCTTGTCGTCAACGGCTTCGTCAAGGACGTGCTGCAGCAGCTCCCCATGGAATTCGCCGTGGAGGCGCAGAAGCTGATCTCGATCAGCTTGGAGGGCAGCGTGGGCTGACGGTATAGCCCGCATCCTGAGGAGGCCGCGAAGCGGCCGTCTCGAAGGACGCGGGTGAACAGCGAACTCGGTGCCCTTCGACATGCCGCCTTCAGCGGCGTCTCAGGGCAGGGATTCAAGGCAAGGAAGTCGTTCGAATGCATCTGCTGGAAGTAAAAAACCTGCACGTCGAGGTCGACGGCAAGAAGATCCTCAACGGGCTCGAGCTTTCGATCGGCAGGGGCAGCGTCCACGCCATCATGGGCCCCAACGGTTCGGGCAAGTCGACCCTCGCGCATGTGCTCGCCGGCAAGGCCGATTACGTCGTCACCCAGGGCGAGGTGCTGCTCGACGGCGAGGACATTCTCGCCCTGGCGCCCGACGAGCGCGCCGCCAAGGGACTTTTTCTCGCGTTCCAGTATCCGCTCGAAATTCCCGGCGTTGCCACCATGACGTTCCTGCGCACGGCGCTCAACGCGCAACGCAAGACGCGCGGCGAGCCCGAGCTCATGGTGCCCGAGTTCATGAAGCGCGTGAACGAGGTCTCGGGCAAGCTCGGCATCGACAAGGATATGCTCCGCCGCGGCGTCAATGTCGGCTTTTCCGGCGGCGAGAAGAAGCGCAACGAGATCCTGCAGATGGCGCTGCTGGAGCCGCGGCTGTGCGTGCTCGATGAGACCGATTCCGGGCTCGACATCGATGCCCTCAAGGTGGTCTCCGAGGGCGTCAACCAACTGCGCTCCCCCGACCGTGCCTTCGTGGTCATCACGCACTACCAGCGCCTGCTCGACTACATCGTGCCGGACGTGGTGCACGTCCTTTCGAAGGGCCGCATCGTGAAGACCGGCGACAAGGCGCTGGCGCTCGAGCTCGAAGCCACCGGCTACGCCCAATACCGTGACGAGGCGGCGTGAGGTTGCGATGAACGTCGAGGTCCGCCCGATCAAGACTGCGGCCGAAACCGCGCTGGCGACGAATTTCGCCATGGCGAAGCGCGCGCTTCCGGGCGCGCCGGCGGTCGCGGCGTTGCGCGAGGATGCGTTCCGGCGCTTCGAGAGCGAAGGGCTGCCGCACCGCCGGGTGGAGGAGTGGAAATACACCGACCTGCGCGCGCTCATGCGCGATGCCAAGCCGCTCGCGGGCGTGCCGGATGCGGCCGCGAAGGCGGGCGCCAGGCATGCGATGACCACGCTCACCGCGATTGAGGCGCGCGCGATCGTCTTCGTCGACGGCGCCTTCGCGCCGGAGCTCTCCGATCTCGCCGAGCTGGAATCCGGCCTCACGATCGGCTCGATGGCGCAGCGGCTCGCCGCCGGCGATCAGCTGCTCGTCGCCCATCTGGGCAAGCTGGTGCCGACCGACGATGTGGCGGTCGCGCTCAATACCGCGTTCATGGGTGACGGCGCGGTGATCCA
>JBGGME010000380.1:0-7191 GCA_041288195.1 Hyphomicrobiaceae bacterium
CCCCTCACTCCAGAGGCCAGTCGCTCGGCTTGGTGGTGGTCCACGTCCAGCGCGGGTTGCTCTCGTCGATCTTCGTCGCGTTCTGGGCGGCGAGGTCGCTGACGGTCGAATAGTGCTCGCCCGCGGCACCGCTGATGCGCAGCTCGGCGGTGATCCTGAGCCACCTGTCACCGATCTTGCAGGTGTAGGGCTGCACGCGAGCCCCCGCGAGGTTCTTCCAGTTGCCGATCCGCTTGCCGATGCACGGGATCTCGTCCGCCTTCTTTCCCGCTTCGCGCAGCGCCGCGTCGACCTCGTCGCGCAGCCGCGGGTTTTGCTGCACGAGCCGCATGATCTCGGCGAGTGTCAGCGTCCCAACGCCCTCGATGCGGCGCGAGTCGAAGAGCGTGTCGGAGGGCGGCGGAGGGGCGGGCTGGGGCGCCTTGGCCGGCGGGCGCGCCGCGGCGACCTCCGGGTTGCGGGCAGGCCTCGGCGCGCTGTAGCTCGGCGTCGCCTTCACGCTGCGGGTCACCTGCCTGGCCGGGGCGGAGTGCGTGTCGGCGCACGCGGAAAGCAACAGTCCAGCGACGGCGCTGCAAAGCGCCGCCCGCCGCACGGCCGCGGAACCACAGGAGCTCGCCACCTGACATCCTCCCAACGCATCGCTGACGCGCACGCCCATGCCGGCACAGACTCGCCTGAAAGGTGTATGCATCGCTAGGGAGTACGAAACCATGTTGGGATAGGTGTTTTCCCCGCTTGCCACAGCGCGCCAGGGGCTGGCGGAGCGTGGCTGCGGCGTGCATGCTGGGCAAAGTGCCCGCAATCTAGCGCTCCCCACCGATGTTCACCTATCCACACCTCTTCCGGTCCCTCGATCTCGGCTTCATGGTGTTGCCGAACCGCATCGTCATGGGCTCCATGCACACGCGGCTCGAGACGCTCGACCGGCCGATCGAGCGCATCTCGCGCTTCTACGTGGAGCGAGCAAAAGGCGGCGCGGGCCTGATCGTGACGGGCGGGTTCTCGCCCAACGCGGAAGGGCTGATGGAGCCGGGCGGCCCTATCCTCGACAGCGCGGAGCAGCTCGCGGAGCACCGGCCGATCGCCGAAGCCGTGCACGGCGCCGGCGGGCGGATCGCGCTGCAGATCCTGCACGCGGGGCGCTACGCCAAGATCGACGGGGCGGTCGGACCCTCGGCCATCGCCTCGCCGATCAACCCCCGAGCGCCGCGGCCCATGACCGAGGCCGACATCTGGCGCACGATCGCCGACTACGCCACGACGGCGGCGCTTGCCCGCGATGCCGGCTACGACGGCGTCGAGATCATGGGTAGCGAGGGCTATCTCATCAACGAGTTCACCGCCCCGCGCAGCAACGATCGCACGGACGGCTGGGGCGGTAGCCTTGAGAACCGGCTGCGGCTGGCAGTGGAGACCACGAAAGCGGTGCGCGCCAAGGTCGGGCGCGACTTTCTGATCGTGTTCCGCGTCTCCTCCATCGATCTCGTGCAGGGCGGGCTCACGGCTGAGGAGATCGTAGCCGAGGCGCGAGCGGTCGAGGCGGCCGGGGCCGACATCATCAACCAGGGGATCGGCTGGCACGAGGCGCGGGTGCCGACGATCGCGCAGAAGGTGCCGCGTGCGGCCTGGGCGTTCGCGGCGCGGCGTCTGAAGGAAGCGGTGAAGATCCCCGTCATCGCGTCGAACCGCATCAACACGTCGGACGTGGCCGAGGCGATCCTGGCCGCGGGCGATGCCGATCTCGTGTCGATGGCGCGGCCGATGCTGGCCGACCCCGAGTTTGCCAACAAGGCGCGCGAGGGGCGCGCGGACGAGATCAACGTTTGCATCGCCTGCAACCAGGCGTGCCTCGATTTCATCTTCTCGAATCGCGTGGCGACGTGCCTCGTCAATCCAAAGGCTGGCCGCGAGCTCGAGTTCGACGTGGCACCGCCGGTGGCGAGGAAGCGCATCGCGGTGGTGGGCGCGGGGCCTGCGGGCCTGGCGTGCGCCGTCACGGCAGCGGAGCGCGGCCATGCCGTGACGCTCTTCGAGGCGGGGCCCAGGATCGGCGGCCAGCTCAACCTCGCGCGCAACGTGCCGGGCAAGGAGGAGTTCGACGAGACCTTGCGCTACTACCAGGCTCGCATGGCAAGGCTCGGCGTCGAGATCAGGCTCGGCGTGCGGCCGGATGCCGGCGCGCTGGCGGCGGGCGGCTTCGACGAGATCGTCATCGCCACCGGTGTGGCGCCGCGCGCGCTGGATATTCCCGGCATCGAGCATGCGAATTGCGCGAGCTACGTCGAGATCCTCGCGGGGAGTCGGGAGGCCGGGCGCCGTGTGGCGGTGATCGGGGCGGGCGGCATCGGCTTCGACGTTGCGGAGTTCCTGACCTCGCCGCCCCAGGAGGTCGCCGCGACGAATGCACACTTCCAGGCCGAGTGGGGCGTCGATGCCGCCATCGGCGGCTGCGGTGGGTTGGTTCCCTCCCCCCTTGTGGGGGAGGGACAGGGTGGGGGGGAAACGCGGCGCGGCGGGAGTCCCCCCACCCCTAGCCCCTCCCCACAAGGGGGAGGGGGACACGGCGGGACACGCCAGGTCGTCATGCTCCAGCGCAAGGCGGGACGCATGGGCCGCGGGCTGGGCGTGAGCACGGGTTGGGTGCTGCGGCTGCTGCTCGCCAAGCGCAAGGTGGCGCAGGTCACGGGCGTCACCTACCGCAGGATCGACGACGCGGGCCTGCACATCACCGTGGAAGGCGAGGAGCGCGTGGTTCCGGCCGATACCATCGTGATCTGCGCGGGCCAGGAGCCGGAGCGCTCGCTCTATGACGAACTGATCGCAGGCGGAGCCAGGGCGCACGTCATCGGCGGGGCGGAGCGGGCCGCCGAGCTCGACGCGCTGCGCGCCATCGACCAGGGCACGCGCCTCGCCTACAGTTTCTGAGTGAATGGCTGGCGCGGGACCCGTCATGAGCGTGCAGACATGGCTGATGCTGGCGGGAGCGGCGCTGGTGCTATTCGGCGCGCTGTTGCGCTGGCGCGTCTCGAACTATGACCTCAAGGATGCCGCCATCGACTCCGCCTGGACACTGGCGCGCGGCAAGCGCTCGGCCGAGAACCCGACCGCGCTCGAGGCCAAGTACCGCGAGATAGAATCCCAGCCGACCTGGAGCGGGCGTGCCAAGAAGACGGCAGGCACCGTCGCCGGCCATTTCATCGCCCAGGTGCTGGGCGTCGTGTCGCTGGTGATGATGCTGGCGGGTCTGGCGGCTATGCTCGCGGGATGGCTGTGGCGCTGAGCTCCAGGAGAGGTGAACCGATGACCGACCACTATGCGCACTACAAGGCTCTGAAGTTCGCGCGTCCGCGCCCGCGCATCCTCGAGGTGATCCTCTCCAAGCCCGGCAAGCTCAATGCACTCGACGCCGCAGGCCATCGCGAGCTCGCGGAGGTGTGGCGCGACATCGACCGCGATCCGGAAACTTCGGTGGTGCTGCTGCGCGGCGACGGCGGCGTGTTCTCGGCCGGCGGCGACCTCGGTATGGTCGAGGAGATGACGCGCGACTGGGCGACGCGCACGCGCGTGTGGAAGGAGGCGAGCGACCTCGTCTACAATGTCATCAACTGCACCAAGCCGATCGTGGCGGCCATCGAGGGCCCATGCGTCGGCGCGGGGCTGGCGGCGGCGATGGTGTCCGACATCACGGTGGCCGGACGCAAGGCGCGCATCATCGACGGCCACACGCGGCTCGGCGTGGCGGCCGGCGACCACTCGGCGATCGTGTGGCCGCTGCTGTGCGGCATGGCCAAGGCCAAGTACTACCTGCTGCTGTGCGACGCGCTCTCGGGCGAGGAGGCCGAGCGCATCGGCCTCGTCTCGATGGTGGCCGACGACGGCAAGGTGGTGGAGACGGCGCTCGCAGCCGCCGAGAAGTACGCGACATGCCACCCGCCGCCGTGCGCTGGACCAAGCACGCGCTCAACAATTGGCTGAGGATGGCAGGCCCCACCTTCGACGCCTCCCTCGCCATGGAGTTCATGGGCTTCTCCGGCCCCGAGGTGGTCGAGGGCATGACGGCGCTCAAGGAAAAGCGCAAGCCGAAGTTCGATCCCAGCGACCCGTTTTAGGCGGTCATGCCGGGGCTTGTCCCCGGCATCCAGCGATCCGACATGAGGGCGAGCGGTAGATGAGACCAACATCCAACCCGAGCTTGCGGACCTGTGGATCCCGGGCATGAAGCCCGGGATGACCAGGGTGGGGACCTTTATGACCAAGATCCAGACGCAGGGCGTGCATCACATCACCTTCGTCGGTGCCGACCGGCAGACGTCGATCGATTTCTGGCAGGGCGTGCTCGGTATGCCCTTCGTGTTCGAGCAGCCCAACCTCGACGACCCCGAAACCAACCACCTCTATTTCGATCCGGGCGACGGGCGCCTGATCACGGTCTTCACGCGCGAGGACTCCAAGCCCGTTGCGCGCCCTAATCCCATGGGCATCGGCAACCTGCACCACTTGGCCTTCATCGTGGCGCGCGCCACCTACACGCAGGCCAAAAAGCGGCTGGAGGAGCGGGGTTTCCCGAACTCGGGAGAGGTCGATCGCGGCTTCATGTACTCGCTCTACTTCCGCGATCCCCTGGGCCAGTTGCTGGAGCTCGCCTGCTACAAGTTCGATCCACCGGTGGGCTACACGCATGCCGACGTGCTGCGCGAGGCCCACAACATCCGCCTCGCCAAGGGCGACTACAACATCGCCGACGAGCACCTGGCCGACGCCATCGAGAAGCTGTCGCGCAAGCCCGACCCGGACCCGACCAAACCGGCATAGCTGGCGCCCGCGCGACCGATTTGCGGGTTAGGCCGATGATGCGTACCTTTCCTGTCACACCGGGCAACGGCAGCCCAGACGGGGAAGGACATCACGCCATGACGGAGAGCCTGTTTGCGGGGCTGAAAGTGATCGACTGCGCGAGCTGGATCGCGGGGCCGGCAGCCGCCACCATCCTCTCCGACTTCGGCGCCGACGTGATCAAGATCGAGCCGCCGGGTGCGGGCGATCCCTGGCGTGCCTCGACGCCGGTTCCCGGCAAGGCGACCGACTACTACTGGCAGCTCACCTCGCGCAACAAGCGCAGCCTCGCCATCGACCTCAAGCATGCCGACGGCCTGGCCGCCCTCTATCGGCTCATCGGCTCCGCCGACGTGTTCGTCACCAACTTTCCGCTGCCTGTGCGCGAGCGCCTGAAGATCGCGGCTGCCGACCTGCTCGCGCTCAATCCGCGGCTGATCTATGCCTCGTTCACCGCCTACGGCGAGGAGGGCGAGGAGGCGGGCCGGACGGGCTTCGACTCCACCGCCTATTGGGCCCGCACGGGCCTCATGGACATGGTGCGGGCGACGGCGGATACGGAGCCCGCGCGCTCGGTGCCCGGCATGGGCGACCATCCGAGCGGCACAGGGCTCTACGCCGCCATCGTCACCGCGCTCTACCGGCGGGAGAAGACAGGCAAGGGCGGTATCGCCCAGTCCTCGCTCCTGCAGAACGGGCTGTGGGCCAACGCCTGCTTCGTGCAGAGCCGGCTGTTCGGCGAGCACGTGCCGGTGCGCGCCCCGCGCTCGCACGCGCCCAATCCGCTCGCCAACCACTACCGCTGCCGCGACGGGCGCTGGTTCCTGATGGCGCTGTTCAACGAGCAGCGGCAGCTGCCGGGCTTCCTGGCGGCGATCGGCGCGACGGACCTGGCGGGCGATCGGCGGTTCGCGACCCCGGCGGCGCGCAAGGAGAACGCGCGCGCGATGGTGGCGGTCTTGGACGAGGTGTTCGCGCAGAAGGACCTGCCGGAGTGGCGGGCGATACTGCTCGGCGCCGGCGTGACGTTCGGGGCGATGCACACGGTCGACGAGGCCTCGAGCGATGCGCAGTTCCAGCAGGTGGGCGCGCTCGTGCCCTTCGCCGACGGCAAGGGCCTCACGATAGCCAGCCCGTTCCATCTCGACGGGGAGACGAAGGTGGCCCCGCGGCGCGCGCCCTCGGTCGGGCAGCACACCGAGGAGGTGCTGCGGGAGGCCGGCTACTCGGCCGGCGACATCGAACGCATGCGTGCCAGCGGCGTGCTCGGCTAGGATCCGTACTCATAACTGTGGAGTATGGCGGCATACGACGGAAATGTTTTTCCGGCGACACTCTGATTCGCTAGCGTGCTATCGGCAGAAGCAGGAGATTCGCGAGGAGGACATGTCGCAGTTGCGAACGCGCATTCGTCGTATCGATTTTTCGAACTTTAAGGCGCTCGGCAGCTATTCACTCTCGCTCGGCGAAGTGAACATTCTTGTGGGGCCTAACAATTCAGGAAAGTCGACGATAATTGGCGCGCTGCGCACTTTGGATGCCGCTCTCCGGTTCGCTCGGACGCGCCCTCCCACTCGCGTGCATATCGGCGTGACTACCGCGATCGGGTATCGGATACCCAAAGAGAGCGTGCCGATTTCACTGGAGAACGTGCAGACCAACTATAACGGTGCTGAAGCACGCGTGACCTTTTACCTAAGCAATAGGAATATCCTTGTGCTGGTCTTTCCCGACGATGGAGGCTGCGTTTTAACTACGCAAGTGGATAGCGGGGTTGTCACCAGCGCCGCCAACTTCAAGCGTGAGTTTCCAATCTCACTAGTCGTCGTGCCGGTGCTGGGTCCGGTTGAACACAACGAGCTTCGCCGAGAACGCAGCACGGTAGTGGACGGACTGTAGACGCATCGGGCCTCCCGTCACTTCCGCAGCTATTGGCACTACAATCCTGAGGGTTTTGAAGATTTCGCTGCTCTGATCGCGCGTACCTGGCCAGGAATGGCCATCAAGGCTCCGGAGTTGGACCACTCCACGGGCGAGCTGACGATGTTTTGCCTGGAAGAGCGGATGACGCGTGAGATCTATTGGGTAGGATTCGGCTTCCAGATCTGGTGCCAACTGCTCACGCACCTTTCTAGGGCTGCTGAAAATGCCCTGGTGGTGGTAGATGAGCCCGAGGTCTACTTGCACCCGGATGTTCAGCGCCAGCTCCTAGCTCATCTTATTCATGAGGCAGAAGGAGAAGAGTTGACGGTTGGCGACGAAGCCGTTGGGTTGGCGTAGGAATCTGGTGTCGAAGCAGTTCGTGCGCGTCGCCGCCGGAGCCACCGCCCATCGCCATGAACGCTACGTTGATTT
>JBGGME010000381.1:0-16656 GCA_041288195.1 Hyphomicrobiaceae bacterium
GCGGTCATGCTGATCGCGGTGCGCACCTATCGCCTCATCTTCCAGCCCGAGCTGCTCGCCGCCGCCAACCAGCAGATCAGGCCGGTGGAATGAGAGGCCCGCGATGAGCTCCGACATGGTCGCGCTCGCGGGGTTCGTGGCGCTGTTCGTGCTGATGCTGCTGCGCGTGCCGGTCGGCATGGCCATGGGTTTGGTGGGGGTCACGGGCTTCGGCTACATCGTCGGCAGCGGACCGGCCCTGAAGATGGTCGGCCAGACGTCCATGCGCACGGTCACCGACTGGAATTTCGCGGTTGTGCCGCTGTTCCTGCTGATGGGCTCGTTCGCGACCACGTCCGGCATGAGCCGCGAGCTGTTCCGCGCTGCCAACGCGCTGCTAGGCCACCTGCGCGGCGGGCTCGGCATCGCCACCATCGCGGCGTGCGGCGGGTTTGCGGCGATCTGCGGCTCATCGGTAGCCACCGCCGCCACCTTCTCGCGCGTGGCCTATCCGGAGATGCGCCGCTACGGCTACCCGCAAAGCTTCGCCACCGGCGTGATCGCGGCGGGCGGCACGCTCGGCATCATGATCCCGCCCTCCACCGTGTTCGCCGTCTACGGCCTCATCACCGAGCAGGACATCGGCAAGCTGTTCGTGGCCGGCATCCTGCCGGGCATCCTCGCCATCTTCATGTACATGGCGACCATCACCGTCATCGGCTACGCGCGGCCGGGCTTCCTGCCGGCGGGCCGCCGCACGGACTGGGCCGAACGCATCGATGCCATGCGCGACGTGTGGGCGACGCTGCTGCTGTTCGTGTTCGTGATCGGCGGCATCTACGGCGGCGTGTTCACGGCGACGGAGGCGGCCGGCATGGGGGCAGGCGGCGCGTTCCTGATCGGCATCGCCCGCGGTCGGCTGTCGCGAGCCGACATCGTGCGCTCGCTGCTGGAGGCGACGCGGACGACGGCTGCGGTGTTCACCGTGCTGATCGGCGCCATCCTGTTCGGCTATTTCCTCACCATCACGCAGACGCCGCAGAAGGTGACGGAGTTCCTGACCGGCCTCGGTCTCGGCCGCTACGGCGTGCTGGCGCTGATCATGGTCATGTACCTGGTGCTCGGCTGCCTGATGGATGCGCTGGCCATGATCATCCTGACGGTGCCGATCGTGTTTCCCGTCATCAAGCAGCTGGGGTTCGACCCGATCTGGTTCGGCGTCATCATCGTCATGACGGTGGAGCTCGGGCTGATCCATCCGCCCGTGGGCATGAACATCTTCGTCATAAAAAGCGTGATCGAGGACGCCAAGATCTCCACGATCTTCTATGGCGTGCTGCCGTTCATCATCACGGATATCGTGCGGCTGATCCTGCTCATCGCGTTCCCGATGATCGCGCTGTGGCTGCCGTCGAAGATGTGAGGTCATCTCATTCATTGCCGGGAATCGAGCCGCTTACCCCTGAGCGCATGGATGGCTGGATACCGGGGACAAGCCCCGGTATGACTACGCCATGAAAAGAGGGAACGCGGCGCTGAAGCGCAAGATGCCCGGCGCGGCCGAGGCACGGCAGGTCGATTTCGACGAGCTGCCGAGCTATATCGGATACCAGGTGCGCCGCGCGCAGGCGAAGATCTTCGCCGAGTTCGAGGGTGCGCTCGCCGATCTCGACTTCACGCCGGGATCGTTCGGCGCGCTCATGCTGATCCGCGCCAACCCCGGGATCACGCAGGTGGAGCTGGCGGCCGCGTTCGGGGTCGACAAGTCGACCATGAGCCCGGTGATCGTGCGGCTCGAGAAGCGCGGGCTGGTGCGGCGCGAGGTGCTGGCGAGCGACCGGCGCTGCCATGCGCTCTATCTGCAGGCGGCGGCGGAGCCGATGTTCCTGGCGGCGCGCGCGACGTTCCGCGCACTGGAGGCTGGCGTGGCGGGGCGGCTGACCAAGGGGGAGCAGCGCGAGCTCTCCCGGTTGCTCGGCAAGCTGCAGGGTCGTGCGGAAGGGCAGTGATTGGCGCTATTTGGCTGCAGCGAGGGAGCGGCGGTGTTTCTTCGGCGAGACCGGAGCGGTCGTGCCGGTAGCGCTCGCCAGCAGATAGACGATGAGCTGGTTGAGGCTGACGCCCTCTCGCCCCGCGGCGTCGGCGAGCTTGGCGTGCAATCCGCGCGGCATGCGCACGAGGACCTTGCCGCTGTGGTGGGGGTCGTGGGAGGGGGCTGAAGGCGCGGGAACAGGGTTGCCTGCGGCGCGCGCGGCCTCGATCCAGGCGGAGATGGCATCCTGCAGTTCAGCCAGCGCATCTGGCTGAGTGGTGGCGAAGGCCGAGCAGCCCGGCAGATCGGGCGCGATGGCCATGTAGCCCTTGTCGTCGTCGCTCCAGAAGACGTGCGCGGGATATTTCGCGATCTGGGTCATGGGCCGGTCTCGTATTTGTCGATCATCGCGATCAGCTGCTCGGCCTGGTAGCGGGGAATGCGGCCGCCTCTGTCCTGGAAGTTGAGGGCAACCGGCTCGCCCGCCCTGGCATAGGCGCGATGGCTGCCCTTGCCGCCTTTGTGGGTGAACCCCAGCCATTCCGCGATCCTGCAGGCATCGTCGAAACGAACGTCGGCCGGATTGTTGCGAACGGCGGCAATAAGCTTAGCACGGCGGCTCATGGATTGATACTGCCAGCGATATCAACAAGTGAGATGCGGTCTTGATGCGACTTGACTTGTTCTTATTTTGTTCTTATAAAGGCAGAACTCTCCGCCCGTCAACAAAGCCAGATAAGCCGCTGATTTATCATGCGTTCCGTCTGCAACACTGCCGCGTCGCCGCCAACAGGTTTGTTGTGCAACGTGAGCGCCTTCCCTCCCCCCTCGTGGGGTTTCCCCTCCCCCTTGTGGGGAGGGGTTAGGGGTGGGGGGAATCCCGACGATAGAGGTCTGGGGGGCCCCCCCTCCCTAACCCTCCCCCACGAGGGGGAAGGGGATTCCCACAATCGGGGAGGAAATCCGCGCATCGCCGCCTTGCGACAGGCGCTCGCCAAGCTCGAAACCGCGGCATCCGGAACAAAGACCCAGCATCTGGCCCTCGGCGTGCCCGACATGCACGCGCACCTGCCGGGGAATTCGCCTGATCGGGGGCTCGCCTGCGGCGTCCTGCACGAGGTGGCGGCCGCAGCCCATGGCGACCGGCCCGCAGCATTCGGCTTCGTGCTCGCCCTGACGGCGGCGGCGCTGGCAGCGCGGCCGGGCGTGGCCCTGTTCATCGCCTCGCGCCGGGCGCTCGCCGACCTCGGCGCCCTCTACGGCCACGGCCTCGCCCAGCTCGGCCTCGACGTCGGCCGGCTCCTCCTGATCGAGACCCGCTCCGACAAGGATGCGCTCTGGGCGCTCGAGGACACCCTGCGATCGGGAGCCCGGCCCGCCATGGTCGCAGGCGCGATTGCCGGCGGCCTCGATCTCACCTCCAGTCGCCGGCTGAACCTCGCCGCCGCCCCCCCGGCAACGCCGCTCGTCCTCCTGCGCGCCTCCAACGCCGCGGGGGTAAGCGCGGCGGCGACGCGCTGGCGCATTGCAACGGCCCCCGCAGCCCGCGACCGCTTCGGCGCCTTCGCCTCCCCCCGCTGGCGCGTGGCGCTCGAGCGCTGCCGCAACGGTCGTCCCGGACACTGGCTCGTCGAGTGGAACCATGTCGCGCATCGTTTCCGTCTGGTTGAGGTCGTGGCCGATCGTGCGCCTGTTGCGCGCGCAGGCCTCCGCCGCGCCGGCTGACGCCGCCATTGATCCGCGCTTGCCCCTGGTGCTGGTGGCGCCGGGCCAGGGCGGGGCGCGCATCGTCTCGCTCAACCGGGCGGCGCGGGAGAGTGGGCTCGCCGCGGGCGAGCTTCTGTCCAACGCCCGCTCCAAGGTGCTCGACCTGCAGTGCCGCGATGCGGATCCGGCCGCCGATGCCGCCGCCCTGCGCAAGCTCGCCTTGTGGTGCCTGCGCTATACCCCCGTGGCGGCGGCCTGCGACGAGACGAGCGGCGCCGACGGCCTGTTCCTCGACGTCACGGGCTGCGCGCATCTCCTCGGCGGGGAGGCGGAGCTGCTGGCCGACCTCGCAAAGCGCTTGCGCGCCTTCGGCCTCTACCCGCGCACGGCCATCGCCGACACCGCGGGCGCGGCCTGGGCCATGGCGCGGCATGGTCCCGTGAGGCCCGCGGGAAGCCGGATCGTGCCGCCGGGCGGGCAACGCGCCGCGCTCCACGACCTGCCGCTTTCCGCGCTCAGGTTGTCGCCGGCCTCGCTCGCCCTCATGCGCCGGCTCGGCTTCAAGCGCATCGGCGAGATCATGCCGCAACCGCGCGCGCCGTTCGCGGTCCGCTTCGAGCCCGAGGTGCTCAGCCGCCTCGACCAGGCGCTGGGGCGCGAGCCCGAGCCGCTCATCCCTGTCGTGGCGCCGCCCGCCTATCACGCCCGCGCGCACTTCCTCGAGCCGATCCTCGCCGAGGAGCACGTGCTCGAGGCCGCCACGCGGCTGCTGCGGCAGTTGGCCGAGGACCTCGAGCGCGATGGCGTGGGCGCACGCGTCCTGCGCCTCGTGCTGTTCCAGATGGACGGGGAGGTGCAGTCGCTGGACATCGGGCTCGCCGCGCCGAGCCGGGACGCGGAGCACATCGCCCAGCTGATCGGCCTCAGGCTCTATCGCCTGGGGCGTACGCTGGAGGCGGACTTCGGCTTCGAGGCGGCGGCCGTGCACGTGCTGGTCGCCGAGCCCTTGTCCGAGCGCCAGGACACGCTCGGCCTCGACGAGGCGGCTGCCGCGCCCGAGGCGCTCGGCCGGCTGATCGATCGCCTGCAGCAGCGGCTGGGAGCCGGCGCCGTGTGCCGGCTCTCCCCGCACCAGAGCCACACGCCCGAGCGTGCCGTGCACGTCCACGCTGCGCTTCCCTCCCCCCTTGTGGGGGAGGGTAAGGGAGGGGGGGATCGCAGAACATTTGCCGGCATGGCTCCCCCCACCCCTAACCCCTCCCCACAAGGGGGAGGGGAATCATGCGCCTTGCGATGGGCTGCCGAAGCACCATCGGCGCCGCGCCCGCTGCTCATGCTGCCGCGGCCGGAGGCGGCGGAGGTGGTGGCGCTGATCCCGGAGGGACCGCCCCGCCAGTTCCGCTGGCGCGGCGTCCTTTACCAGGTGGCGGAGGCGCAGGGCCCCGAGCGCATCGCCCCGGAATGGTGGCGGCGCACGGGCGAGGCGACGCGCGATTATTACGTCGTCGAGGACGCGGGCGGTCGCCGCTTCTGGCTCTACCGCGCCGGCCTCTACGGCCGCGACGAAGGCATCCCGCGCTGGTTCGTGCACGGGGTGTTCGGATGAGCAAGGTACGTGTCATCCCGGGCTTTATGCCCGGGATCCAGCGCGCAGCAGACTCAGACTCCGTGCGGCAACGGTGTAGTGCACTCCCAACAAGCGGCGCACGTGGATGGCTGGATCCCGGGGACAAGCCCCGGGATGACATCGCATGACCCCCTACGCCGAGCTGGTAGCGGCGACCAATTTCTCGTTCCTGCGGGGGGCGTCGCACGCACAGGAGATGGTGGAGCGGGCGGCGGCGCTGGGGCTCGCCGCCATCGGCATTGCCGACCGCAATACGCTGGCCGGCGTGGTGCGTGCGCATCGGGCGGCCAGGGAGCACAAGATCCGGCTGCTGGTCGGCGCCCGGCTCGTCACGTCGGACGGTTTCGAGGCGGCCTGCTATCCGACAGACCGCAAGGCCTACGGCCGACTGTGCCGCCTGCTCACCGCTGGCAACCGCCGCGCCATCAAGGGGCAGTGCCATTTCTCCTTCGAGGAGATGATCGCGGCGAGCGAGGGCCAGGTCCTCATCGCCCTGCCGCCGCGGCGGATCACGCCGGATTTCGCCGAGCGCCTCGCCACGTTGTCGGCCGCCGCACGCGGCCGCGTCCATCTCGGCGCCACCTTCGCCTACGACGGCACCGAGCGCCGTCGCCTGGGCGGGCTCGGCGAGCTCGCCCGCCAGGCACGCGCGCCGCTGGTCGCCACCAACGATGCCCATTACCACCACCCAGGCCGCAAGCCGCTCGCCGATGTGCTCGCCTGCATCCGCGAGAAGTGCACGATTGCGGAAGCCGGCTATCGCCTCGAGGCCAACGCCGAACGGCACCTGAAGAGCGGGCCCGAGATGGCGCGCCTGTTCGCGCAGTACCCGCAGGCCGTCGCCCGCACGCTGGAGATCGCGAGCCGCATCACCTTCAGCCTCGAGGAGCTGCGCTACGAGTACCCCGACGAGCCGGTGCCGCCGGGCAAGACCCCGCAGGCCTACCTGGAGGAGCTGACCTGGGATCACGCCATCAGGCACTACCCCGGCGGCGTCCCCGACAAGGTGCAGGCGCTCCTCGTCAAGGAGCTGGCACTGATCGCGAGGCTCGACTACGCGCGCTACTTCCTCACCGTCTACGATGTCGTGCGCTTCGCCCGCGCGCAGGACAAGCCGATCCTGTGCCAGGGCCGCGGCTCGGCCGCCAACAGCGCGGTGTGCTTCTGCCTCGGCATCACCAGCGTCAATCCGATCGAGATCGACCTGCTGTTCGAGCGCTTCATCTCGGCCGACCGCGGCGAGCCGCCCGACATCGACGTCGACTTCGAGCACGAGCGGCGCGAGGAGGTGATCCAGTATCTCTATGCGCGCTATGGCCGCGAGCGCGCCGCCATCTGCTCGACCGTGATCCACTACCGCCCGCGCATGGCGATCCGCGAGGTGGGCAAGGCCCTGGGCCTCAAGGAGGACGTGACCGCGGGCCTCGCCGGCCTGATCTGGGGCGAGGGCGACGGCGAGATCCCCGACAAGCACATCACGGAGGCCGGGCTCGATCCCGCCAACCCCGAGATCCGGCAGGCGATCGGCCTTGCGCGCCAGCTGCTGGGCTTTCCGCGCCACCTTTCCCAGCACGTCGGCGGCTTCGTGCTCACCCGCGAGCGGCTCGACGAGACCGTGCCGATCCACAACGGCGTCATGGAGGACCGCACTTTCCTGGAGTGGGACAAGGACGACATCGACGCGCTCGGCATGCTCAAGGTCGACGTGCTGGCGCTCGGCATGCTGACGGCCATCCGCAAGGGCTTCGAGCTGATCGAGCAGCATTACGGGACGACGTTCACGCTCGCGACCGTGCCGCGCGAGGACGAGGCCGTCTACGAGATGCTGTCACGCGCCGACTCGGTGGGCGTGTTCCAGGTCGAGTCGAGAGCGCAGATGTCGATGCTGCCGCGGCTGAAACCCCGCTGCTTCTACGACCTCGTCATCGAGGTAGCGATCGTGCGCCCCGGGCCGATCCAGGGCGACATGGTGCACCCCTACCTGCGCCGGCGCGATGGCATCGAGCCCGTGGAGTTCCCATCCGAGGCATTGAAAAGCGTGCTCGGCAAGACGCTGGGAGTGCCGCTGTTCCAGGAGCAGGCCATGCAGATCGCCATCGTCGCGGCAGGCTTCACGCCCGACGAGGCCGACAAGCTGCGCCGCGCCATGGCCACGTTCCGGCACATGGGCACCATCCACACCTTCCGCGAGAAGTTCATCGCCGGCATGGTCGGCAACGGCTATGCGCGCGAGTTCGCCGAGCGCTGCTTCAGTCAGATCGAGGGCTTCGGCGAGTACGGCTTCCCCGAGAGCCACGCGGCGAGCTTCGCGCATCTCGTCTACGTGTCGTCGTGGATCAAGCGGCACTACCCGGACGTGTTCTGCGCCGCCATTCTCAACAGCCAGCCGATGGGCTTCTACCAGCCGGCCCAGCTCGTGCGCGACGCGCGCGAGCACGGCGTCGAGGTGCTCCATCCCGACGTCAATGCGAGCGATTGGGACTGCACGCTGGAGCCGCGCACTCCCTTGCGGGAACCTCCCTCCCCCCTTGTGGGGGAGGGCAGGGGAGGGGGGGAATCCCGAACCTCTGATACTATTGTGGTTCCCCCCACCCCTAACCCCTCCCCACAAGGGGGAGGGGAAGCCCCCCGCGGAGGGACCTGCGCCGTCCGTCTCGGGCTGCGGCTGGTCGGCGGGCTGGCGGAGGAGGCGACGAAGGCGACGGTGGTGGGCGCACGCGGGGCGGGATATGGCGATGTCGCCGCGCTGTGGAAAAGGAGCGGGGCGCCGGTCAGTGTGCTGGAGCGGCTCGCCGATGCGGACGCGTTCCGCTCCATGGGGCTCGATCGGCGGGCGGCGCTGTGGGCCGTGAGGGGGCTCGACGGCGGCGCGCTGCAGGGCGGGGCCAGGCGTGCCACGGCCGCCAACACGCCGCTGATCGCCTCGGCGGGGACCGGCGACCTGTTCGACGAGGCGCGCGTCGACCTCCCCGAGACCACGCTCGGCGAGCACGTTGTGCACGACTACGCCGCCATCTCGCTCTCGCTCAAGGCGCACCCGGTCGCCTTCTTCCGCGACGAGCTCGCCCGCCGCCGCGTCCTCACCAGCGCCCAGCATTGGGACGACAAGCTCAGTGGCCGGCGCGTGGCCGTGGCGGGCCTCGTGCTGGTGCGGCAGCGTCCGGGCACGGCCAAGGGCGTGATCTTCCTCACGCTCGAGGACGAGACCGGCATCGTCAACATCGTGGTGTGGCCCAAGGTGTTCGAGAGGAACCGCCGCACTGTGATGACGGCGCAGTTCCTGGAGGTGCGCGGCAGGATCGAGCGCGAGGGCCTCGTCATCCATGTGGTGGCGGACGAGCTGATCGATCTCAGCGACAATCTGCGCGCGCTGGGCGAGGGCACCGCCGGCATGCCGCGCACCGACCGCGAGGTGCGCGAGGGCTCCTGGAAGCCCAAGAGCCGCGATTTCCACTAGATGCGGCTGCGCAGGACGCCACCGGCCCCGCGCGCGGACTGTCGTCGGCAACGAATGTGGCAAGCTTCGTCGCTCATCCCTCGATGATGGCGACGGCGCGGGTCCAACCGGCGGACGCGGCTTTGATCTTGACCGGGAAGCACGCGATCATGAACCCGGTGGCTGGAAGCGCCTCCAGGTTGTGCAGCTTCTCGATGTGGCAGTAGCCGATCTCGCGCCCTGACTTGTGGCCCTCCCAGATCAGCCTGGCGTTCTTGGTCTCGGCGTACCTCTTCGCGGTGTAGACGAACGGGGCGTCCCACGACCACGCGTCCGTGCCGGTGATCTTCACGCCGCGCGAGGTGAGATAGAGCGTCGCCTCGCGGCCCATGCCGCAGCCCGTCGGCACGTAGTCGGGCTCGCCGTAGCGCTTGCCCGCCGAGGTGTTGACGACGACGATGTCGAGGGGCTTCAGCGTGTGGCCGATGCGTTTCAGCTCCGCCTCGACGTCGGCTGGCGTGCACACATAGCCGTTCGGAAAATGCCGGAAGTCGAGTTTGACGCCCGGCTGGAAGCACCATTCCAGCGGCACCTCGTCGATGGTGATGGCGCGCTTGCCCCCATCCATGGTGGAGGCGAAATGCCAGGGTGCGTCGAGGTGGGTGCCGTTGTGGGTGGAGATATCGATGCGCTCGACGGCCCAGCCTTCCTGCTCGGGCAGCTCGGCCGGTGTGAGTCCCGGAAAGAAGGCGCAGACCTGCTCGGCGCTCTGCTTGTGGTCGATGTAGGTGATCCTGGGCTCGGTGCCCGGCGGGTCCGAGGCGATGTCGCTCTGCAGGGGCACGGAGATGTCGATGATGCGGCGGGCCATGGCGTCCTCCCATCGGGCATACGTTGCTTGGATGTCGGAGACCATATTCCCTGCCCGGAATCAGCGCTATTGATGCGGCGATGTCCCGCACCTCGGCAAATCCCGACCGGACGGCGGCGTTGGGCGAGACCCATGCGACGGATGCGGGCGCACGCCCTTCGGTGCACCGGGGTGCGCGGCTCGAAAGGCGGGGTCTGGGCTGGTACGTCACGTTCATTGCGATCGCCGCTGTCCTGTTCGTCGGCATCGGCATCATCGCCGGCGTCGATGCGGTAGCGGCGAGCGCCCGGTTCCTGTGGGACGCCCTGGCTGCGGTCGCGAACGCGCTGTTACGCGCCTTGGGCGGGCTCATCATGCTCCTGGCCAAGGGCGTCGGCTGGCGGCGGCTGTCGCGTCTCGGCAGCGCCATCGCAGGCGTGGGGCTCGGCTACAGCGGCGGCGTGATCCTGAGCGATCGCGGGCTCAAGCGCGCGCGGACCTGGACCGAAAAGCTGCGGCTCGTCGGAGGCAGGCTGCGACGGCGTTGGCTGGCGCTGCACCTGGGCTGGAAGCTCGCCATCGTCGCCGTCCTGATCGCCAGCCAGCTCTATCTGCACTTCCTGCTCATCCTGTTTCCGATCGCGTTCCTGGTGCCGGTGGTGAGGCGCCTGTGGGTGCAGGCGGCCGACATGCTGTTCGGCAGCTGGTATTGGCGGACGTTCGGGCCGGCGCATCGCGCGGCGGTCGCCTCGCTGCGCAGGCAGCCCGGCGTGCGGCACGTGATCGGCGGCGCGCGGCTGACCCGCATCCGCTACCTGCGCGCCTGGCGGCTGTGGAAGTACGACCCCCGCTATCGCTGCGCCGAGACCGGCAAGCACGAGGTGAGCTTCATCGAGCCGGCGCGGCTGTGGTGGCGGGGCGAGCTCGACGGCTACGTCGGCCGGCATCTGCTGGGCGCCAAGCGCCCGAAGACCGACGCCAAGCCATGAGCGACCGCGCGAGCAGGCCTACGCAAGTCCGGCGCCGGGCACGCTGATGGCTCCGACCGGAAAGATTGCTCCGTCGTCCCTTGCTCCGTTGGCCCCCTAAGGCTACGTTTCGGTCCGCCTGTAGATTCCGGTGTCTCTGGAGTTTGTTGATGCCGAATACCATTGGGGGAGCAGTCTCCATATTTGATGTCTTTTCGCGTAGGTGGTGCATGGAGATTCCCGACTATCAGCGCGACTATGCCTGGGACGCGGATGACAGCCTCCAGCTCATCGACGATTTCCGGGAAGAGCTGGCGCTCAACAAGCAGAACGGCGCCGAGCCGAGCTACTATCTGGGAACAATTGTCCTGGCCCTCCCCGACGCCGAGAGGACGGCCCGCAATGGGCTCGCGACCGCGGAGATCGTCGACGGGCAGCAGCGCCTCGCGACGCTGACTATCTTCATGGCGTGCCTGCGGGATCTGTTGCCGAAGGGACCCCGCAAAGACGCACTGGATAGTTTGATCGTGTCGCCTCACCTGCCCGCCTCTGCGCAAGCGCGGTTCGTACTTTCACTGCGAAGCCACGATGGGGACTATCTTCGCAAGTTCGTCCAGAAGGCCGAGGCCACGCTCGCGCCGGCACGTCAAGAGCTCAGGGCCCGGCGCAACATCGGCCTGGTACGCGAGAGCGTCCGCAAGAATCTGGCACAACTGTCGGAAGCCGAACGAGAGGCGCTCGCCGACTTCATCATGAAGGCCTGCAGGGTCGCCGTGGTGACGACGCGCAGCAGGGAGCAGGCCTGGAGGATATTCGGACGCGTCAATCAGCGCGGCAAGCGATTGCGCACAACCGACATCTTGAAAGCGATCATCCTCGGCGCACTGCCCGTTGCCAGTCGCTCCCATTACGGCGCCATATGGGAGGCTTGCAAGCAGGAGCTTGGCAGCGATTTCGACGGCGAGCAGATCGGCCGCAGATACTTGTTCAACTACATCGCGGAAGTCGGCGGGAGGGCCGGCAACATTCTGGACAGCGTCATTGCGCAAGTGCAGCGCCTGGGCGCGGCTCACTTCATGGACACTGTGTTCATACCGGTTGCGCGCGCTTTCCTCGCCGTCACCAAGCGTGACTTCCCGCACGGCACCGAGACGCAGCGCTCTCGGATAAATCTGCTTTTGACCCAGCTCGGATGGCAGTCCGATGACGACTGGATGAGCGTCGCGATCCTGCTGATCTATCGCCTGTCGGAGGATCCCGACCGCCTGGCCGCGCAACTCGCCGTGCTCGATCGCTACCTCTATGGCCAGATGCTGCTCAAAAGGAACTTTCACAGGCTCCGCTTCAAAAAGGCCGACCGGCTCCAGCGCGCCAAGAAGACGCTCGTAGAGGCCAAAGGTCCAATCGATCTCGCCCCGATACTTCGCTGGGCGCCCGTGGAACTCAAGATGATCTGTATCGCCTTGGACTACGGCCTCGCGAGCGGTCCCGCCAAGGCGATCCTAGCACGCCTCGCCCTGGCCGCAGGGGAAGCGACAGTGCAACTCTGCGACGAGATCGTGCGCAGCAGGAAATGGGAGGTCGAGCATTTCGTCCCTGTCAGTCCCCGCGCCAACCACGATTGGCAAGCCGTGCTGGGTGCGGGCAAGTCCGTCGGTCAATACGCCAAGAAGCTGGGCAACCTGTTCATCGCGCCCGCGTGGCTCAACGGCCTGCTCGGCAACGCTAACTGGACCGAAAAAATCGCTCTCATCAGCAAGCACCCTGATGTGCCCCTGCTGCCTATGGCTGCGAGCATCCGAGCGCCGGGATGGAACGGGACGAGCCTCGATGCGCGACACGATGCCCTAGTGGCGAACGCCATGCAGCTGTGGGACTTCGATCCGCCAAAGGCGCCGAAGACTGCCGCCAAGCCGAAGCGCAAGAAGAAGGCGCCCAGCTCCTAGAAGGCGAAGGGCAGCAATCGCCAATGAGAGCGACGGACGTCACCGTACGGCATTGCTCTCGGCGATGAGGTCTGACACTAGTGGCGCCGATCCGGGGGGACCGCGATGCCGCTAGATCTTCACTCAATCCGCACCTGCGCGTGATCCGGCGCGCCGAACAGATCCTGCGCGATCCGACCGCCCTCGTGGCGCTTCTCATCGTTGGCCAGATCGTCTTCTGGACGCTGGCGCCGGCGCTGACGCACCGCTCCCCGCCGCTCGACGTGGTGGAGGGCTACATGTGGGGCCGGGAGTGGGTGGTGGCGACCTACAAGCACCCGGCGCTGCCGAGCTGGGTGCTGGAGGCGAGCCGCATACTGACCGGCGCCGTCGGGTGGCCCGCCAATATCGTCTCACAGCTCTTCATCGCGGCGGCCTTCCTGTTCGCCTTCCTGCTCGGCCGCGACATGATGGGTCCGCCGCGCGCCGCCGCAGGCACGCTGCTGCTGACAGGCATCGCCTTCTATGCCTGGCCGACGCCCGAGTTCAACCACAACGTCGCCGAGACGCCGTTCTGGGCCGCTCTGCCGTGGGCGCTATGGCGCGCGGTGGAGCGGGGGCGCGTGGGCTGGTGGGCGCTGGCGGGACTGCTGGCTGCCGGCGGCCTCTATGCCAAGCTCACTACGGCGCTGCTGATCGCGACGCTGGGTCTGTGGATCGTGTGGGACGCGCGCGCGGCGGTGCCTGTCCACGCCCGGCCCATGGATCGGCCTGGTGGTGTTCCTGGCGGTTGCCGCGCCGCTCGCGGTCTGGCTCGTCGCTCACGACTTTCTGCCCCTCAAGTATGCGGCCGACCGCGGCGCGCAAGCCCGCATCGGTGGCCTGCCTCTCTTCCTGCTGAGCGTGGCGCTGAACCTCGTGGGGCTCGTGGCCATGCTCGCCATTGCCGGCCTTGTTGGCCCACGGCGCGCGACGGCCGCCGGCGCGACCCATGCGGAACCGCCCCCGGCCCCGGTCGCCCCCCGCGCACTCGCATATCTGCTGGCGGTGACGCTCGGGCCGTTGGCGATAGCGATCGTCGCGGCGGGTGCTGCGGGCTCCAACCTCAAGTCGGCCTGGGGGAGCTCGATGTTCAACTTTGCGGGCATGCTGGCTGTCGCGCTCACCAACGACCGCTTCAGCAGCGCCGCGCTGCGCCGCATCGCGATCACGGCAGCGGGCGTGATCGTCATCGTGCCGTCGGCGTATGCCGCAGTCATTGCCGCCGGCCCCTGGCGGGCCGGAGCACCCGTGCGCATGACCTGGCCGCAGAAGGCGATCTCCAATCGACTGTCCGACATCTGGGCGCGGGAGACCGGCCGGCCGCTGCGGATCGTTGCGGGCGACGACTGGATCGCGGGCCTCGTCGGCATCACGGCGCGCGACCAACCTTCGATCCTCAGCCGCGGCAATCTCGCCTACTCGCCCTGGATCACGCCTGCGCGCATCGAGCGCGAGGGCATGCTGATCGTCTGGGATGCCGCATCCCGCCGCATCCCGCCGCAATTGCTGCCCCTGTTGCACGGCCTGCCGACAGGGGAGGAGCGCTTCCATTGGCGGAAGAAGGAGGGCACCGGCGACCTCGTCATCGGCTATGCGATCCTGCGGCCGAAATGATCTTGCCTTCGACCCCGCGGCGGCCATAACAAGATGGACCGTTGGAACCCACACGATAGCCACATGCAAGACACCTATTCCCGCGCCGGCGATGCCGCCGATCCGGCCTACCTCTCGCCCGAGTACAAGTCGACGGTACAGCGCTCGCCGAGAAAGCCGCTGATCGCCATCCCGCAGACGCTGTCGGAGATCACGGGCCCGGTCTACGGCCATTCCGACGTCAAGGCCCAGGAGGCGGACCTGACCACCCAGCATGCCGGCGAGCCGCTGGGCGAGCGCATCATCGTCAAGGGCCGCGTGCTCGACGAGGGCGGACGTCCCGTGCCCAACTCGCTGATCGAGATCTGGCAGTGCAATGCAGGGGGCCGCTACATCCACGCCGTCGACCAGCACCCCGCGCCGATCGATCCCAACTTCACCGGCGCGGGCCGCGTCGTCACGGACGCCAACGGCGCCTACCAGTACGTCACCATCAAGCCGGGTGCCTACCCCTGGCGCAACCACCACAACGCCTGGCGCCCAGCGCACATCCATCTGTCGCTGTTCGGCCCGTCGTTCCTGACGCGGCTGGTGACGCAGATGTATTTCCCCGGCGACCCGCTGTTCTACCAGGACCCGATCTTCGGCTCAGTTCCGGACCCAAAGGCGCGCGAGCGCATGGTCTGCCAGTTCGACCTGGCGGCGACCAGGCCCGAGTGGGCGCTCGCCTACAACTTCGACATCGTGCTCAGAGGCCGTAACGCCACGCCGACGGACCCCGACCATGCCTGAGCGTACGCCATCGCAGACCGTCGGACCGTTCCTGCACATCGGCCTGGTGCAAGGCGACTACGGCGTGCGCGAGATCTTTACGGCGAGGGTCGCCGAAGCGGGAATACCCGGCACGCACATCCGCATCGAGGGGCGCGTGCTCGACGCCGAGGGCAACGTGCTGCCCGATGCCCTCATAGAGCTGTGGCAGGCCGACCATCAGGGCCGCTACGCGCATCCCGCCGACGGCCGGCAGGTGGCGTCGAACTCGTTCCGCGGCTTCGGCCGCTGCGCGACGTCCAAACAGGGCACGTTCGCCTTCTCCACCATCAGGCCGGGGCAGGTGCCGGGCCCCGGCGGCAAGCTGCAGGCGCCGCACATCAATGTCGGCATCCTCGCGCGCGGGCTCCTGAAGCGCCTGTTCACGCGCATCTACTTTGCCGGCGATCCGGCCAACGCGGCCGATCCGATCCTGGCGCTCGTGCCCGCCTACCGCCGCGACACGCTGATGGCCAGGCCCGATCCGGCCAACCCCACCCTCTACCGCTTCGACATCCGACTGCAGGGCAAGGACGAGACGGTGTTCTTCGAGGCGTGACGGCGTCGCAAGCGCGCGCCGCGCTCGGGGTCCGACCGCCACCCATTGCACCTGCCGACTTGTCAATCAGCACGCTCCGGCACGGCAGGTATGCCGACGCTTGGCCGAGGTTTGGGGTGACTCGATTGCCGCTTTCGCGCAGGATCGCCAACCACACATAACAACTGCGCCATCGAGCAATGCCGGAAGCGCAGGATCAGGGAAAAACCGCCAAGGGAGAATGGCGATCATGAGGTCTTTGATGCTGCATTGGCGCCGGCTCGGTGTGGCGGTCGCCGCCGCGCTCTGCGTCGCGTCTGCCGCGTACGGCGCCGAACCGAATTTCGTGCCGCCGCCCGACCTGCTGGCCGCGGCCAAGAAGGAGGGCAAGATCGTCCTCTATACGGCCAACTTCCTCGATACCGAGCAGGCCGTCTCCAAGCGCTTTGGCGAGCGCTTCCCGGGCATACAGATCGAGATCGTGCGCGCGCCCACCGGCCAGTTGATCACGCGCATCAAGACCGAGGCCGCAGCGAACCGGATCATCGCCGACGTCATCGACATCTCCGACCGCGTGCAGGCACGCGGCATGCTGGACCTGTTCGCGCCCTATGCGCCGCCGAACGCGGCCGACTATCCGGAGATCGCGCGCACCGCCGACCGCCTGTGGCCGCGCTCGGGCAATGCCTGGACCATCACGTACAACTCCGCGCTCGTGACCGATCCGCCGAAGTCGTGGGCCGATCTGGTGAAGCCCGAGTTCGGCAAGCAGCGCCTCGGGCAGACCGTGATCGCATCCGGCGGCGCGCCGTTCAACCGCGCCATGTTCGAGCGCAAGATGTTTGGCGAGGATTATTGGACGAAGCAGGCGGCCCTCAAGCCCGCCCTGTTCCCGAGCCAGGCGCCGATGGTCGATGCCATGATCCGCGGCGAGATCGCGATTGCGCCGCTGGTAACCAACCTTGCCATTCCGCTGGCCGCCCAGGGCGCTCCCCTCAAGTGGTTCTTCGCGCCCGAGGGAGTGCCCGTCACAGTGTTCTCGGCTGGAATCGCGAAGGGTGGGAGCCACCCCAACGCCGCCAAGCTGTTCCTCGATTGGGCACTGTCGCGGGAGGGGCAGGCGCTGATGGTCGAGCTCGGCTCGTTCTC
>JBGGME010000382.1:0-3505 GCA_041288195.1 Hyphomicrobiaceae bacterium
TCTGCGCGGCCGAGACATTCTTGTTTCCGCCTATCGCTTCGGCAATCGCTCGAAGCTCGGCAGGCCGGCGGGGATCTGGTGGAAGGCCTGCTTGTCGATGGTGTAGATCGCCATCTTCGGCTCCCCGAACAGGCTCGGATCGTCGAGCGTTCCCACTTTCACGATTACGGCCGGGAAGCTCTGTGGCCGCGTGACGACGTGCGTGCCGCAATCGGGGCAGAACTCGCGCGTGACGGGCCTTTCCAGATCGCTGCGCTTGAACTGCTTGGGCACGCCCTTGCTATAGGTAAAGCCGGCGATCGGCATGGCGATGAACATGTTGGGCGACCCGCCCGTGATGTACTGGCATTCGCGGCAGTGGCATTGCGCCTTCATCATCGGGTCGCCTTCGGCCACGTAGCGCACGTTGCCGCAGTAGCATCCGCCTTCGAGCTTCATGGCTCTCTCCCCTTCTCTGGTGTCAACGTTTGCAGACTTCAGCGTTCGTCCTGAGCAATTGGCGCGGCTCGATCTCGCGGATCTTTCCGTAGTTGTTCTTGGGCAGCGATGCCGGTGGCACGGGCAATGTCGAACGCACCGTAGCTGAGTGAGCCCTCCGGCATCATCTGTCGTGGCGCTCAGCGTCAGTGACAGGTTCATCGTGTTGGGTCACGGCCAGGGCGTCGCAGGTTGCCGGACCCTGCCACCGGCCGCGCGGCGCAGGCAAGGCGCGCCGGCGCCGACAGCTCACGACGCGCTCACATCGGCTCACACGGAATGCGTCCTGGATCACTGTTTGTCACGCGTCCGCGAGCGCTCCTTTTCGACCGCCTGGAGCACGCCATATCAGGAGCACGCGCGGCGAACGTTCGCACGCGAACGAGGTAACCCACGGAAGTTAAATCCGATTTTCGGATTTATGAGGAGACACGCCATGAAGACCATCGTATCCGCCCTGATCGCCCTGTCGGTCCTTGCCGGCATCGCGGCTCCCGCCAGCGCCCTCGACGCCAAGGGCTTCTACGAGCAACTCGACCGCAACAGCGCCGGCAACTAACTGCCGCTGCCGAGTTCCCCAAACACGCACTCAAATCTGAAGGAGACACGCCATGAAGACCATCGTATCCGCCCTGATCGCCCTGTCGGTTCTCGCCGGCATCGCCGCCCCGGCCAGCGCGCTCGACGCCAAGGGCTTCTACGAACAGCTCGACCGCAACAGCGCCGGCAACTAACTGCCGCTGCTGACCTCTCGAAGGCCCGTGCGCCCCCGGCGCGCGGGCCTTTCGCTATATGGAGCTTGCGTGCTCGCGCCGCGCCCGCAGCAGCGGGTAGAGCAGGGTGACGAGCGACAGCACGATCAGGACCAGCGAGACCGGCCGCGTGAAGAATATGGTCCAGTCGTTTTGCGCGCTGATCATCGAGGTCAGGAAGTAGCTTTCGGCCAGCGGCCCCAGGATGCAGCCCAGCACCATCGGCGCGATCGGGAACCGGAACTTCTCGAACAGATAGCCGACCGCCCCGAACGCCACGATGGTCCACAGGTCGTTGACGTTGTTGCGCGCCGCCAGTGCGCCGATGAAGCAGAACATCACCACGAAGGCCGATACGGGAGCCTCCTTGAGGTCGAGCACCTTCACCAGCGCCTTGATGGCGAAATAGCCGATCAGAGCCATGCCGATCAGCGAGGCGAACACGGCCGCGAAGATGGCGTAGATCAGCTCGGGCTGGTTGAGGAACACCTGGGCGCCCGGCTGCACGCCCTTGAGCATGAACGCCGCCAGCATGATGGCGGTGGCGCCCGAGCCCGGAATGCCCATGGTGAGGAGCGGGATCATGGCGCCCCCGACCGAGGCGGTGGCTGCGGCCTGGGGAGCGACGATGCCCTCGGGGATGCCCGTGCCCATCAGCTGCCGACGCCGCCCGTATTGCGACTCGATGCCGTAGGAGAGGAACGAGGCAATGGTGGCGCCCGCTCCCGGCACGATGCCGATGACGATGCCGAGGATCGAGGAGCGCGCGAACGTGCCCGAGACCGCCGCTACCTCCGACGGCGACGGGAGCCTGGTTTCGATCTTGCCGAGCTTCTCTAGCGTGGGCGAGGTGAACCCCTTCTCGAGCCGCAGCAGCACTTCGCCGAGCCCGTAGGCGCCGACCATGACGCCCAGGTACTCGATGCCGTCACGCAGCGTGTCGAAGCCGAACGAGAACCGGTCCGTGCCGTAGGTGCCGTCGACACCCACCGAGGCGATCAGGAGGCCGATGAACAGCGACACGAAGGCGTTGACCTGCGACCCGCCGCCGAGACAGACGACGCTCGCCAGTCCGAACAGCACGAGGGAGAAGTATTCGGGCGTCGAGAACGTCAGCGCCAGCCGCGCCACCGGCTCGGAAGCCGCCACCATCACGACTGCCGCGACCAGCCCGCCCGCCAGCGCGGCAAGCAGGGTCCAGCCCAGCGCCTTGGCCGGCTCGCCGCGCTTGGCCATGGCATAGCCGTCCCACAGCAGCGGCACGTCGATGGGTTCGCCGGGAATTCGGAACAGGATGGCCGTGAAGGCTCCGCCGTAGGTGCCGGTCACGTACATGGCCGTGAGCAGGATGACGGCCGGCGTGATGCCCATCTTGTAGGTGAAAGGCAGCGCCAGCACGACGCCCATCACCAGCGTCAGCCCCGGCAGCACCGCCACCAGCAGTCCGAGCACCAGGCCGACCATGAGGACGAAGAGATTGACGGGCTGGGCGACCGTCATGAAGCCGTCGAGGAGGTGGAGAAGGACGTCCTGCATGGGTCAGGTCCGCCTCAGCGCATGTTGAGCAGCTGGGCGACCCAGACCGTCCATTCCTGGAACGGACCTACGCCGAGTGGCAGCGACACATAGACGATGCCGCGGAACGTGTAGAAGAGGACGAGCGTGCCGATCGCGCTCGTCGCCAGCACCCCGAGCGGACTGCGCCACTGCCCAATCCACATGAAGAGGGCCATCAGCAGGAACGTTGCCGCCAGGAACCCCAGGTATTCGAGCGCAACGGGATATATGAGGAAGAGAGCAAACCCCAGGATCACGAGCATGTACCTGGAGGGGACCTCGACTTCGTCCCCGACGCTCCATGCGGCAGGTTGTGCGGCTTCGTCGGGCGGGCGCACCAGGAAGTTGCGCACCACGCCGATCGCGCACGCAAGCATCAGCAACACCAGGATGGCCTGTGGCCAGACGTCGGAGCCGAGCCGCCCCGGAGCGTGCGGGAAATCGAACTGCAGGGTCAGCGAGAACAGGAACAGCGCGACGCAGAACAGAAGGACGAACGGCGCCGACTTGGCGGAAGCCTGCATCATCTCCCCCAGCGAAAACGCCGCCGCCGGTCTCGCGCGCGGGCGCGAGCCGGAGACGGCATGGCGCGGCTGCGCCGGAACCCAGGCCTGTGCGGCTACTTCGCGACCGGCGCCGGCGTCGACGTCTCCTTGGTGACGCCGGAGCTGGCGATCAGCTGCTTCATGGCCTTGAGCTCGTTGTCGAGATAGGCCTTG
>JBGGME010000383.1:0-8276 GCA_041288195.1 Hyphomicrobiaceae bacterium
TGCTGATGACGGAAGCCAATATCCCCGGCGAGAAGCTGATCCCCGCGCTGAGCTACGACGGCACGCCGATGACGGCCGCCTTCGTGCGCGGCGCGGTGACGCGCGAAGTGCGCCCCGCCCAGGCCGCCGCCGAGTAAGGACCAGGAGCTCCACGATCACCCCATGAGCTACATCGCCAAACCCTCGGCCCATCACCCCGCGCTGCCCAAGAATTCGCTCGGCCTCACCCGGCGCGACTACGAAGGCACCATGTCGACGCTGTGCGCCGGCTGCGGCCACGACTCCATCACCGCGGCCCTGATCGAGGCCTGCTTCGAGATGGACCTGCCAGCCCACCGCATCGCCAAGGTGTCGGGCATCGGCTGCTCGTCGAAGGCGCCGACCTACTTCCTCTCCCGCAGCCACGGCTTCAACTCCGTGCACGGGCGCATGCCCTCGGTCACCACCGGCGCCGCAATCGCCAACCGCGACCTCGTCTACATCGGCGTATCGGGCGACGGCGACACCGCCTCGATCGGCCTCGGCCAGTTCTGCCACGCCGTGCGCCGCCGCGTGAACATGACCTACATCGTCATGAACAACGGCTGCTACGGCCTCACCAAGGGCCAGTTCTCCGCCACCAACGACAAGACCTCACCCTCCAAGAAGGGCGAGGCCAACCCCTTCGACGCCATCGACCTCGCCCAGATGGCGATCCAGCTCGGCGCTGGCTTCGTCGCGCGCTCGTTCTCCGGCGACAAGACCCAGCTGATCCCGCTCATCAAGGCCGCCATCAGCTACAACGGCTTCGCCTTCCTCGATGTCGTCAGCCCGTGCGTGACGTTCAACAACCATCCGACCTCGACCAAGAGCTACGATTACGTTCGCGCCCACAACATGGCCTCCGAGAACAAGCTCGACTACGTCGAGCCCAAGGAGGAGATCACCGTCGACTATGCCGAGGGCACCTCGGCCGCGATCGCCATGCACGACGGCTCGCGCCTGATCCTGCACAAGCTCGGCCAACAGCACGATCCGCGCGATCCGGACGCCGCCATCGTCGCCATCCGCTCCAACGCCGCCAAGGGCGCGGTGGCGACCGGCCTGCTCTACATCAACGAGCAGCAGCAGGACATGCACGACATCCTGGCGACCGACGCCCGCCCGCTAAACGCGCTGCCCATGTCGGAGCTTTGCCCCGGCTCCAAGGCCCTGCAGGGCATCAACGCCCGCCTGAGCTGACGTCGGGTACGTCATTTCTTGGTGACGTCCGGGTGCCTCCTGCCTAGACTCGGGGAGCGCGGCTCGCGTGCGCGCGAGCAAGGACGCACAACCCGGGAGGCGCTCTTGACCAGAACCACGCGTCGCACGTTTGCAACCGGGCTCGCAGCAGCCGGGCTCGTGCCGGGCTTGGCCCGGGCCCAGCAGGACTACCCAGCGGGCCTCACCGTGAAATTCATCGTCGGCTATCCCCCCGGCGGCGGCCAGGACGTCGTTGGACGCATTGTTGCGGATCGCATGGGCGCCCTGTGGAAGGTGCCGACCATCGTCGAGAACGTTGCGGGCGCTTCGGCCAATCTCGGCATGGATCGCGTCGCCAAGGGCCACACCGACGGCTCGCAAATCCTCATCGTGCCGCCCAACATCTCCACCAACCAGTTCATGTTCGCGCGCATGCCCTTCAATCCGGAGACGGACATTATTCCCTTGTCTCTGGTGGCGAGCCTCCCAAACCTGCTGTGCGTGCGCAAGGACCTGCCGGTCAACTCCGTTCCGGAGCTGATCGCCTACTGCAAGGCCAATCCTGGAAAGCTCAACTGCGCCTCGCCGGGCATCGGCACCACGGTGCATCTCTCGGCCGAGCTCTTCAAGCGCATGGCCGGGGTCGAGTGGGCGACCGTGCACTACCGCGGCAGCGCGCCGGCGCTCAACGATCTCGTTGGTCAGAAGACCGATCTGATGTTCGACAACATCACCTCGATCATCAACCAGGCGCGCGCTGGCGGCGTCAAGCCGATCGGCATCACCACGCTCGGGCGCTTTCCGCTGGCGCCGGAGTTCGTGCCGGTGGCGGACACGCTGCCGGGATTCGATACCATATCGTTCTCGGGCGTCGGCGTGCGCACGGGCACTCCCAAGGCCATCTGCGACAGAATAGAGGCCGACACGCGCACGATCTGCAAGGACCCGCTCCTGCGCGAGCGGTTGACCGGCCTGGTGGCCGAGACGGTCGGCTCCACCGCCGTCGAGTTCGCCGCCTTCATTGCGTCCGAGCGCGCCAAGTGGGGCAAGCTGATCGCAGACGCCAAGATCCGCGTTGGCGAATGAGGCCACCACACGCGAGAAACCGCAGTAGATGCCGAGTCCCGGCCCCGGCGAGCCCGAAACCGGAGGTCCATTGACGCTCCCGGTTAGGGCTCGCGACCGCTGGCGATCAGCTCCGGCGTGATGTTGCGATGGCCGTGCAGGATGCGGAGCACGTGCACGCTCTCGCTGTGCGGTCCGCCGTCGTAGAATATGACATAGGGCTTTACGATGGTGATCCGCGTCTCGGTTCCGAAGTGCGGCCGAGGCGCGCCGATGCCTGGCGTCACAGCTAGATTGTCGGTGATGCGCTTGAACTCGTCGTCGTACTTGCGCGCAACCCGCGGTCCGGCGACATCCGCCAAGTGCTCGACAATTGAAAGGAGATCACGACGCGCCTGCGGGGACAGGCGAACCGTCGCCATCAGACACCTCGCTTCTTGAGCCAGGCATCCGTCTCCGCGAACACTTCTTCAGGCGAGTAGCTCTCCCCGCGCGCGATCGCCTCCCGCGCCTCGTCCAGATAGGGCTTCGCCCAGGAAAGATCGCCGACGTCCTCCTCTGTCACGAGGATGTGGTCGACTGCCCAGCGCACGGCCTCCTCCACGGAAGCGAATTGGCCAGCGGCCACGGCAGCTTCGAGCCGCCGCTGCTGCTCGGGTGTCAGCGTGATCGTCATGGCAAATCCTACCAAACCGGAGGGCTTTCGGCCAGACAGCGGCGGGCTGGCTTACAACAGCTCCGGCACGACCCAAAGCGGCGGCTCGCCGCGATGCATGCGCTGGATGTTGTCGAAGGCGTTGCGGAAGCGGGCGACGTGGTTGTCCCAGGTCGGTCCCGCGAAATGCGCGGTCAGCACCACGTTGTCGAGCTTGAGCAGGGGGTTGTCGGCGGGCGGCGGCTCGCGGTCGAACACGTCGAGACCGGCGCCGAACAGCTTGCCCGCGGCCAGCGCACGCGTCAGCGCCGGCTCGTCCACGGCGGGGCCGCGCGACGTATTCACCAGGATCGCCGTCGGCTTCATCTGCGCGATCTCGCCGGCGCCGATCATGCCGCGCGTGGAGGCGTTGAGCGGCACGTGCAGCGAGACGATGTCGGAGGTCCGCACCAGCTCGCGCAGCAGGCTGAACCGCACGCCCAGCGCGTCCGCCTCGTCCTCGCTCAGCCGCTTGATGTCGTAGTACTGCACGCGCATGCCGAAGGCCTTGGCCAGGCGGGCCACCTTCTTGCCGATGGTGCCGAGGCCGACGATGCCGAGCGTCTTGTCGTAGAGCTCGTACATGCGCGGCGCCGGGCCGTTGCCGCGCCAGCGCCCGCCCGCAACGCTGGCATGCTGCCAGACGACCTTGCGCGACACCGTGAGCATCAGCATCAGCGCGTGCTCGGCCACCGAGATGGCGTTGGCGCCGCCGTTGTTGGCGACCGGCACCTTCGCACGGCGCGCCGCCTCGATGTCCACCGCGTCGTAGCCGGCGCTGAGCAACTGCACGAGCTTCAGCTTCGGGGAGGCACGATAGAACGCATCCTCCATGCGCACGTTGGGATAGCACACCATGTACTGCGCCTCGGGCAGCGCGGCGTCGAGCTCGGCGCCCGCCCCCTTCGGCATGACCAGCTCGAATCCGGCCGGCGCCATCTCGCGCGCGATCTCGGCGACGTCCGCCGACGGCGGCACGAGGACGATCCTCGGGGTGCTTCCTGCGCTCATGCGACTTGCCTCCGTGGCTATGCTTGCCGTACGCACGGGCATTGCGAAAAGGCGATAGCCACGTGACGGAGCTTCAGGATAGGCTCGCAGCCCATCAATCCACAATGGCTCGGGCCGCCTGCGCCGCGCGGGAGAGAGTTGCACGGGTCGTATTGCTCTCGGGAGGAGCGCTACCCCCATGTCGACCCGCATCAGCCTCGGCAACATCACGCTGCATCGCATCGTCGAGCAGGAGAACTGCGGGGCCTTCGAGGCGCTCAAGTTCTTCAAGCCTTTTTCCGAGGCGCAGCTCGCCGAGAACCGCGCCTGGCTGAGCCCCAAGTACATCGACGAGAACGACCGGCTTAGGCTCTGCATCCAGAGCTACCTGGTGCAGACGCCGCATCACAACATCCTGGTCGACACCTGCGTTGGCAACCACAAGCCGCGCCCCACGCGCCCGTTCTGGAACATGATGAAGTCCGACCAGTACGAGAAGAGCCTGGCGGCGGCGGGCTTTGCCCTCGGCGACATCGATTTCGTCATGTGCACGCATCTGCACACCGACCACGTCGGCTGGAACACGCGGCTCGAGAACGGCCGCTGGGTGCCGACCTTCCCCAAGGCCCGCTACGTGTTCGCCGACCGCGAGCTCGAGTTCTGGACCAAGCGCGAGCAGGGCGATCCCGCGCTCTGCCCCTGGATCACCGATTCGGTGCTCCCCATCGTCGCCGCCAACCGCGTCGATGTCGTCAAGAGCGCGCATGCCTTCAACGACCTCGTCACGCTGATCCCGACGCCCGGCCACAGCATCGACCACTACTCGGTGCACGTCGGCAAGCCCGGTGCCGACGCCGTCGTCACCGGCGACATGATCCATTCCCCGCTGCAGGCGCGCTACCCCGAGATCGGCATGATGGCCGACTACGACTCCGCGCAGGCCGGCCGCTCGCGCCGCGAGCTGTTTGGCCGCTTCTGCGACACCTCCACGCTCATGTGCACGGCGCATTTCCCCTCGCCGTCCACCGCCCGCATCAAGCGCTGGCGAGACGCGTTCGACTTCGTCGAGGCCTAGAACAATAAAGGCGAAAGCCGGCGCAAGACCGGCCCGCATCAGGGAGGAGCAGCCAATGACCGAGAAGCCGCAAACCACGATCGCCACCCGCATGTCGGGCATCCGCGAGGACTGGCTGCGCCTGACGCAGGAGGAGATCCTCGAGCCGGATCTACCAATCGTCGATCCGCACCACCACCTCTGGGACTTCCCCTCGCACCGCTACCTGCTGCCCGAGCTGCTGGCCGACACCGGCAGCGGCCACAGAATCGAGCAGACCGTGTTCATCGAGTGCACGGCCATGTACCGCGCCGACGGCCCGCCCGAGATGCGCCCGCTGGGCGAGACCGAGTTCGTCAACGGCATCGCCGCCATGTCGGCGAGCGGCGCTTACGGCCCGACGCGGGCGGCGGCGGGCATCGTCGGCCTCGTGGACCTGACCATCGGCGGTCGCGCCGAGGAGGTCCTGCGCGCGCACATGGCGGCCGCCGGCCCTCGCTTCAAGGGCATCCGCCATGCCGCGGCCTGGGAGGACAAGGCCGACGAGATCCACAACTCGCACACCAACCCGCCCCCGCACCTCTATCGCGACCACGCCAGGTTCCGCGAGGGCTTCGCGGCGCTGGGCAAGCTCGGGCTCACCTTCGACGCCTGGATCTACCATCCCCAGATCGCGGACCTGACCGCGCTGGCGCGCGCCTTCCCGCAGCAGCCGATCGTGCTCGATCACGTCGGCGGCCCGCTGGGGCTCGGCTGGTACGCGGGCAAGCGCGAGGAAATCTTCGCCGGCTGGAAGCGCGACATCAAGGAGCTGGCGGGCTGCCCCAACGTCTACATGAAGCTCGGCGGCATCGGCATGCGCGTCAACGGCTTCCAGTTCCACCACCGCGAACGCCCGCCCTCCTCCAAGGACCTGGCCGATGCCTGGCGTCCCTACGTGGAGACCTGCATCGAGGCCTACGGGCCCAACCGCTGCATGTTCGAGAGCAACTTCCCCGTCGACAAGATCTCGGGCTCCTACGCCGTCTACTGGAACGCCTTCAAGCGGCTGGCCTCCGGCGCCTCGCCTGCCGACAAGGCCGCCCTCTTCCGCGACACCGCACGCAAGTTCTACCGGCTGCCATGACGCGCGAGCGCATCACACCTCTTGGAGCACACCCATGAAAATCGACCGCGTCCGTTCGCAGATCGTGCGTCTTCCCGCCGACGAGCCGCTGGCCGACAACAAGACGCCGCCGGGCGCCACCCGCGACATCGTCGTCGTCAAGATCACCACCAGGGACGGCATCGATGGGATCGGCGTCACCTTCTTCGGCGCGGCGCTGACGGGCGCGCTGAAGGCCGCCATTGACGCCCTCGGCGCGCTGATCGTCGGCGACGACCCCATCGAGACCGAGCGCATCGCCGAGAAGCTGCGTGCCGCGGCCGGCGGCTCGGCGGGCCCGAGCGGCATCTACACGCTCGCCGTCTCCGCCATCGACACCGCGCTCTGGGACATCCGCGGCAAGGCGCTGGGGCTGCCGGTTGCCAAGCTGCTCGGCGGCTTCCGCGACCGCGTGCCCGCCTACGCCAGCGGCGCGCTGATGCGCACGCTCTCCCTCGAGGAGGTCGTGGCGGCCGGCCGCAAGCTCGTCGAGCGCGGCTGGACCGCCATGAAGACCCAGCTCGCCCTGCCCGCCGGCACCGACGCCGAGGTGGAGGTCGAGCGCATCCGCCGCGTGCGCGAGGCGATCGGCCCCGATATCCGCCTGATGTGCGACATCAACCAGCGCTGGACGGTGCCCGAGGCCATCAGCATCGGCGAGCGCATCGAGCCCTATCACCTGCATTGGCTGGAGGACGTCACCGCCCGCGACGACTACGCCGGCCTCGCGCGCGTGGCAGCCGCTCTCAAGACCCCGATCGCCGGCGGCGAGTACGTCTACGGCATCGCCCCGTTCCGCCACATGCTGGAGGCGCGCTCGGTCGACTACGTCATGATCGATCTCGTGCGCGTCGGCGGCATCACGCAGTGGATGAAGGTGGCCGGCATGGCCGAGGCCTTCAACCGCCCGGTCGTCTCGCACCTGATCCCCGAGGTGCACGTGCACCTGATCGCGGCCATCCCCAACGGCCACATCGTCGAGTACATGCCGTGGACGCGGACGCTGTTCGAGAACCCGCCGCTGCCGCTGAAGGGCGAGATGGTTGTGCCGGCATCTCCGGGGCTCGGCCTCGCCTTCACGCGCGCCATCGACGAGGGCTTCGAGCGGGCGTCGTAGAGTCCCCGCGGACACTCGGTTCAATATCCACTGCAAAGCCCGCCCCAGCGGATGTGAGTTAACTATTTGTTAACGATATCGGGGCAGCGTGCCCCCGGCTCGCTGGAACTAGGCGACGAAGCTGCTGCGGCTGCAGTCTCGTGTTGCATGCTGCACTGGCTTTGCGTCTTCCCGCATCCACTGTCGCGCGTCTCTCTCCTCGCAAACCAAAGAGACAGACGCCCTTGTCCGACACGCACTCCTTCGCGCGCATGCTGCAGGAAAGCTGGAGCGAGATCACGGGCTGGGGGCTCATCCTGAGCGGCCTGTCGCTGGCGACCTGGGCGCTCGGCGAGCGCGGCGGGCGCAGGTTGCCGCGGCTCGGCACGCCTGAGGACAGCGGCGCCCGCATGCTGCCGATGCGCGCGATCGGCTCCCCACGCCGCCTCGACCGGGCCGAGGAATGGAAGGTGCTCATGCAGATCGCCGAGCGCGGCTTCCTGTGCATCGAAATGCTGGCCGACATGCATGACCGCGCCCGCGAGGAGGTCGAGGCCGCCGACGAGGTGCTGAGCCAGCTGCTCGCCGAATGCGCCTCCGTACTGATGCCGGCGGACGCCACGCCTGCCGCCGAGGCCCAGCCGGCCGAGCCTAGTGCGCCCATGCCGACGCCCGCATCCCAGCCGCTTGCGGCCTAGGCCGCCTTCGCAGGCGCCGCAAACCCGATCAGCGCGTCGAGCATGGCGTCCGGCGCCTCGGCCGGGATCATGTGCCCGCAACCCGGGATGGTAGCGCTGCGGCTGCCCGCGATCAGCCGCGCCAGCTCCTGTCCGGCCTTGGGCGGCGTCATGATGTCGTTGGCGGCGATCATCACGAGCGCCGGGCATTTCACCTTGCTGGCCGCATCGGGCCCCGACGTCCAGGCCGCACAGGCCGCGAGGTCGGCGTGCAGCACGCCCGGCCCACTGCGGGCGAAGAGGGCGAGCGTGCCGCCCGTCATCCACAGTCCCGG
>JBGGME010000384.1:0-2526 GCA_041288195.1 Hyphomicrobiaceae bacterium
AGAGCATGATCGGTGGTCGACCATGTCGACGGTGAAGTCGATGACGGCGATGCTGGTCGGCGCGGCGCTCCAGGACGGCGCCATCAAGTCCATCGACGAGCCTTTGACGAAATACCTGCCCGCGCTCGCGGGCTCCGCCTACGAAGGCGTGAGCCTGCGCCATGTGCTGACCATGTCGTCGGGCACGCACTGGGTCGAGGACTACACCGACCGCACCTCGCATGATAACCGCTACAGCAAGTCGCTCGCCGATCGCGTGCCGGGTGGCGTGCTGAAGCTCATGGCCTCGCTGGAGCGCGCCCATCCGCCAGGCACGACGGTCCGCTACAATTCGGGCGACACGTATCTGTTGGGGGCGGCCCTCACCAAGGCCGTCGGCATGCCGCTGGCCGACTACATGTCCGAAAAGGTCTGGCAGCCGGCCGGCATGGAGTGCGATGGCTTCTATACGCTGGAGAGCGAGGGCGGACAGGAGATCGGCGGCAGCCGGGCCGGCATGGTGTTGCGCGACTTCGGCCGCTTCGGCCTGTTCGTCCTGAACGACGGCGTGATCGACGGTAGGCGCGTGCTGCCGGAGGGCTGGGTCGAGGCGGCGGCGACGCCGGCGTTCAAGGTGCCGGCATCGCCGGTCATCGACATCACCCACTACGGCTACAGCTGGTGGCTGGGCGACGGCGTGATGTCGGCGCTCGGCCATTCCGGCCAGCGCATCGACATCTTCCGCAAGGAACACCTCGTCGTGGTCACCCTGGGCGCCTTTCCGGAGCCTGCCTATGCGCCACCGGGCGACCACAACAGGCGCAACGAGGTGGCGGCTTTCACCCGGGCCGTCAGGGCTGCTCTCGCCTGAGATCTACAGGCGCTCGCGTTTCAGCCGCGCGATCAGGGCCTCCGTGAACATCTGCACCTTCGCGAGCGGCAGTTTCGTCGGCAGCCAGACCGCATGGATCGGCACCCTGGCCACCTCGAATTCCTCGAGGATGATCTCGACCTCGCCGCGATCGACGAGGTCGCGCACCAGCCAGAGCGGCGCGAAGCCGATGCCGGCGCCGCGCGCCACGGCCGCGTTGGTCGCGGCGGTGCTGTCCGAGCGAAAGCGCCCGCCGACCTTGATCGACCTGCGCCTGCCGGCGACGCGGAACGGCCAGGTCTCGGCGTCGCCGTCGGTCAGGCGAACGACGCATTCATGCCGTGCCAACTCGTCGGGATGCTTGGGCCGGCCATGTCTGGCGAAGTAGGAGGGGGCGCCGAACACCACGGCGCGAATCTCGCCAAGGCGCTTGGCCTTCAGCGTCGAGTCCCGCATTTCTCTGATGCGCACCGCGAGATCCAGGCGTTCGGCGACGAGGTCGACCTCGCGATCGGAGACCTTCAGCTCGATCTCGATCCGGGGATGGCGCTGGACCAGCTCGGAGATCACCGGGACGATGTGGGCCGCGGCGAACAACGCCGGCGCCCCCACCCTCAGCAGGCCGGTCAGCTCGGCCTGCTGGCTGGCCGCTTCGAGGCGGGCATCCCTGATCTCCGTGAAGGCCGGCCGCACCCGCCGATAGAAGGCAAGCCCGGCCTCCGTCGGGTGTGACTGCCGCGTCGTGCGCCGCACCAGATCCACCGCCACGCTGCGCTCCAGAGTCGTCAGCGATCGGCTGATCGACTGAAGCGAGCGGCGCAAGTGGCGAGCGGCGGCCGTCAGGCTGCCCTTCTCCACGACGGCGAGGAAGGCCTCGATATCGTCCAGCCGATCCATGCGCATTCTGCCGAGTTTCGGAAGAGTCTATCCGCCGTCGCGTCGATTGTCTCACCGGCCGGCTGACCTTACGTCCGACCCAAGCACATCAAGAGCGGCCAAACGAGCCGGCGACTGAAATCGCTCAACGGTCAACACAGGAGTAGGCAATGTGCGCTCCCTCCCCTGAACTCTGCAATCTCTGGCTTGCCCGCGCCTTCAATGCGCAGGATGTCGAGGCGGCAGCGGCGATGTATCACCCCGAGGCGTCGATCGTTCAGATCGACGACGTCCATGGCGGCACCAGCGTCGCGCGTGGCGCCGACGGCATCGCAAGACGATGGCAGCCTATATCGGCCTCAGGCCGCACATGGATGTCGTGACCCATCACACCACGATCGCCGGCGACTTCGCGATGACGCGATCACAGTGGCTGATCAAGGGCACCGACCAGGACGGCAAGCCGACGGAGGTGCATCACCACGGCATGGAGGTTCACCGCCGGCTGCCCGACGGCACCTGGGTGTTCTTCATGGATCACCCGTCCGGCGCGGATCCGAGCTGGGCGGTCGAAGCCCCGCCGCACACCGAATAGCGACGACAAATGGAGGAACCCATGGACTCCGATCGTCGGGCAATCCTGATGGCTGGCGTGGCCGCCGCCGTGGCCGGCGGCGGCGGCGGTAGAGCGGTAGCCGAAGGCACGCAGGCACCACCGCCCGTGGCAGGGCCGCTGCGTCTCGACGACGAAGCGCGCGCCGCGGCAGCGGAGGATTTCGGTCATATCGTGCGCCGGATGC
>JBGGME010000385.1:0-48755 GCA_041288195.1 Hyphomicrobiaceae bacterium
CCCCTACGGGCACGGCTACGTCAACGGGCAGAAGTGGCGCGACATCATGAGCTACAAGGACAGCTGCGGCGGCTGCCCGCGCATCCCCGTGTGGTCGAGCCCGCTGATCAAGGTCAAGGGCGAGGCGGCCGGCACGCCCGAGCTCGACAACGCCCGCGTCATCGCCGAGCAGGCCAAGCGCGTCGCCAGCTTCCGCTGACACCAACGAGGCCGCGCCCGACAAGGAAGCGGCCTCTGCAACCTGCGCGCCGGCGGCAGTTAACGTCGCATTCAGTACGCGCGCACATTTCGACTGGGAACGCACTGCTCGACAATCGAGAAGGCGATACGAAAGTGCCGATCCTCGATTTGTCAGGAGCGAGATTGTGGGAAAAGCAATGGCCGGCAATGCGACCGCGGACGTGTCCGGCGTTCCGCTCGGCAAGCGTGGGATGGACCTCCTCGACGATTGCCGCTTCGACAAATCCACGGCGTTCACATTCGCCGAGCGCGAGGCGCTGGGCTTGACTGGTCTGCTGCCTGATGTCGTCGAGAACGAGGACATGCAGCTGAGGCGCGTCCTTCAGCAGCTCGGATACAAGACCACCGATCTCGATCGCTACATCTACTTGATCCGGCTGCTCGACGAGAACGAGACGCTGTTCTACCGCACCTTGATGTCGGATCCCGCCCGCTTCCTGCCGATCGTCTACGACCCGACCGTCGGCGAGGCCTGCCTGAAGTTCGACCACATCTTCCGGCGCCCGCGCGGCATGTACGTGTCCATCAACCACAAGGGACGCGTGAAGGAGGTCTTGCGCAACTGGCCCGAAAGGGACGTTCGCTTCATCTGCGTGACCAGCGGCGAGCGCATCCTGGGCCTCGGCGATCTCGGCGCCAACGGCATGGGCATCCCGATCGGCAAGCTGCAGCTCTATACGGCGTGCGCCGCCGTGCCGCCGCAAGGCCTGCTGCCGATGGTGCTCGATTTCGGCACCAACAACGAGAGCCTGCTCAACGACCCGCTCTATCTGGGTCTGCGCCGCCCGCGCGCCTCCGTCGCCGAGCGCGACAGCTTCGTCGACGAGTTCGTCCGTGCGGTGCAGGAGGTGTTTCCGGCCTGCTGCATCCACTTCGAGGATTGGGCGGGTGTCGATGCCATCCGTCTGCTCGACCGCTATCGTGACCGGGTCTGCTGCTACAACGACGACATCCAGGGAACGGCCGGCGCCGCGCTCGCCGGTCTTTTCAGCGCGCTGCGCGTGAAGGGTGGGAAGCTCGAGGACGAGCGCGTCATGTTTCTCGGCGCCGGCTCGGCCGGCACCGGGATCGCCGGCATGATCGTCAAGGCGATGATGCTGGAAGGTCTGAGCGAGACCGCCGCGCAGGGGCGCATCGCCATGTTCGACGTCAACGGCCTGATCGAGGCAAGCCGCCAGAACCTGCTCGATTTCCAGAAGCCCTACGCGCACGATCTCGCCCCGACCAGGGATTTCGTCGCTGCCATCGAGGCCTTCAAGCCGACCGCGATCATCGGCGTCAGCACCAGCGGCAAGGCCTTCGATCAGCGGGTCGTCTCGACCATGGCCAGGCTCAACGAGCGTCCCATCATCTTCGCGCTGTCGAACCCGACCGACCATGCCGAGTGCACCGCCGAGGAAGCCTACAAGTGGTCTGGCGGCCGCGCCCTGTTCGCAGCCGGCGTACCGTTCCCGCCGTTCGACTACGCGGGACGCATGATCGTTCCTGGCCAGGGCAACAACCTCTATGTGTTCCCCGCCGTTGCGCTCGCCGTCTATGCGACCAGGGCCGCCCGTGTGCCCGACGACCTGTTCATTGCCGCCGCGCGCGGCGTCGCAGACCTCGTCACGCCGGCCCAGCTCGAGTCGGGACTGCTCTATCCGCCGCAGAGCAGCATTCTGGAGACAGAGCGACAGGCCGCGGTCCGCGTGGCCGAGGCGATCTTCAGGCTCGATCTCGCGCGCGTGCCGAAGCCGAGGGATATCGACGCCTTCATTTCCTCCCAGATGTACGCGCCGGCATACCCGACGTTGGCGTGACGCTCTAACGCGCAATCCAGGCTGGTGGCTCCGGGCGGACGCGATTAGTCAGCCGGCGGCGCGCTGCGACGAGTTCCCGATGGCCGTGGGCCGCAGGAACGATCCGCGGCGCGTCACGTTTTCGTAACGAAGGGTTGCTGCCGAAACGCGGAGGATTTCATGAAGTGCGCCCGCACACCCTGGCTTACGATCGCAGCTACCGGCCTGGCGCTCGTTTTTCAAGCCGCCGCCGTCGATGCGCAATCGCGATCCTCTTCCGGCAGCCGCAGCACGCCAGGGCAGAGCGGAGCAACGCAACCGTTGCCCTCGCCGTCACCTCCGCCGGCTACGCCCGCGCCCTCGCCCGGTCCCGCGCTCGGCACGCCGGCGCCCCAGGTGCCGAGCGTCGCGCCGCTCTCACCGCCGGTGCCGCCGGTCGTTTCTTCGGGTGGCGGCGTGCCGAAGCAGGGCAGCGGCAGCTTGGCCCTGACGCCGGGCAGTCAAGGCGAAACGGCTCCCAGCTCGCCTGGCGGCGGCGGCAAGACGCTGAGCGACTGCATGGGGTTCTGGGAGCCAGCCACGCACATGTCGAAGGCGGAGTGGCGGGCCGCGTGCCAACGCACGCTCAACCGCATTCAGTGACGCGGCCTCTCGGGTCTACCGCTGGTGGGCCCGAACGCCATTGGACGTTGCTGCGAGCGCGTGCGCCGAGTCTTCCCTCTCGCTGTCAACCGGCATGTCCGCGAGATGCTGGTAGACCTCCACATAGTCTCGCGCCATGCGCGCGACCGTGAACCGCTCCTCATAGCGTCTGCGCACACCGGCGCGATCGAGAGCCAGCACGCCGCCGAGCGCCTGGATGGCCTCGTCCGAGCTGTCGACCACATATCCCGTGACGCCTTCGTCGATCACCTCCGGCACCGCACCTTTCCTGAACGCCAGCACCGGCGTGCCGCAGGCCATCGCCTCGATCATCGCGAGCCCGAACGGCTCGGGCCAATCGATCGGGAACAGGAGCGCGCGCGCCTCGCCCAGGAACTTCACCTTGCGACGCTCGTCGATCTCGCCGATGTACTCGATGCCGGGCTCGGCCAGCAGCGGCTCGATCTCGGCGCGGAAATAGGCCTCGTCCACGCGATCGACCTTGGCGGCGATCTTGAGCGGCAGCCCGTGTGCGCGCGCGATCTGGATCGCCCTGTCGACGCGCTTCTCCGGGGAGATGCGGCCGAGGAAGGCGAGATAGCCGCCCTGCGGGTTCGGCGTCGGCATCAGGTCGCGGGGCAGGCCGTGATAGATGGTGGCCACGAAGTTGGCGTCGGGGATCGGCAACCGCTGCGAGTTCGAGATCGACACCAGCGGCATGTTCGGGAAGCCGCGGTAGAGTTGGTGCAGGTCCGGCAGGTCCTGGCGGCCGTGCAGCGTCGTCACCGTGCGCCGCGCCATCTCGTTGAAGAGCGGGAACTGGAACTGGTCGATGTGGAAATGCAGGATGTCGAATTCGGACGCCATGGAGCGCACCTTGTCGAGCATCAGCATGTAGTAGGGGATGATGTCCCTCACGGCGGGGTTGAGCCGCAGGGGTTGCGCGCAGCACGGCACCAGCTTGGCCGACGTGATCGACTGCCCGCTGGCGAACAGGGTCACGTCGTGGCCCTGGGCCACCAGCTCCTCCGTGAGATAGGAGACGACCCGCTCCGAGCCGCCATACAGTCTGGGCGGAATGCTCTCCATCAGCGGAGCAATCTGCGCGATCCTCATTTGCTCTGTCCTATGTTGCTTCGTGGGCCTGGAAGCTCGGCGACGTTGGGTTGCGGGTTCTCAAGCGGCCCGCGAGCTGCGGTGGGCCAGGCGGTTCATCTCGGCCTCGATCAGGTCCCGGTAGATGCCGTCACGGCACAGCAGCGCCTCGGGCGAGCCGTCTTCCACCAGGCGGCCCCGCTCGAGGACCAGGATGCGGTCGAAGTTGCGCACGGTGGACAGGCGATGCGCGATCGCCAGCACGGTGCGGCCACGCATCAGGCGGCCGAGCGCCTCGCGGATCAGCTGCTCGGATGTGCCGTCGAGCGCGGAGGTCGCCTCGTCGAGCAACAGCAGCGGCGCATCCTTGAGGAACGCACGCGCGATGGCGATACGCTGGCGCTGTCCTCCCGACAGCCGCACGCCGCGATCGCCCACGACCGTGTCGAGGCCTTCGGGCAGCTCGGCGATGAACTCGCTGCAATGGGCCGCGTGCGCTGCCTGCCAGACCTCGTCGTCGCTCGCCTCGGGCCTGGCGTAGCGGATGTTCTCGATCAGCGAGCGGTGGAACAGCGAGATGTCCTGCGGCACGACCGCGATGGCCTCGCGCAGGCTCTGCTGCGTGACCTCGGTCACGTCCTGGCCATCGATCAGGATGCGCCCCGACTGGATGTCGTAGAAGCGCTGCAGGAGCGCAAAGAGCGTCGTCTTGCCCCCGCCGGAGGCGCCGACGAGACCGACGCGCTGGCCCGTCCCGATATGAAAGCTCAAATCCTCGAAGATGACCGGACAGTCCGGATAGGCGAACGTCACGTCCTCGAAGGTCACGCTGGCGCCGCGGCGCTCGAGGGCTGGCGCGCCGGGCCGGTCGCAGAGCTGGTGCGGCACGAGCAGCGTGGCGAGCGCTTCGGAGAATCGCGCCATGTGCTGGGTGACATCGACCAGCGCCACGGCGAGGTCGCGGGTCGCGTGCAACACCGAGAGGCCGAGCGTGCATACCAGGATCACGTCGCCCGTCGTGGCGGCACCCTGCTGCCACAACACGACCGCCCACGCCAGCAGCGCCACGGTCAATGCCACCGTCACCAGCGCATGCACGATGCGCAGGCGCTCGAGATAGAACAGGCTGCGCTTGCGCGCGACCATCTCCTGGTCGACCTTGGCATCGAAGCGGCAGTGCTCGCGCGACAGGCCGCCGAATGCCTTCACCAGCGCCATGTTGCCGACGACGTCGGTTATTTCTCCGTCAACGGCTGCCGCACGGCTGGCATACTCGTGATGGAGCGGTTGACCCGCCGCGGCCCGGCGGAACATGAGGACGACCACCAGCGCGGCGATGACGATCAGGCTGGCGGCCATGCCCCAGCTCACGGTTGCGACCAGGCTGATGGCGCACAGCGTGGCGATGCATGGTGGCAGCACGTTCCACACCAGCATGTTCTCGATGGTGAACACCGCATTGGAGGTGGCCGTGATGCGGCTGGTGAGCGTGCCGGGAGAGCGGCTCGCAAAGTAGCTCGGCGCATGCCCCGTGAGATGGCGGAAGAGGTCGCGACGCACATCGCCGGTCACCGCCACGAACGTGGAATGTCCAATCCACGCCGCCAGCCGCCACAGCAGATTGTCGGTGGCAATGAAGGTGACGAGCACGGCGAACGCGGTCCAGGCCGCAACCACCTGGCGATCCGGCTGCGACAGGGCGTCGACGAGCAGCTTCACGCCGTACTGGGTGACGACCGAGCACAAGACGGCGAGGCACACCGACGACAGGATGACGCCATGAGCAATGCGGTGGCGGCGCACGTAGCGTGCGAAGAAGCCGAACGGCCTATCGGCATAGGCGCAAAGGGTCTCGTGCACGCGAGGGAACTCCCCGTCACTATCCGCTCGCACAGGCGAGCCTACGCATGGCCCGACAACGCCTTCGCGGTTCCAAAGGTTTCAGAGTGTGACACTCGTTGCTCTTGTGCTCATGCTTCGGGCAGCGCACTGCTCACGCTTCAAACTTTCCCGTCTTGCCGCGGCACGGACCTTGTCTCGGGCATCAGCAGCGCCACCGCTGCAAAAGCCAGGACGGCCACGGCGGCGAGACCTGCGAAGGCAATGGAGGTGCCGAGCTTGTCGGCGAGAACGCCGGCGCCGATCGTGCTCAGCGAAGCACCAACGCCGGTAGCACACCCGACGATGCCCTGTGCCAGATTGAAACGCCCGGTGCCGCGGGACACGTCGGCAAGCGTGAGCGGCACCAGAACGCCGAGGACTGCCCCGGACAGACCGTCGAGGGCCTGCACCGCCACGATCATGTAGGGGTCGCTGGTCCATGCCAGCAACGCTCCGCGAAGCGGCAGCACGCCGAAGCCGATCAGAAGCAACGGGCGCCGGCCCCAGTCCTGCGCGAGCTCACCCACCTTCGGCGAGATGGCCGCCACCACGAGCTGCGGGGCGATAATGCACGCGGCCACGAGCGCGGTGGCCCAGCGGCTCGAGCGCATGGTCACGTCGCTGCCGACCAGCGGCAGCATTGCCGCATTCGCCAGGTGAAAGAGCAGGATGCACAGGGTGAAGACCAGCAGCCCCTGTTTGCGCAGCAGGCTCGAGATGCCGACGTGACCGACATGGCGCCCCTCCTCGGTCTTCGTGCCGTTGCCTCCGTCGGCTCGGACGGGATCGATGGCGGCCTCGGGGATGCTGTTGAGCGCGAGCTGGGCCGGTATCGCCAGTGCGGCCGTAACGAGAAACACGGCCTGCGGGGATATGAAATACCCGCACGCGCCCATCACTGCGGCCGCCAATCCGTTGCCGATCGCGGAGAAGCGGGCATTGCGGCCCAGTCGTGCGGCCACCGCTGCATGGCCCACGAGGCCCAGCGTGATGGCCGCTATCGCGGGACCCAGCACCGAGCTCGCCCCGACATGCAGCAGCTTGGCGGCCACCAAGGTGACGAATGTCGGCGCCAGGGCGATCAGGAGCGCGCTCAATCCGATGGCGATGACGGCGAGGCCGGCGGCGCGCAGCTTCGATCGGGCGAGGTCGACGACCCAGCCGCCGGGCACCTGCGCCAGCAGGCCTGCGATGCTGCCGATGGAAAGAACGAGGCCGATGTCGACCTGGGTCCACTTCTGGGTCGTCAGGTAGACCGACAGGAAGGGACCAAAGCCGGTCTGGATGTCGGCGACGAAGAAGTTGAACCAGTCGAGGCCGCGCTGGCCGGTGCGTGGAGGCGTGCCCGGGTCCGGCGCTCCTGCCGTCCGATCGAGGTCCGATGCAGTTGGGCGCAGTCCCCGCGCGCTGCCCGCCATGGCAGGGCCGCGCTATTCGGAGGCCCGGCGGACGATTGCAGGCTCGCTTTGCTTGTACTCCGGGGCAACGCGCAGCTCGTCGCGCGTCAATTCCACGATCACGACGGGCTTGCGGCCGTCCTGCTCGAAGCGCAAGGCCGACCATTCCACCGCGATCTTGCGCGTGCCGATGCCGAGGAAGCCCCCGAACTCGATGACCGCCGCCTGCACGTGGCCATAGCGGTCGGCCAGCAGATCGATGATGCGGCCGACATCCTCCTCGACGCGGGTGCGCACCTCTCGGCCCAGCACGCTTTCGAGGCTGTGGCGACGGGTCGCCGACTGAGCTTCAACTTCAGCGGTCGTGTTCTGATAGGACCGTTCGCGATGGCCGCCCGGTTCGGCAAAGGCCACGCTCATCGGCGCGATGCTCGGCCCGCCAACGATCAGGCTTGCGAGCGCGGCTGCGGCAACAGGGTGTGGGAGGCGCAAGAAATTGGCCATGGGATTCCCCAAGTCTCAAGTGTCATCGAGACAAGTCGCGACCCCCCTCCGCGGTTCCCGGCCCGCCGGCGAGCGCTTGAACCTTGGACTTAGCGGGCGTTTTCCACGGCCTTGCCCGTATCGAAGGGCTCGCCAGGCAAATACCTGGCAAGCCGGGCATCCGCCGTGCGGGCATGCGCCTCCATGCCTTCGAGGCGGGAGATGCGGGCCGTCACCTGCGCCATCTCGAGGGTGGCCTCGCGCGTCATGCGCTGCCAGGTCAGCGGCTTGAGGAATTTGTGCACCGAGAGCCCCGCCGAGTACCGCGCCGCGCCCTTCGTGGGGAGGATGTGGTTGGGGCCCGAGGCCTTGTCGCCATAGGCGACCGTCGTCTCCTCGCCCAGAAACAGCGATCCATAGTTGGAGAGGTTGGCGAGCCACCACTCGAGATCGCGGGCGTGCACCTCGAGGTGCTCGGGAGCGTAAGCGTCAGCGACGGCGACGGCCTCCTCGCGCGTACCGACCAGCACCACCTCGCCGCGGTCGCGCCAGGCGGCGCCCGCCGCCTCGCGCGCGGGTTCGGGCAGGTCGTCGATGAGCCCCGGCATCGCCTGCAGCACACGCTCGGCCAGCGACCGTGACGTCGTGATCAGCCACGCGGGGCTCTCGTGCCCGTGCTCGGCCTGACCGACGAGGTCTGTCGCAACCAAACCAGGATCGGCGCTGTCGTCGGCGATGATACCAATCTCGGTCGGGCCTGCGAACACGTCGATACCGACTCTGCCGTAGAGGGCGCGCTTGGCCTCGGCCACGAACTTGTTGCCCGGGCCGACCACGATGTCGGCAGGCTTGCCGGTGAACAGTCCGAACGCCAGCGCGGCGATCGCCTGCACGCCGCCGAGCGTCATGATCGCGTCGGCGCCGGCGATGTGCATGGCATAGAGCACGTGCGGGTGTATGCCCTCGCCGCGAAAGGGCGTCGAGCAGGCGACGACCGTCTTGACGCCCGCCGCCTTGGCGGTGGCGACCGACATATAGGCCGAGGCGATGTGAGCGTAGCGCCCGGTCGGCACGTAGCAGCCGGCGACATTGCAGGGCACGAGCCGCTGACCCGCCGTGACGCCGCCAGACAGCTCGATGGCGAAGTCCTTGATGCTGTCGCGCTGGGCGAGCGCAAAGGTGCGCACCTGCGCCGTCGCCCACTCGATGTCGCGCTTGACGTCGGCGGGGATGTCGTGCGTGCGCCTGGCGATGTCCTCGGCCGTGACAACGATCTCCCCGGACCAGCGATCGAGCTTCGCCGCATAGTCGCGCACGGCGGCCTCGCCGCGCCTCTCGATCTCGGCCAGCATGTCGGCAACAACGGCGCGCGCCGTGTCCGTCTCGACCTCGACCGTTTTGGTCGCCCGCTTCAAGTGTTCGATCGCCACCGCATTCCTCCCTGCGTGTTCTTTTTCTCAGCCTCTTATCATCAGTGCCAATCCGCTCGCGGCCGAGATCGCGAGGATCGAGATGCGGATCGCACCGGGGCTCATCACGCGGACGAGCCACGGCGAGGCGAGGAAGCCGACGGCCAGTCCCGGCACCATCACCGCCGCTGCCGCGACCTCCCGCCAGCCGAGCATGCCGATGCTGGCGAGCGCAAGGAGGGAGAGCGCATTGGCAAAGACGAAGAAGGGGAGCAGTGCGCTGCGGATGCGGGCCGGGGTCTCGCGCTGGTAGAGGAGGGCAATGGGGGGACCGTGCACGCCGGCGACCGTGCCCATCACGCCCGCAACGCCGCTGGCAACGAGGATCGAGCCGACAGACAGGGGCACGCTGACGCCGGCTGCCGTGATACCCACTGCCACCAGCACCAGCCCGCCGAATATCCGCGGCAGGCTCGCCGGGTCCAGCAGCGAAAGCCCGATCGCGGCGACTGCAGTTCCCGCCAGCAGGCCACAGGCGGAGATGCCGACCTCGCGCACATTGATGTCGGCGCGCAGCCGCCAGCTCGCGACAATCGATAGGAGGAAGCCGTGCATGAGGATGGGTCCCGGCACGAACACGGGATCGATCAGAGCAAGGAGCGGCGCCGCGAACAGGTTGAAGCCCATGCCTATGGCGGCCTGCGCGGCAGCGCCGGCTGCCGTCGCAATGAGGCCCAGGACGAGACCCGCGATGCCAAGGGTATCGATCACGGTTCAAGCCCTCGCCCGTTCCGCAAGATTGTTGTTCCCCCGGAATGGCAGCCGCAGGCTCCATCCGTTCCCGGTGCACCTTGATCCCGCCCGCGCAAAGTGGGAGGCTCACTCACCATAAGAAGACTATCGTCGATCGGAGGAAACGCACATGCCTATCGCGAGGTGGCTCGTCGCGAGCCTGGCGGCTTTGGCTCTGGTGGCAACAGTATCCGTTGCCCCCGCGGTCGCCCAGGACAAGCCGGTGAAGATTCGCATCCAGTCGGTGATCCCCAAGACTGCGGACGAGGTCCGCATGCTCGAAATCTTCGCCGAGAACGTCAAAGCCCTCACCAACGGCTCCGTGACCTTCGAGGTGCTGCCCGCAGGCGCCGTGGTCGGCGTCAACGAGACGCTCGACGCCGTCGACAAGGGGCTGATTGAGGGCGGCTTCGCATGGACCCACTACTGGTCGGGCAAGCACCCGGCGGCCATGCTGTTCGGCTCGCCCATCGCCGGCGCCGGCGTCGGGCTCGACAACATCGCCTGGGTCTCCTGGTATCTCAACGGCGGCGGCAAGCAGCTCTACGACCAGCTGTGGGTGGAGATGAAGGTCAACGTCAAGGGCTTCATCCTGCAACCCGTGGGTCCCGAGGCGCTCGGCTGGTTCAAGACGCCCATCAACAGCATGGACGACTTCCGCAAGATGCGCTTTCGCACCCCGCCCGGCATCCCCGCCGAGAGCTACAAGGAGATGGGGGTGGCAGCAGTTGCCATGGGCGGCGGCGACATCCTGCCCGCACTCGAGAAGGGCGCGCTCGATGCCGCCGAGTGGTGCTGTCCCAAGCCCGACATGACCTTCGGCTTCCACAAGGTGCTCAAGCACTACTACATGCAGGGCCTGCACCAGGTTGTGGTCAACGCCGACATGTACCTCAACAAGAAGGTGTGGGACGGCCTCTCGCCCCACCAGAAGAAAGCCATCGAGGTGTCGGCTGACGCCTCGCTCATGCAGACCATCGCCTACCGCATCGCCGAGAACGGCAAGGCCTTGAAGGAGCTCACCGAGAAGCACGGCGTGATCCTGCACGACACGCCGAAGGACTACTTCGTCGAGTACCAGAAAGCGACCAACAAGGTGATGGACAAGTACAAGGCGGAGAACGCCTTCTTCAAGAAGGTGTGGGACTCCATGAAGGAGTTTGCGGACCTGTCCGTCCCGTTCTGGGCTCAGGCGCAGCGCACCAACGCCAACCTCGCCGAGGAGTACGTCAAGTCGCAGAAGAAGTAGGCACGCCGCCACAGCGTGCTTGGGGGTGGAGCGGGCTAGGGTCCCGCTCCATTTCGCGAGGGAGTTCGGCCTTGCCTGCCACGAAGATCTCATCCCCAGAGCCTGGCTCATGACCGGTGCTCCGGAACTCCTCGACCCGGCGCTTGCCGAGCGCAGGACAGGTTCGCCCGGGCAGCTGCCGGCGGACATGGCGCCGTGGATGGCGCACACCATCACCGCTATCGATACGCTGAGCCTCTGGACCGGCAAGATCGTGTGCTGGCTGATCCTGCCGCTGATGTTCTCCATGGTCTACGAGATCATCGCGCGCTACTACTTCGTCGCTCCCACCATCTGGGCCTACGACACGAGCCGCATGGCCTACGGCGCCCATTTCATGCTGGGAGCCGCCTATGCGCTTTCCAAGGGCGTGCACATCCGCTCGGATTTCCTCTACCGCGACTGGTCGGTGAAGCGTCAGGCGCGCACGGACCTCTTCCTCTACGTTCTCTTCTACTTCCCCTCGATGCTGATCTTCCTGTGGGTCTCCAGCGACTACGCCTGGACGGCCGTGATCCGCTGGGAGCGCGGCATGGACACGGCCTGGATGCCGTATCTCGGGCCGATCCGCTCGTGCATCCCGGTCGGCGTCGGCTTCCTCGTCATCCAGGGCGTCTCCGAGCTTCTGAAGTGCGTCTACGCGGCGCGCACCGGCAGGTGGCCGCAGCAATGAGCAACGAGATCATCGGCCTGGTGATGATCGTGGCCATGATCGCGGCCATCTTCGTCGGCTTTCCCATCTCCTTCACGCTGATCTTTCTCGGCCTCGTGTTCGGCTACTGGGGCTTCGGCGAGCTCGTCTTCTACCTGCTCACCCTCAAGTTCAACGAGACCATGAGCGAGCAGACGCTCGCCGCCGTGCCGCTGTTCGTGTTCATGGGCATCATGATGTAGCAGGCCCAGCTGATGGACCGCCTGTTCGACTCGGTCCAGAAGCTGCTCGCCCGCGTGCGCGGCTCGCTCTATCTCGCCGTCATGTTCGTGGCGACCATCTTCGCTGCCGCCACCGGCATCGTCGGTGCTTCGGTGACCATCCTCGGCATCATGGCCGGCAAGCCGATGATCCGCTCGGGCTACGATGCAAAGCTCTCGTCCGGGTTGATCGCGGCCGGTGGAACGCTCGGCATCCTGATCCCACCAAGCGTCATGCTGGTGGTGATGGGTCCCACCATCGAGGTGCCGGTGCCGCAGCTGTTCGTCGCTGCCATGCTGCCGGGGCTGATGCTGGCGACGATCTTCACGCTCTATGCCATGGTGCGTTGCTGGATCGATCCTTCGCTCGGACCGCCGCTGGCGGTGGAGTTCCGTGCCACCAGCAAGGCCGAGGTGTGGCGCGATTTCTTCGCCGGCCTGGTGCCGCCTTCGGCGCTGGTGCTGGCGGCGCTGGGGAGCATCTTTTTCGGCCTGGCGACGCCGACCGAGGGAGCGGGCTGCGGCGCCTTCGGGTCGCTGGTGCTGACGCTCGCCTACCGCAAGTTGACGCTCGCCAAGCTCAGGGAGGCGATGCTCAAGACGCTCGAGATCTCGGTCCTGATCCTGTTTTTGGTGGCGGCATCCAATTTCTTCGGCGCCGTGTTCGCCAAGCTCGGTACGCCCACCATGCTGACCGAGTACCTGCTCGTCCTCGACCTGCCGCGCTACGTCATTCTCGGCATCATCATGCTTCTGATCTTCGTGCTGGGCTGGCCGCTCGAGTGGGTTCCGATCGTTCTGATCGTGGTGCCCTTCCTGCTCCCACTGGTAGCGAAGCTCGGCTTCGACATGACCTGGTTCGGGATTCTCGTCGCCGTCAACCTGCAGACGGCGTGGCTTTCGCCGCCTGTCGCGCTCGCCGCCTACTTCCTCAAGGGTGTGGTGCCGCAGTGGGAGCTCAGCGACATCTACAAGGGCATGATGCAGTTCATGGTCCTGCAGGTGATCGGGCTGATTCTCATCATCGTCTTCCCGCAGATCGCCCTGTGGCTGCCGGGCGTCATGTACGGCAAATAGGCGGTCAGTTGTGGCTGCGGAATCTGCGGTGCCACCGCGCGCGGGGCAGCGCCGAGACCGCGGTTGTCCTTCGAGCAAAGGCGTGGGGCGCATATCGCATGCGTGCCCGGGTGATGCTTTTGCAGTTGGCGCCCTGGCACGCAATGCGGGGACGCTCGCTGATCCCATACGGTTCATCGGGCGGCATTGGTACCGGGACCAGGCCGAATACCGCTGTTTCGATCGAAATCTTCATGGTCGTCGCCCTCCTTGTTTCGATCAGGCGCTGCAAGCGTCGGGCAGCGACCGCGTTCGCCGTCGCTGCCCGCGCCTAGGCTCAGAAGCTCTCGCGATCGATCTGATCGAAGAACTTGCGCGCGTCGAGGGCCGATGCCGGCGCGGCAACTCCAATGAGCACCGAGAGAGCGATCAAAGCAGAAGCGAGGGTCTTCATGACAGCTCCTCCTTTTCTTGCGGGCGATGTGCTCGACACGATGTCGATCAGGCATCGCTGTGCTTTGGAATGGTCGCTGTTACTCTCTTTCGCTGTGCCTTGCGACACATGGCAGGCGCGATCCGGCGCCTTTCGGTATTGACCACGCGTGATGTCAGGGAAAGTGCGGAGCGTATATGTGCCGAGACGGCATAGCCAAGCCGTCGGCGGCTGTGTGCGTCGCCCGCTGTCAGGCTTTGAATGCTGCGCGCGCCGAGCGCCTCGAGCCTAGCGCACGAAATTGTAGCGGAAACGCTCGCCATTGGCGGCAATCCGGCCGACGGTCGGACTGGGGAAGTGGATCGGCAGCACGAGCGTTGCCGTATCGGCGACCGTGCCAAGGAAGCTGCGGCGCGATTTGGCGGCTAGCTCCTTGTCGGTGTCGAAGATGGTCGACCAGGCCGGCTCCCAACATTGCAGTGCGTGGTGCATCATGTCGCCCGTCACCACGGCGTGCTGGCCCTTCGAGCGGATGTCGACGCAGCAGTGATGCGGCGAGTGGCCGGGCGTGGGGGTGAGCGAGAAGGTGTCGTCGAGCTGGTAGGTGTCGTCGACCAGCAGCGCCTGGCCCGCTTCCACGATCGGGCGGCAATTGTAGGTCCACACGTTGCCCGGCGGGTTCGCACCCTTCTTGGTCATCTCCTCCCAGAAGGCGTATTCGCCCTTGTGGAAGATGTACTTCGCCTTCGGGAAGGTCGGCACCCAGCGTCCGTTGCGCAGCACCGTGTTCCAGCCGGTGTGGTCGATGTGCAGGTGCGTGCAGAACACGTGCGTGATGTCCTCGAACCCGAAACCGGTTGCTGCCAAGCCGTCGAGCCACGGCTTCTTGGGAAAATCCATCGGCGGCGGATGGCCCTTGTCCTCGCCGGTGCAGGTATCGATCAGGACCGTGTGCTTGGGCGTGCGCACCACGAAGGTCTGATAGGTGATGACCATCTTGCCCGAGGCAGGGTCGAACACCACTGGGTCCATCTCCGCGAGATAGCGCTTGCCGGCAGCGGCGTCATAGGATGGGAACATGTCCTCCGGCTTCCGCCAGGGCCCGTCGCGCTCGATGATGCTGGTGATGGTGACGTCGCCGATTTTGAGCGTCTGCATCGGTTGCCTGCCTGCCTCGTGCCGTTTCCCTGTGCCGACACTAGCGCCAACAGCGGCGGTTTGGGAGCGCGGGCGCGCATAGCAGGAGCGCTGGCCGAGGCCGACCGGGCTGCGACAGCGGCCTAGCGTCGGTCCCGTCCGCCAATTAGCATCGGTGCTCGACCACCGGGCGCGTTCAGGCCCCGGGACAATGAGCCGGGCAACACGGCAAGGGGGGAGGCCATGCGTTTCAAGGGCAAGGTAGCGCTCATCACAGCCGCGGCGAGCGGCATCGGCCGCGCCACCGCCAACATCATCGGCAGCGAGGGCGGGCGCATCGCCGCCGTCGATACCGATCGGGCCCGGCTGGATCAGACCGTCGCCGAGATCGAGGCAGCCGGCGGCGAGGCCCATGCCTACAACGTCGATGCGCTCGACGAGCGCCGGGCGGACAGCACGGTCACCGACGCCGCCAAGCGCTTCGGCAGGATCGACATTCTCGTCAATGCCGTGGGCGGCAGCACCATCATCGCCAACCCCGCCGCCACCACCGATACTCTGACGCTGGCGGAATGGCAGTCGCTGATCCACTTCAACTTGACGGGCACATTCCTCTTCACGCATGCCGTCATTCCCGTCATGAAGCAGCAGCGCAGCGGCAAGATCGTCAACCTCGCCTCCATCGCGGGCCGCGGAAAGAGCAGCGCCAGCTCGTCCGCCTATGCGACGGCGAAGGGTGGGATCATCGCGCTGACCACCAAGCTCGCCAACGAGCTCGGCCCCTACGGCATCAACGTCAATGCCATTGCGCCTGCCACCACCCTGACCGAGCGCATCCGCCCCCGCTGGGAGCAGCGCCCGCCCGAGGCGCGGCAAGCCGACATCGACAGGACCCCGCTGCGGCGCATGGGCGAGGCCGTGGACCAGGCCAACGTGATCTGCTTCCTGGCATCCACACACGCCGATTTCGTCACCGGCCTCACCATCGACGTGACGGGCGGGCTCTGAGAGCGCGCGGCAGCAACAAAGGGGAGAGGAATGACCGACTTCGTGCTCATTCACGGCGCCTACCAGGGCGGCTGGATCTGGAAGTTCGTGTCCGAGCGCCTGCGCGCCAAGGGCCACAACGTTCTGGCGCCAACGCTCGACGGCTGCGGGGAGCGCGCATCTCAGATTCGCGCGGGCATCACCACCGAGACGCACGGGGAGGAGATTGCCAAGCTCCTCTACTTCCACGACCTGAAGGACGCAGTGCTGGTGGGTACGTCGAGCGGCGGCATGGCGATGGCGTGCGCCGCCGAGCAGGCCCGCGAGCGGATCGCCCGCCTCGTCTTCGCCGATGCTTTGGCGCTCCTAGACGGCGAGAAGATCCTCGACATCGTCAAGCGTCCGACCACTGCGGTCGACACGCCCGTGGCGCGCGGACCGAACCGCGCGGATGCCGTAGGGCGCCTGTTCGCCAGCCTCGATCCGTCCCTGCGCGAGTGGGCGGCTGACCGCATCACGCTGCATCCAGCCGCCGTCTACAACCAGCCCGTGAAGCTCGAGAGGTTCTGGGACCTGCCGTGGAAGGCCTCGGTGCTCTACTGCAGCCAGGCCCCCAATCCCGGCGAGGCCCACATCCGCCGCGCCGCCGACAAGCTCAAAGCCAAGTGGCATGTGATTGACACGGGTCACTACCCCATGCTGAGCACGCCCGACGAGCTGACCCGAGTCATCCTCGACGAGTGAGACGCGAAGGTTCCGGCCGATCAGCCTGCCGCCCGCAGTCCGAGGATTGCCCGCGCCTCGGCCGGCGTGGCGGGGCGGCGGCCATGGGCGCCGGCCGCCTCCACGGCGAGCTTGACCAACTCCGCATTGCTGGCGGCGAGACGGTCCTTGCCGACCTTGAGGTTGTCCTCCATGCCGGTGCGGGTGTGGCCGCCGAGCTCCGCGCACCACTTGTTGACCTCGACTTGCATCCGGCCCGTGCCCATTGCCGACCAGGTCGCGGACGGTGCGATCTCCTTCAGCTCGCCGACGAGGAACTCGAGCAGCTTGCGCCGAACCGGCATGGCGTTCACCACGCCCATCACGAACTGCACGTGCAGCGGCTCCTTGATGAGTCCACGCTTGGCGAGGTTGACGGCGTTGTAGAGCATGGCCACGTCGAACACCTCGATCTCCGGTTTGATGGCATGCTCGATCATGGTGCGCGCCAGCCCCTCGACGAAATCGGGCGGGTTCTCGTACACCGCGGTCGGGAAATTGCACGAGCCGGTGGCGAGCGAGGCCATGTCGGGATTGTGGACGAGGCTGGCGCCGCGCTCCTCCTGCCTGCGCCCGCGGCCACCGGTCGAGAACTGGATGATCATGCCGGGGCAATGCTTCGCCACGCCCTCCTGCACGCGCGCGAACAGCGCCGGGTCCGAGGATGAGCTCTCGTCCTTGTTGCGCACGTGGATGTGGACCAGCGCCGAGCCCGCCTCGTAGGCCTCGTGGGTAGATTCGATCTGCTCCTCGGGGCTGATCGGCACCGCCGGGTTGTCCTTCTTGCGCGGCACAGCGCCGGTGATGGCCGTGGTGATGACGATGGGGGTGGACATGCGCGGGTTGCTCCTTGGGCGTTCGTGGCTGGCTCAGGCCTGCTGCAGGCTGAAACTCTTGATCGTTGGTCGCTTGCCGAGCTCCTTTAGCAGCGTCAGCAGCGGCGTTTCCATGAGCGGGTACTCGGTGGCGATCGGCCCCGCGCCCTTGAGGGCGCGATACTGCGTGTCGTCGTAGAAGGCCGCAAGCAGCAAGTCGTCATCGGAGGCGAAGGGTCCGCGCGCCGCACGGATGCGCGCGAGCGCGGGCGGGACACGCGCACCCGGTCGCTCCGTGATGGGCTCGGCGCCGCGCGCGATCTTATCGTAGAGGTTGGGGTCGATCCTTCCCGCGATCTCGCCGTAGCCGCCGCGCACATAGAGGCGCACCTCGTCCGGCACCGTGTCGTAGCGCGCTCGCCCCTGGTCGCGCCCCATCACATTGAGCACGGCTTGCGTGACGATGTACTGCGCGAACGGGCTCACCACGATCGGGTAGCCCAGGTCCTCGCGCACGTGCCAGGCCTCCTCCAAGATCTCGTCGAGCCGCCCCTCGAGACCAAGCCCCTCGAGCTGGAAGGCGAGGTTCGACACCATGCCGCCGGGGCATTGATGCAGGTAGTGGAACTCGTCGTACTCGTTGGGGGAGCCGACGGGCTTGCCCTCCTTCTCGGCGATATAGGCGAGGCGCTCGGCCACCTCGCGCACCGGCGCCAGATCGATCCTCACTTCGTGACCGCGCCGCCGGAGATTGGCGGTAACGCGCTCGGTCGGGGAGTGCGACACGCCGTTGGCTAGCGTCGACGTGGCCGTGTGCACGACGTCCACTCCGTGCTCGACGGCTTGGAGGACCACATAGGGCGCAAGGCCGGAGTTGCAGTGCGTGTGGAGGTGCAGCGGCTTGGTCCCCAGCTGTCCCTTGAGCGCCGGGACGAGCGTGGCGACGCGCTCGGGGACCAGCAGCCCGCTCGCATCCTTGATAAAGGCGGCATCGACTCCGAGCGCCAGCAGCTGCTTGGCCTTGCTGACGTAGTAGGTGTCCGTATGCACGGGGCTGCGCGTATAGACGAGCCCGCCCGCAACGTAGAGGCCGTGGCGCTTGGCCGCCCGGATGGGGATCTCGAGGTTGCGCATGTCGTTGAGCGCATCGTAGGGCGTATGGTAGCGCATGCCGTTGGCAGCGAAACGCTCGGCCGCCAGCTCGACCACGTCGTCGGCAAAGAACTCGAAGGTGAAGAGGCTCTGTCCCCGCGTGTGGATGATGAGCGGCGTGTCCTTCACCCATGACGACACGAGCCGCATGCGCTCCCACGGGTTCTCGCGCAGGTAGCGCACGCACACGTCGAACACGGCGCCGCCCACGAGATCGATCGCCTCGAAGCCGGCGCGATCGAGGCGCGGGGCCAGATCGCGCATCATGGCCGTGGTCATGCGCGTTGCCCACAGGCACTGGTGCGCATCGCGCAAAGTCACGTCGATCAGGCGGATGGTGCGTGCCACGTGCGTTGTCAGCCCGTTTTCGTGCCGCACGCCAGACTATCGTTGCGAACAATTGATTTGAAGCGCGGCAGCTTGCATGGTGGCGAGCGGCGATCGAGGCTGTCAATGCGTGCGGGCCGTTGCCCGCGTCCGCCGGGTGGGGCGCATGGTGCTGACCTACAAGGATGTCGCGGAGATCCTGAAGATCATCGATGCCTCCGAGTTGGAGGAGGTGGTGATCGAGCTCGAAGGCCTGCGGCTCGTTGTGCGCCGCGGCAACCCGCACGGTGGCCCGTTGCAGTCTTCCGCCGTGCCCGGACCGCAAGCGGCCAAGCCGCGCCTTCCAAGGGGCATTGGGCAAACTCGCGCCGAGGTGACACCAGCCGAGGGCCATGTGGCCGTACGGGCGCCCATGGTCGGCAGTTTCTACCGGCGGCCGTCGCCGGACGCGCCGCCGTTCGTGGAGGTCGGGACACGCGTAAAGGCTGGCGATCCCTTGTGCCTGATCGAGGTGATGAAGCTCTACACCACGATCAGCGCACCAATCGACGGCGTGATCGAAGCGATCGCGGCCGAGGATGCCTCGCCCGTCGAGTTCGACCAGCTTCTGTTCGCAATCGCGCCTGACGCAGGCTGAGTTTCATCCCGCGCGACGCTATTGCGGCTCGATGCCCGCCGTCTTCAGCGCCGTCTTCCAGATCCCTATCTGCTCTTTCATGTAGGCTGCGAGCTCATCCGGGGTCGATGATCTCGGGGCGAAGCCGTGCTTCTGCATCTGCTCCTTCACAACTGGGTTTGCCAGCGCTGCGGCCATCTCCTTGTGCATGCGTGCCACGATCTCGGGCGGCAGGCCTGCCGGACCGACCAAGGCGAACCAGGCGCTGATCGGAAACTTTGGCTGGCCGCTCTCCACGATCGAGGGGACATCCGGCATCAGCGGGTGGCGCTCGTGGAGGGTTGTGGCGAGCACTCTGAGGCTGCCGGCCTTGGCGTGCGGCGCAATCGTCGTCGACGTGCCGTTCATGAGATGCACTCGGCCGGACAGGAGATCGGTGATGGCGTCGGGCTCCGACTTGTAGGGAATGGCCTGCATCTCGATGCCGACATTGCCGGCGAACATCGCCGTCGCCACCAGCGAATAGGTATTGCCGGCGGCGTAGTTGAGCACCTTTGGATTGGCTTTCGCGTGGGCGATGAGCTCCGGGATGGTCTTGGCGGGTATCGAGGGATGCACGGCGATGAAGAACGTGTTCTCGCCGAGGAAGGTGACGGGTGTGAAATCCGCGAGCACGTCGTAGGGCGGTTCCTTGCGCATGTTCGGCACGACCGTCAAGGGGCTGTTGGTGCCGAAGAGAAACGTGTAGCCGTCCGGGGCCGATCGCTTCACCTCGATGGCGGAGAGCGCGCCGTCGGCCCCTGGCTTCGCGACGACGACGATCGGCTGCCCGAGTGTCTGGCTCAGCTCCTGGCCAACGATGCGCGCGAGATTGTCGGTGGCCGAGCCCGGCCCGAAGGGAATCACGAACCTGATGGGCTTGGAAGGATAGGGTTGCGCGTGGGCCGCGGCCTGAGGCAACAACAGAAGAACTGCCGCCAGTAGGACGGCAACAAGCCTTGGCATGAATGTGCTCCCTAGACTTCGTTTGGGCGACTGTAGCCTGCCCGATCGGCCGCCAGCCATGCGCGCGACACTCTAGCTGCTATGCGGTCCGGGTGTCGCAGCAGGCGGTTCCGGCTGCGTCATGGCGCGCGGTAGCGGACCCATGTCTCGGAGTCGCAGCCCCAGACGATGCAACCAGTGAGCGTAAGGCGATCGCCCCGGAGCGCGATCGAGATATTGAAGGTCTCGCCCTTGTCTGGGTCGTAGATCCTGCCCTTCCATTTGTTGGCGCCATTCTCGCGCCAACCTTCGATCAGCTGCAGGCCCACGATCTCGCGCGAGCGCAGGCCTTTGTTGGGGTTGAGCCTGTCTGACAGCGGCTGGCCCTTCTTGTCGTTGGGCTTGGCGAGCCAAATGATCCTGCCGCACAGGCCCTTGTCGGCCGGTTCGCAATCCGCGATCTCGACCCGCGCTTCCTTGCCCTTGGTCCACCAGGTGCCTCGGACGCCCTGCTGCTCCTGCGCCGCCGCCGCGGTGGCCGAAGCGAGAAGCGCGAGCGCGAGCGCTGCAATGTGAACGGCGAGCATGTGCATGCCTTCCTTATTCGAGCCTCGGCCAAATTGCGCGCCAATCTCCCATGGGAGCGCGGTCTCACACATAGCTCGTGGGTGTGCCGCCAAAAGGCAAGCCCTCGACGGAACCTGGCGAGCGGCCTAGGCTGGCCCGCAGACTTGACCCAAAAGGTGCGGTGCACGCGCCATATTGCGAGAGACGGAGGAGCCCATGAAGACCGGCGATGCGATTGCCCAGATCCTGAAGCGCGAGGGCGTGGAGTGGATCATCGGCTACCCCGTCAACCATATTCTCGAGCACGGTGCGGCCGCCGGCATCCGTCCAATCGTCGTGCGCCAGGAGCGCATCGGGCTCCACATGGCCGACGCCATCGCCCGCGTCACCTCCGGCAAGAAGACCGGCATGTTCGTCATGCAGCACGGCCCCGGCGCCGAGAACGCCTACGGCGGCGTCGCCCAGGCCTATAGCGAATCGGTGCCGATCCTGGTGATGCCCATGGGCTATGCCCAGCGCATAGCCTGGGTCGACCGCAACTATTTCTCCTCCCTTTCCATGAAGGGCATCACCAAGTCGGCCGAGCCCATTACCTCCGCCAAGGAGCTGCCGAACGTGATGCGGCGCGCCTTCCAGCGTCTGCGCTCCGGCCGCGGCGGCCCGGTCCTGGTCGAGGTGCCCAACGACCTGTGGGCCCAGGAATGTGATCCCAAGGATTACGTGTCACCGAAGTTCGTGCGCACCGGCACCGACCCCGACGCCGTGCGCGAGGCGGCCAAGATGCTGGTCGCGGCCAAGCGGCCCGTGATCTATGCCGGCACTGGCGTGCACTGGGCGGAAGCCTGGAGCGAGCTCAAGGAGCTGGCCGAGCTTCTCGCCATTCCCGTCACGACGAGCCTCGGCGGCAAGAGCGCGTTCCCCGAGACGCACGCCCTGTCGCTGGGCTCCGGCGGTCTTGCCATCCCCCAGACGGTGCGCACCTTCCTCGACAAGTCGGACTTGATCCTTGGTATCGGCTGCTCGTTCACCGAGACCAACTTCGGCGTCAAGATGCCGGCGGGTGCGAAGATCATCCAAGCGACGCTCGACCCCTCCGACATCAACAAGGACATCCCCGTAGCGCTCGGCGTAGCGGGCGACGCCAAGCTCGTGCTGCAGGGGCTGATCGCCGAGGTGCAGAAGCTGCACGGCAAGAGCCCGAAGGACCCCAAGGGCGTGGCACGCGAGATCGCCGAGACCTACGAGCCCTGGCTTGCCAAGTGGATGCCGAAGCTCACCTCCGACAGCGCGCCGCTCAATCCCTATCGTGTGCTGTGGGATCTGCAGAAGACGGTCGACGTCGCCAACACCATCATCACGCACGATGCGGGAAGCCCGCGCGACCAGCTCTCGCCGTTCTGGCGGCCGACCACGCCGCTGTCCTACATCGGCTGGGGCAAGACCACCCAGCTCGGCATGGGGCTGGGCCTCGCCATGGGCGCCAAGCTCGCCAAGCCCGACAAGCTCTGCATGAACGTATGGGGCGATGCGGCCATCGGCTTCACCGGCATGGACTTCGAGACGGCTGTGCGCGAGCGCATCCCGATCCTGTCGATCCTGCTCAACAACTTCTCGATGGCGATCGAGCTGAAAGTGATGCCGGTATCGACGGAGAAATACCGCGCCACCGACATCTCCGGCGACTACGCGGCGATGGCCCGCGCGTTCGGCGGCTACGGTGAGCGGGTCGAGAAGCCGGCCGACATCGTGCCGGCTATCAAGCGCGGCATTGCCGCAACCGAGAAGGGCCAGCCGGCGCTGCTCGAGTTCATCACCTCCAAGGAGGTCGAGGTCTCCAGGCTCTGAGCCCGGTCGCGGGGCCTACTGCTCCGCGACCTTCGCTTTGGGCTTGCGGCCTTTGATCTCGTCGGTGTCGCGCCCCTCGAGCTCGGCCTCCACCAGTTGGGCGGCGAGCGAGGAGGCCGTACTGGCGCTGATCGTGCGCATCGAACGGTAGGACAGGCTCCAGCCAAGCGGCAGGAAGAACTTCTTGCCGTCGAGCCACACTTGGTGGATGGCGTCCTGGCCATAGCGGACGTCACCTGCCGGATCGATGACATAGCGGCCCGATGTGGCTCCGAAGTCGGGAGTGAAGGGCACGTTGCCCTCCTCCACCGCATGCAGGTGCACGGCCCGCGTGCGCGCGTTGCGGCCTGCCAGCATGGCATTGAGGGGCGGCAGCATCTCTCCCGGTCGTGTCCCCGCCCGCTCGGCGCTCGATTGGATGTACTGGCTGTCCTCGTAGTCGATGGCGAAGATCATGATGATGCGGATGTCGATGCCGTGCGGGTACTCGGTGCGGATCTTGTCGAGATCGACGCCGTGGCCGGCCGCGTAGGCCTTGTTGCTGATCGCAGCCCGCATGTAGGTGGCCATCTCGATGGCCGTCTCGAGCCCGCTGTTCTCGAAGTAGCCGCCGTCGACGAGATAGACGCGATCGCGCTTGGCCCTGTCGGGGCAGTCGGACTTCTCGAGGTCGAGCCATCCCGCCGGCGTCAGCCACGGGAAGCGCGCGCTGAGCGAGATGGCCGCCGCAAGGCCCAGCTCTACTGATTTCGACGGTATTTCGACGCGCGCCGGAGTCTGACCGCTGGCGGGTTTCCAGCCGCCGAAGCACAGCGTCGAGTTGATATGCAGTGCCGTCGATGTCGGCTGGAACCAGATCGGGCTGATCGTTACGCGCGAGCCTGCCGCCACGCTGGTGGTGTTCAGGAACAGAGCAGGCGCCGCGCCCTTCGGATTCCAGATGCTCCCGACGGGTTGATTGAAGAGGCCCTTGGCGTTCTTGCCGCCGGGGCCCAACTCGGGGGCCGCGTAGTCCCAGGCTTCCGAGAAGCCCTGCTCCAGCGCCTGGGCACGGTCGAGCGCCTTCACGGGAATTGGCAGCAGACGCTGCAGGAAATCGGGAAACAGCGTGCCGCCGACCAGTGGCGCGAGGAGATCGTTGTCGAAGAAGGTGTCGACCGCCTTGGTGAAGGTTGAGGGCTCGCCGCCGCAGGGCTCGTGCTCATCATTCCTGGCGATCTTGTGGGCCATGGCGGAGAACACTCCCGCCCCGAGGCTGCCGCCCGACACCGAGCTGATGGCAAAGGTGTGCTGGGCAAAGATGCGGCAATGATCCTGCATGCGGCCGAGCCAGGACGCGGCGTGATAGGCCGCGAACATGCCGCCGCCTTCGGTTGCCACGACGTAGACGGGATAGGGCTTGCCGCGGTCGGCGTACCACTTGCGATCTGCGCGCGACAGCAGCCATGTCTCGAAGTTCTTCTCGAGGGTCACGTTCTCGGCGGCAACGATCTTATGCTCGACGCGATGGTTGTCGTTCCAGCCCATCGACGAGAATAAAACTCCCGCCATCACGACGAGCACAGTCACGGGCCAGCCCGTGCGCCGGTAGACCTGGCTGAACCACGTGAGCAGGAACGCCAGCATCGCCACGAACAGATAGACGAGTGGCTGCGACCCGATTGCCCATGGCGCCCCCGTCGGCCAGATCACGATCGTGGCCGTGAATCCGAGCAGGATGGCGACGCAGACGAGTACGCCGCGGGGGGAGAAGACGCGGTGCCCCAGGGCAGCAACGCGGTCGAGCCTGGCGAAGGTGTGGAAGGAGAAGGCCAGCAACGCGACGACTGCCAGCGCGCCACTGACGCCCATGTAGATCCAGACCTGATCGAGCAAGACGTCCGCTTCGTTCATGACGCCTTGCTGGGCCGGCACGATGAGCGGCAGCATCCTGCGCACGTTCTCGAGGCCCAGCAGGACCCCCAGCACCGGCGCCAGGGCGATCAGGACAACCAGGAAAGAGGCGAGCCAGCGTCTGACCTTGGGCCACTCCCGCCGGTCGGGCGCGAGGCACACGAGATGAGCGCTGGCCAGCCACAGCACGATCATCGTGAAGAGGCCGGCCGCCATCGAGAACCAGATCGTGTAGGTATTGTTCAGGAATGTCAGGACGGCAGCGGCCGGCGGCCATTGCCCCTGCGCCGCATTGCGGAGCTTGGCAGATTCGGTCGCCACCGCCTCCATGTCGATCAGGTAGAGCTCGAGCATCTGGCTCGGCAGCGCCAGGATCGCGAACGCGAACCCCGCGGCGAGGATCGTCGGCCGCAGACGGACTACGATCTCCCAGGCGTGCCCCATGACCCAATTCCCCCAACCCGTCTCCGCGCAATACTGCGGAAATGCCAGCGCCCCGTAGCTCCGAGCCAACTCCCGATTGGCCGGCGGCAGATGAATGACGCCACCCGGTTGTGTCCACTTCGTGACGTAACGGCTTGCGCGGATGCCCCCCGCGTCGACTAGAGTGTTGATCCCGGTGATTGCGAACGTCAACAAGGGATGCGAAGGCAATGAGCATCGACACTCTCAAGGCCGAGGTGGCGAGCGAGTTCGGCACGCCCGCGGTGGTGATCGATCTCGACCGGGTCGAGGCCAACATCGCCCGCGTGCAGAAGCTGTGCGATCAGGCCGGCGTCGCCAACCGTCCCCACATCAAGACCCACAAGAGCCCGGTGCTGGCAAAGATGCAGGTCGCTGCCGGCGCCAGGGGCATCACCTGCCAGAAGCTCGGCGAGGCCGAGGTGATGGTCGACGGCGGCCTCGACGACATCCTCATCAGCTACAACATCCTGGGCGAGGAGAAGGTCGCGCGCCTGGGCCGGCTTCTGCAGCGCGCCGAGATCACCGTTGCGGCCGACAACCCGATCACCATCGCCGGCCTGCCCAAGGCCGGAGAGATTGCCGGCCGCCCCCTCGGCGTCATCATCGAGTGCGACACGGGCCGCAAGCGCGCCGGCGTCGAGACGGCACGCGAGGCGATCGAGCTTGCCGCCCTCATCAAGGCAGAGCCGCACCTATCATTCAGGGGCTTCCTGTTCTATCCGACCGAGACCTCCTGGCCGCAGACGCAGCGCTTCTTCGAGGAGGCAACCGCCGGCATCCGGGCGCTCGGGCTCGAGGCGCGCATCGTCTCGACCGGCGGCACGCCGAACCTCGTCAACCTCGGTGGGCTCGAGGGCGCCACTGAGCACCGCGCCGGCACCTACATCTTCAACGACCGCATGATGCTGGCCTGCGGCGCAGCCACGCCCGACGACTGCGCGCTCAACGTCTACGCCACGGTCGTGAGCCGCGCCGCGCCGGAGCGCGGCATCCTCGACAGCGGCTCCAAGACGCTGACTGCCGACCCCGGCGGCCTCAACGACGGCTTCGGCCTGATCCTGGAGTACCCGCAGGCCAAGATCGCCGCCTTCGCGGAGGAGCACGGCTTCCTCGACCTCTCGCGCAGCAATGCGCGACCCAAGGTGGGTGAGGTCGTGCGCGTGGTGCCCAACCACGTGTGCGTGGTCGTCAATATGGTGGACCGCATGATCGCCGTGCGCGGCGACAGGATCGTCGATGTGCTGCCTGTGGCAGCGCGGGGGCGGCTGGGGTAGGGGAGCTCGCTTCGCGAGCGGGGGCCGGCCCCTGCACCCCCGCTGGTGGGACACCCGCCAGACCGCCCGTCTTTGACTGCACTCCAAAAAAAGGGTGGGGAGTTCGAGGGGTGTCCCCTCGAACGGGGTGAGGGGCGGTAGCCCCTCTCGCGCAGCGACCATTTGTTCCCGCGCGAGCTGCGTTCGCCCAGCAACTTGAACTGTCTCTGTTGGTGCTAGAGTGCCGCCCTGAGTAGCGTCACAGCGAGTTGCGTCCCATGTCCCTGCGTCAGCGCGCCCCCAGGGGGCTGCGAGTTGCGTTGCCCGGAGCCGTCGCGCCGAACCGCGTCCTCGTCGGCGATTGCCTGGGGGAGCTGGCGAAGCTCCCGGACGCGAGCGTCGATCTCGTGTTCGCCGATCCGCCCTACAACCTCCAGCTCGAGCGGGAGCTGCTGCGCCCCAACAACACGGTGGTCGACGGCGTCGACGACGCCTGGGACAAGTTCTCCTCCTTCGCTGACTACGACGGCTTCTCGCGTGCCTGGCTTGGCGAGTGCCGGCGGGTGCTGAGGCCTGATGGCGCCATCTGGGTGATCGGCTCCTATCACAACATATTCCGTCTCGGCGTCGCGCTGCAGGACCTGGGCTTCTGGATCCAGAACGACGTGATCTGGCGCAAGACCAATCCGATGCCGAATTTCCGCGGCAAGCGCTTCACCAACGCGCACGAGACGCTGATCTGGGCGGGACGCGATGCCAAATCTCGCGTGACGTTCAACTACGAGGCCATGAAGGCCCTCAACGACGACATCCAGATGCGCTCCGACTGGCTGTTCCCGATCTGCTCCGGCCCCGAGCGGCTCAAGGACGGCGAGGGACGCAAGGCGCACCCCACGCAGAAGCCCGAGGCGTTGCTCTCCCGCATCCTGCTTGCGACCAGCAATCCGGGCGACCTCGTGCTCGACCCGTTCTTCGGCACCGGCACCACAGGCGCCGTAGCGCGGCGTCTCGGCCGGCGCTGGCTCGGCATCGAGCGCGATGCGGACTACGCGGAGGCCGCGCGACGCCGCATCGACCGGGTGCGGCCGCTGCCGCCCTCGGCGCTGGAGACGGCGAGGTCGAAACGCGCGGAGCCACGCATCCCCTTCGGCACCATCCTCGAGCTCGGCATCCTCGAGCCCGGCATCACGCTGACGGACGAGCGCGGCGGCGTCCACGCGGAGGTCAAGGCCGACGGCACGCTGAGCCTTGCGGGACGCCAGGGCTCCATCCACCGCCTCGGCGCCGAGGTGCAGGGCAAGTCGGCCTGCAATGGCTGGACCTTCTGGCACTTCGAAGCGGAGGGCGTGCGCAAGCCCATCGATGCCCTGCGTGAGGAGGCCCGCCGCCAGCTCGGGCTGTCGGCGCCCGCCGCCTTCCCGGGAATTGCTGCCGCCGAGTAGCGGGCAGCCTACGTCTTGCGGCACTCGGCGAGCAGCATCGCTCCTTCCTGCTCGAAGACCACGCGAGAGCATGGCTGCGCGAAGCGGGACTTCTGGAACAGCGCGCTCATCTGTGCCTCGTCGCGGTGGGTCAGCCGCCAGTCGAGCACGTGATCCATGAGCCCCCGGCTCGGATTGCGCGGGTGCACGTTGGCGATCAGCACGCGTCCGCCCGGGCGGAGCTTGTCGTGCATCCAGTCGATGAGCGTCACCGCGAGATCGTCGCTGAAGCTGTCGATCAGGCCGGCGCTGTAGATGAGGTCCTGTGGGGCGAGGTCGAGCTCCTGCTTGCCGGTCGCGAGATAGATCAGGTTAGCGTGGAAGGTGCGGATCCGATCGGCGACGCCCTGCTCGCGGGCGCGCGCCTCCACGTAGGTGAGGGCCTCGCGGTCGATGTCGATGCAGCTCACCTGCAGGCGGCCGCGATCGTCGGCCCGATCGAGGACGTCGAATATCTCGGCTACCGGCCCGCATCCGAGACTGGCGACATGGAATTCCTTGGAAGCGGCCATGAAGGAGGAGAGAATCTCGGCCGCCAGCAGATGGCGGCGGTTGCGGATGGCCTTCGCCGCGGCGAGGTTCAGCATGCAAGCATCGAGGACCTGTGCGACGCCGGTGCGGGCCGGCGTGTTCCTGTAGATCATCTCCAGGGTCTGATAGTCGCCGGCATAGCCGCGCGGTTTGGAGTAGTAGCGCGCCCCCGTCTCGCTGAGCTGCACGAGCGGCAGAAGCTCCGCCTTCAGGGCATCGCCGACGCCGGACACCATCTCGCCACCCTTGGGGCCGCTCGCGAGCTCCAGGGTATCGAAGGCTTTGCGTACCTTCGCAGCGTGCTCATCCGCAATCTTGCCGCCGCTCTCGCCGGCGGACTTCTCGGCCGCGGCAATGAGCGCCTTGAGCTCTGCGATCCGCTGCAGCACCCCGGCGCTGTCGCCCGCGGTCGCTCCGGCCGGACGCGGCGCGGCGGCCCACTCGGAGCGGCGCACCTCGGAGGTCGTCCGGCGCAGGCGCTCGGCGATCAGGGTCGCCAGCGCGCGCAGGAAGCGGGTTGCGAAGCCTGCATCCTCAGTGAGCTTGCGCTCGAGAAGGGTCGTGCTCAGGACCAGAACGGCACTCGTCTCGAGGGCCTGCACGCTGGCCGAGACGGACTTGCGGTCGAGCCAGGAGATCTCGCCGATGACCTCGCCGGGGCCGAGCTGGCCGACCTTGATGCGATGGCCCGCAAACACGTAGACCTCGAACAGGCCGTCGGCGATGAAGAAAATGCGGTCGGATGGGTCGTCCTCGCGCACGAGCACGCTGCCGACCGAAATGGTCTTGAGCTCGGAGGTCGCCAATATCCAGTGCACGTCCTCTTGCCGAAGACGCTGGAAAATGTCGAGTGCTCCATAGCTCATTGCGAGCGCCTTCTCGTGTCTTCGCGCAGGGTTCGGCCGCGCGGCAAACTGTAACAGCTCGCCCAGCTGCCTGCCAGTAGGCCGCGCAGTTGTCCCGCCTCGCAGTGCTGCGATCGGCCCCGGATCGCCGCAATAGCATTGCTAGGATGGCCCGCGATTCTGAGCCGATCCCGCGGGGAACATGAGCCTCTCGCTGCAAACCGGGCGCCACCGATGGGCGACGCTGAGGGCCGCTGTCGCGGTCTACTTCAGCGCGCGCGTCGGCGTGGTGCTGCTGCTCGGCTTCTCCGGCGGGCTGCCACTGGCCTTGTCCGCCGAGACGATGAGGGTGTGGATGGCCGACGTCGGCGTCGATATCGGCACGATCGGGCTGATCTCGCTCGCGAGCCTACCCTACACCCTCAAGTTTCTCTGGGCGCCGGTGGTCGACGCACTGCCGGTGCCCTGGTTGTCGGCGAGGCTCGGGCGACGGCGCGGCTGGCTCGTAGCCTCCCAGCTGGCGCTGATGGCGGCGATTCTGTTTCTCGGCACGCGCGATCCGCTTGCTGCGCCGCTGGCCGTGGGCTTGGGGGCGCTCCTGGTGGCGATTGCCTCGGCCACGCAGGACATCGTCATCGATGCCTATCGAATCGAGAGCCTGCCCGTGGAGGAGCAGGCGGCAGGCATGGCGAGCTACGTGGCGGCCTATCGCGTGGGCATGCTGGTATCGGGAGCGGGCGTCGTCGCCCTCACGGCGTGGCTCGAGGCCGAGGGTGTCGACAAGGCTGCGGTGTGGGCGGTCGCCTATGGTGCTGCCGCATTGCTGGTGCTGGTCGGACTGGCGGCGGTCTTGCTCGGGCGCGAGCCGACGCCTGTCGCCGATTCCGCGCCGGCACCCGACACAGATGCGATGGCGCGTGTCATGAGCACCGCGCGCGAGGCGTTCTCGGACTTCCTGTCACGCGATGCTGCGCTGGCGATCCTGGCGTTCGTGCTGCTCTACAAGCTGTGCGACGCGCTGGCCGGTGCGATGACTGCGCCGTTCGTGCTGGTTGCGCTTGGTTACGACAAGGCCACCTATGCGGCGATCGTCAAGGGTCTGGGGCTCGCGGCGCTTCTGGTCGGCGGCTTTGCCGGCGGCGCCGTGGCGCGCGCGCTGCCGATGGCGACGACGTTGTGGCTCGGCGCCATCCTGCAGATGCTGTCGAACCTGGTCTTCGTGTGGTTGGGGCAGCAGCCGCCGAGTGCGGCGGCATTGACGGTGGCGATCGTCGTCGAGAATTTCAGCGGTGCGATCGGCACGGTGATCTTCGTCGCCTACATATCGGCGCTGTGCGGCAATCCCCTCCACACTGCAACGCAGTATGCATTGCTGACGGCGCTCGCCTCCACGGGGCGCACGCTGCTCTCTTCCGGCACCGGCTATCTGGTCGAGGCCGTCGGCTGGCCGGCGTTCTTCGTGGCTACTGCGCTCGCCGCCTTGCCGGCGCTGGCTCTCCTCGCCTGGCTGCAGCGGCGTGGTCATTTCGCGGCGCTCGAGGCTGCCCCCAACCGCCACGCCGGCTGACCGGGCTCAGCTCTTGACCTTCACGTAGCTCCCCGGGGCGTCCTCGATGACGCCGAGGCGGGCGCCCGGCGTGCGTGCCGATACTTTGCCGCCGGACTGCCGCGCCAGCCAGTCCGCGTAGTGCGGCCACCAGGAGCCCGGATGCTCCTCCGCGCTCTCCATCCACGCCTCGACCGTCGCCGCCTTCTTATCGTTGGTCCAGTACTGATACTTCATCTTGTCGCCGGGGGGATTGATCACGCCGGCGATGTGTCCCGATCCCGCCAGCACATAGGTGACGGGTCCGCCGAACAGCCGCGAGCCGATGAACACCGACTTGGCAGGCGCGATGTGGTCCTCCCTGGCGCAGAGCTCGTAGATCGGCAGCTTCACCTTGGTCAGGTCGAGCCGGACGCCGCCGATCGTCATCTGCCCGCGAGCGAGCTTGTTCTCATGATAGAACTCACGCAGGTAGAAGTTGTGATTGGCCGGCGTCATCCGCGTCGAATCCTGGTTCCAGAACAGCAGGTCGAACGGGAACGGCTTCTTGCCCAGCATGTAGTTGTTGACGATGTAGGGCCAGATCAGGTCCTTGGGCCGCAGCAGATTGAAGACGGTGGCCATGCGCGCGCCGTCGAGGTAGCCGCGCTCCGCCATCATCTCCTCCAGCGCCTTGAGCTGGGTATCGTCGATGAACAGCATGAGGTCGCCGGCCTTGGTGAAATCGACCTGGGCGGCGAAGAAGGTTGCGGACTTGAACGGCTCCTCTCCGCGTGCCGCGAGGTAGGCGAGCGTGGTGCCGAGCAGCGTGCCGCCGACGCAGTAGCCGATGACGTTGATCTTTGACTGGCCCGTCTCGCGCTTCACCGCATCAGTCGCGGCGAGCAGTCCCTCGGTCATGTAGTCCTCGAAGGTCTTGTCCTTGAGGCGCTCGTCGGGGTTCACCCAGGACACGATGAACACGGTGAAGCCCTTGCCCACCATGTAGCGGATGAACGACTTCTGCGGCCCGAGATCGAGGATGTAGAACTTGTTGATCCAGGGCGGCACGATCAGGAGCGGCGTCTCGTGAACGCTCTCCGTCGAGGGCGCGTACTGGATGAGCTGGAGCAGGTCGTTCTGGAACACGACCTTGCCGGGAGCGGTGGCCACGTTCCGGCCCACCTCGAAAGCCTCGACGTCCGTTTGGCTGATGCTGAGGATATCGCCGGACCGCTCCATGTCGTGCACGAGGTTGGCCATCCCCTGCACGAGGTTCTTGCCGCTGGAGGCCATGGTCGCGCGCAGCACCTCGGGGTTCGTGGCAGGGAAGTTGGAGGGCGAGATCGCGCTTGCCAGCTGCTTGAGGAAGAACTCGGCGCGCTGGCGGGTGCGGTCGTCGAGGCCCTCGGTCTTCTCCAAGACCTCCTCGAGCCAGCGGGTGGTGATGAGGTAAGCCTGCTTCCAGAAATCGAAGTAGGGATTGCGGCTCCATTCGGGATCTCTGAAGCGGTTGTCGCCGGGCTCGGGCTCGGCCACGGGGAGCGCGTCGGCGCCCATCATGCGCTGCGCGGTCGTGCTGGCGAGCTGCATGTAGTCGCGCATCAGCGCGGCGTGCGTCTCGGCGAGCTTGGCCGGATCGGCGGCCCAGTGCTGGGCAATTTCCGCGAACAGCTTGGTGGCCTCGGTGACCTCGCTGGCGAGCGAGTAGGGCCCCGTGTTGCCGTTGGCCCGCTCCAGCATCCCGGTCATGGCCTTGCCGCCCTCCTCGACGAGGCGCAGCATGTTGCGTCCGAATTCCTCGGGATCGGCCACGCGGTAGGCGGCTACGTCGATCTCGACGGGCACCGGCTTGCTGACGTCAGGAGCTCTCTTCTGCATGGGTCCCTCGGGGGGTGGGAGAGGCGCCGCGGCCACATGCCTCAGACCGATCTATTATGGCAAACGCTGTACGCCAAAAATAGGTACGATTGGATGACTAAAGAAACGAGAATCTGCTAGCCCCTATCCACAGTTGACGTGAGACAGGCGGTCGCGCGGGTGGTAGTTTGCTCGCGCGCGCGGGTGTGGGAAACGGTGATCGCGGCCCGGCTGACACATGCGTTTGCTTTGCTGGCGCTCGGTGCGGCCGCACTGGGCGGCTGCTCGCAGCTTGCCGAGCTGCCGGACATCGCCAAGGTCCCGCAAAGGGTGCTGAGCAAGGACGAGCAGCAGGGCAAGGTTCAACAGATGATCGCCAAGGGCCAGAACCACAAGACCGAGGCCGCCAAGGAGATCGAAGAGGATAGATGAGGCGACCTCCTCGTCCTCGCCGACTCGTCTGCACGCACTCGGGGATCAACTACAGCTTCTACGGTTAGTCACGTGCTCGAAGACTTCCATCGCGTCAAACGCCTGCCGCCGTACGTGTTCGCCGAGGTCAACCGCCTCAAGGCAGCGGCTCGGGCTCGCGGCGCCGACATTATCGATCTCGGCATGGGCAATCCCGACATGCCCACGCCCCAGCATATCGTCGACAAGCTCGTCGAGACGGTGGCGAAGCCGCGCACCAACCGCTACTCCGCCTCCAAGGGCATCCCCGGTCTGCGCAGGGCTCAGGCCGCCTATTACGCGCGCCGCTTCGGCGTGAAGCTCAACCCGGAGACGCAGGTCGTCGCCACCTTGGGCTCCAAGGAGGGCTTCGCCAACATGGCGCAGGCGATCACCGCGCCGGGCGACGTGCTGCTGGTCCCCAACCCGACCTATCCGATCCACGAGTTCGGCTTCATCATCTCCGGCGCGGCCATCCGGCATATTCCCATGGTCGGCAGCCAGACCCGGCTCGGCGCGACCGATCCCGAGACCGAGTTCCTGCGCGGGGTGGAGCGCGCCGTGAAGCACTCGATCCCGAAACCGCTGGCAGTCGTGCTGAGCTATCCCTCCAACCCCACGGCAATGACAGTGGGGCTCGATTTCTACGTGGAGATGGTGCAGCTCGCCAAGAAGCTCGACCTCATAATCCTTTCCGACCTCGCCTACGCCGAGATCTACTTCAACAACGTGCCTCCGCCCTCCGTGCTGCAGGTGCCGGGCGCCATCGATATCACGGTCGAGTTCACATCGCTCTCCAAGACCTACGCGATGCCGGGCTGGCGCATGGGCTTTGCGGTCGGCAACGAGCGGCTGATCGCGGCGCTCGCCCGCGTCAAATCCTACCTCGACTACGGCGCCTTCACGCCGATCCAGGTGGCCGCGGCTGCCGCCCTCAACGGCCCGCAGGACTGCGTCGACGAGATCCGCGCCATCTACAAGAGCCGCAGGGACTGCCTGGTCGAGAGCTTCGCGCGCGCCGGCTGGGACGTGCCGCCCCCTCCGGCCTCCATGTTCGCCTGGGCACCGATCCCCGAGGCCTACCGCGAGGTCGGATCGGTGGAGTTCTCCAAGCTGCTGGTGGAGAAGGCTGACGTGGCCGTCTCGCCGGGGCTGGGTTTCGGCGAGTACGGCGAGGGCTATGTGCGCATCGCGCTCGTCGAGAACGAGCACCGCATCCGCCAGGCCGCGCGCAACATCAAGAAGTTCCTTTCCCGCTCGCGCGAGAGCATGCACAACGTCATGCCCTTGGCGCAGGAGGCAACGCGGTAGAGCCTGCTCCGCCCGCGGTTGGGCGGAGCAGTGAGGAAGCCCTCCCTCTTACTTCGCCTTCAGAAAATCGGCGACCTCGAGCAGCACGAACTCGTTGTCGTCCTGCTTCTGCGGCTCGCGCCCGGCCGAGTAGGGGAAGTTGTTGTCGTTGGCGACGATGATCTGCGTGGCGTTGACGACGTCCACGTCCTCGATGGTGACAAAGGGGAACGTGAGCTTGCCGTCCTTGCTACCCTGCTTGGCGAGCTTTTTCGGGTCTTGGATGTCCATCAGGTCGATGTAGCCGATCTTGCGCACGGCGCCGCCGGCATTGGCGTCGGTCATCTCGATTTTGTAGACGCGCTTGAATCGGGCCGGCACGTTGAAGCAGTCGGACGCCAGCTTCTCGCCGGGGCACGCGCGGTCGGCCGTGCCCTCGCCGTTGTCGCGCTCGATAATGAGGCCGGTCGTGGCATCGATCATGTTGAAGTCGCCGATGTTGTTGTTGGCGATCTCGACGGGATACTTCCAGTGCCGGCCGGTCCATTTGCCGTCGGCGACGGAGAACTCGAGGATGCGCAGCACCTCCTTGCCGTCCAGCTTCTCCCAGTCCTTCTTCTCGGCGTCCCACATGGGTCCTTCGAGCAGGGGATAGAGGAACCGGCCGTCCTTGGAGGCGGCCATACCCTCGTAGCCGCGCGAGCGACGCACGTTGAAGGCGACGGCTCCGCCGGGCACCGCCGGGGTCGCCACCGCATAGTGATCGGGCGAGCGCGCGGGTTTGCCGTCGACCATCGTCTCCAACACGGCAAGAACCTTCCCGGCGGCGTCCGTTCTGATGAGATAGGGGCCGAACTCGTCGCCGAACCACACCTCCGAGCCGATCGGCTGGATCGACTCGATGTCGAAGTCGGCGCCCGTCAGATAGCGCTTGTCGGTGGCCTCGTTGACGATGCGGAAGGGTACCTTGCGGTCGGGGTCGTGCAGGAAAATCGTGGCGAGCATCTCGACCTTGCCGCTGTCCCAGGCCGGCTTGACCCTGTGGAACATCAGCATCGCGTCCGACGAGTTGGCCTTGGCGCCGAAGCCGTTGTCGGTGAGCACCCAATAGCTGCCGTCGCCGACGCTCTTGATGCCGGAGAAGCCCTGAATGGGCTGGCCGTTGAGCGGGACCTTGAAGCCGGTCTTGCGCGGGGCGTCTTTGGCGGACAGGAACGAGGTGCCCTCCAGCGACCCGACAACATCGATCCGGCGGCCGTCGCTGGACGTGAACCTGCCCGACACCTTGAAATCGCCGGGGGCATCGGCCGGCGGCGCCGTGGAGGTCGCCGCCGGCAACAGCGCGTGACCGGCAAGGGTGGCGGGGAACTGCTGTGGCTCGGCTGCCATGGCAGCCGGGATGCCCGCGGCAAGGGCGAGCGCCGTCAGGGATGTCCGCAAGTGAGTCCCTCCTGAAGTGTTTGTGTGGCCTGCGAGCTATCAGCCTTGCATTACAGCTCCTTGTCAGGTCCGTGACGGATCGGTGTCGCGCCGGGCAGCCGAGGGCGCTCCGCAGGCCCCAAATCTGCGCTCGGATCGGGCCGACCCGTCGCACCTCCTGCCAGTCTTCTTTGCTTCATCAGGCGCGCAAAATGCACTAGCCTGCGCCCCCATGAGCAAGCCGTTGAAGTTGGGAATCGCAGGCCTTGGCACTGTCGGCAGCGGGCTGTTGCAGCTCTTGGCGGAGCATGGACCCCGCCTCGCGCAAAGCCTCGGCCGCACGATCGAGGTTGTGGGAGTGTCGGCGCGGTCGCGCAGCAAGAAGCGCTCCGTGCCGCTCGAGGGGCTCGAATGGTTCGAGGCGCCCGAGGCGCTGGCCGCCGCCCCGGGCATCGACGTGTTCGTCGAGCTGATCGGTGGCGACGAAGGGGCGCCCAAGAAGGCGGTCGAGGCGGCGCTCGCTGCGGGCAAGCCGGTCGTCACCGCCAACAAGGCGCTGCTCGCCCGCCACGGCACTGAGCTCGCCAAGCTCGCTGAGAAGGCGGGCGTGGCCCTCAACTTCGAGGCGGCGGCGGCGGGCGGCATCCCCGTCATCAAGACGCTGCGCGAGGCGCTCGCCGGCAATCAGATCCGCCGCGTCTACGGCATCCTCAACGGCACCTGCAACTACATCCTCACCAAGATGCAGGACGAGCAGCGCTCGTTCGGCGACGTGCTGGCCGAGGCGCAGGCCAAGGGCTACGCCGAGGCCGACCCGACGTTCGACATCGGCGGCTTCGACACCGCCCACAAGCTCGCGCTCCTCACCAGCCTCGCGTTCGGCACGCGCGTGGCGCTGGATCAGATCGACGTCGAGGGCATCGAGACCATCACCCAGGCCGACATCGAGGCCGCCGACGACCTCGGCTACCGCATCAAGCTGCTGGGCGTCGCACTCATGACTGAGAGCGGGATCGAGCAGCGCGTGCATGCCGCCATGGTGCCGAAGCACTCGGCGATCGCCGAGATATCCGGCGTCACCAACTGCGTCGCCATCGATGGCGACTTCGTCGGCAACCTGCTGCTGGCGGGCCCGGGGGCCGGCGCCAGGGCCACGGCCTCCGCCGTCATGAGCGACATTCTCGACATCGCGCGCGGCGCTTCACCACCGCCCTTCGGCGTGCCGGCCGCCAAGCTGAAGGCCTACAAGCGCGCCAAGCTCGGTCAGCACCAGGGCGCCTACTACGTCCGCCTCTCCGTGTTCGACCGGCCGGGCGCCATGGCCAAGATTGCCGGGCGCATGGGCGAGCGCGACGTGTCGCTCGAAAGCATCGTACAGCGCCGCCCGCGCGGATCGCAGCCAGGCATCGGCGCCAGCCCGACGCCGGGTGCGCCGACGTCCGTCATCTTGATCACGCACGAGACCACGGAGGAGGCTATCCGGGCCGCGCTAGAGGCCATCGACAAGGATGGACAGGTCTCCGAGAAGCCGCAAATGATACGCATCGAGCCGCTCTGAGGCGGATCTCGGGGATAGCAGCAGGGAGGGGCGCGATGAGCGACGCAATTCAAGGCCATGACACCGTGGGTGGGCTCGACCGGGTTCTGGTGCTCGAGGTCGCCCGCGTGACGGAGGCGGCAGCCATCGCCGCCGCCCGCTTGCGCGGTCGCGGCGACGAGAAGGCGGCCGACGGCGCCGCCGTCGATGCCATGCGCAAGGAGCTCGCCAAGATCCACGTCAAGGGCCGCGTCGTCATCGGCGAGGGCGAGATGGACGAGAGCCCCATGCTCTACATCGGCGAGGAAGTAGGTCTCGGTGACGGCCCCGAGGTCGACATCGCCGTCGATCCGCTGGAGGGCACGACCATCTGCGCCAAGGCGATGCCCAACTCGCTCGCCGTCCTCGCGATTGCCGAGCGTGGCGGGCTGCTCAATGCGCCGGATATGTACATGGACAAGATCGCCATAGGCCCGGGCTATCCCGAGGGCATCATCGATCTCGACGCGCCGCCGGGTGTGACGCTCCAGAAGATGGCAAAGGCCAGGGGCGTGCCGGTGTCGGCGATCACCGCCTGCATCCTGGACCGGCCACGCCACGCCGAGCTGATCGCGGCGGTGCGCAAGGCCGGTGCCGGCGTGCAGCTGATTCCGGACGGCGACATTGCCGGCGTGATCTGGACCACCGACCCCGAGGAGACCGGCATCGACATCTACTTCGGCATCGGCGGCGCGCCCGAAGGCGTGCTGGCGGCCGCGGCCCTGAGGTGCATCGGCGGCCAGATGCAGGGGCGCCTGCACCCCATGAAAAAGGAGGAGGAGACGCGCGCGGCGGCCATGGGCGTCACCGACATCCGCCGCAAGTACTCCATGAACGAGATGGCCTCCGGCGACGTCATCTTCTCGGCCACCGGCGTCACCGATGGATCGCTGCTCGACGGCGTGCACTTCCGCGGCGAGTTCGCGGAGACCGAGACCGTGGTGCTGCGCTCCAAGACCGGCACCGTGCGCCGCATCAAGACCACGTTCCGCATGATCGGCACGAAGGCGGTGCTCTGACTCGCTGCAAAAGAAAAAAGCCGGGCCGCGTCGGCGCCCCGGCTCCATGGTCGCAGCAGTTCGATCAGGCCGCAACCGGCGCGGCGACGACCTCGTCCTTGACGAGGCGTGCGCCGCCGAACAGCGTGCCTTTGCCGTAGAGCACGCCGAAGCCCAGGATGCGCGCGAGCAGCCAGTCGTCCTCGATGTGGCCGACGACCAGGGTCAGGCCGAAATCGGAGAGATGGCGGCAGATGTCGGAGGCGGGAACGCGTCCGCTGGCGGCCGGCAGGCCATCCAGGAACACCGGCGCATCGAGCTCGACGAAGGCAAAGCCCATCTCCTTGAGCCCTGCAAAGTCCATGTCGAGATCGGTTACCTCCTCGAGCGCGAAGCTGTAGCCGGCTGCAGCCAGTGCGCCGAGCGCCTCGGCGTGACCGGGCGTGAACGCGCGCACCTCGCTCTGCGTGAAGGCAAGCACGAGGCCCATCCCACCCTCGGGGCTGGGTTCGGCCGAGGCCGCATCGACGAAGCGCGCATCGGTCAGCGACTCTCCGGCCACCGCCGCCAGCACCGAGCCCTGCCGGCCGCGCTCGCCGAGCTTGCGGGCGACGCGGGCGGCGCGCACCATGCGCGCCGCGTCGATGCGCGGCATCAGGCCGGACCCGCGCGCCACGCGCGTGAACTCGCTCTGCTCCAGCGCGGCGCCGTCGGCGGTGCGCAGCCGCATGCTCACCTCGAAATGGCGTGCCCGCCCCTCCGCCAGGGCGTGGATCGGCTCGAGCAGCACCTCCATGCGCTCCGCCACCACGGCCTCGGCAATCGGCGCGAGCCGGGGGTCGAGCGCGGGCGGCGTGCCCGGCTCGCGCGGCCCGGAATCGCCGGCAGGAGCGGACGGCTTCGGCCACCACGACGGCACGCCGCCCGTCGGCTCGTCCGATGCCGGCTCGAAACTCGCTGGCGGACGCGACATGCTGCGCGCGGCCGCCTGCAAGGCCGCAACCGATTGGCCGATCATGACCTCGGTCTCGCTGGCGGCGGCGGGCTTCTCGACGCGCGGAGCCACTGTAGGCGTGGCGTTGAGCGCGTCGGCGAGCTTCTTGAGCACCTGCTCGACGTTGACCTGCGGCTCGGCCTCGTCCGGCTTTCTCGCGTCGGGCGCCCATTTGTCGCCGTCCGTCAGGCGTGAGAGACCGGGCCCCGCCGGCAGCGCCGGCTCCTGCAGCGGCCTGAAGCTGAAGGGATCAGGCGTGCGCGCAGGTGCGGGCGCATCCGAGCCGGTCGTCTCGCGCTCGGCGCGAGCGGCTTCTGCCCAGCGTGCGATCTCGGCATGCGGCGAGGATGGCGCGTCCGCTGTGGGCTCGGCAGCCTCGTCGACCGGTGTCTCGAGAGGCGCGCGCATCCACAGGTCTGCGTGCTCGCGCTCGCCACCCCCACCGTCGGCAGCGATCAGCGAGCGCCGGACGAGCAGATGCACCGAAAGCAGGATCGTGTAGACGGCAAGGGCCACCACGCTGCCGGCCCACAGGGCCATGTCGAGCCGCACCAAGCACCAGGCACCCACCGCCAGGGACAGTACGGTCACTGCGAACACCACGAAGGCGTCGGCATAGCGCGGATTGTAGGCGGGGGTATCGTCGTGCAGTGCGAATTGCTGTGCCATTGGCTGCTCGGCTCGCCTCGTGTCGCAACGAATCGTGTGCAACCAGCATTTGCGAGACAACCTGCATCCGCAACCCGCAGCCGTGCCCTATCACCAGCTTTCGAGGGAAGCCGCTGCCCATTTCGCGCCTGACGGAGCGAGGCGATTCGCAATCGGTAATGTGCCGGTAATGAATCTGCCAAGATCCGGACACACCGCTGTTGTGGGCTCGCGCTGCGTGCAGATCGAGGCAGGCGGAGACCTTTCCATGAAGCTTCTGGCGACGATGGCGGCCTTGACTGTTGCTGCCTGTCTGACGGGCACGGCAACGGCGCAGATGCCGCTTCCCTTCGGCGGAACGCCGGTGCCGGAGCCCGGCAAGAGCCCGCAGTGCACCAAGGACTACGTCAAGTCGGTCGAGGCGCAGATCGCGGCGATGGAGAAGCTGCGTTCCTCCGGCCCCGACTTCGTCGGACAGATCTGCAACCTGATCGAATCCGGCAGTGCCATCGTCGGCGGCGAGCTCTCCGACGAGACGCGTCAGAAGCTCAAGAGCGTGCTCGGCGTCGACATCGACCTGCGCTTCATCAAGACGCAATGCCGTGTGAGCCAGGGCAACCTCGACCGCGAGGTCATGAGTCAGCTCGGCTACCTCAAGTCGGAGCGCATGCGCTGCGACGGCAGCATCTAGCCGGCTGCGAAGGCTGACTCCCTTGGGTTCTGGATATTTTCGCTGACCCTCGGGTCGAGCCCGAGGGCAGGCGCGAAAATCCGGGATGACAGCTCAGCGCTTGTAAAGGCCCATGATCGCCGCCTTGGCGAGCGTGTTGAAGTTGAGCTGGAAGCCGACGATGGCCGCGGAGGTGTCCGCCTTGACCGGAAGGCTGTCGGCGCTCACCGCGAACACCGTGAACAGATAGCGGTGAGGATGATCGCCGGGCGGCGGGCAGGGACCGCCGTAGCCGGGGCCACCGAAGTCCGTGCGCGTCTGCAGGGCACCGGCCGGCAGCTTCGGCGATTTCGGATTGCCGGCGTCGAGTGCAAGCTCGGTGACGTTGGCGGGGATGTTCACCACCAGCCAGTGCCAGAAGCCGCTGCCCGTGGGCGCGTCGGGATCGAAGCAGGTGACGGCAAAGCTCTTGGTGCCGGCGGGCGCGCCGGACCAAGAAAGATGCGGCGACTTGTTGCCGCCCGCGCAGCCGAAACCGAAGTCGGCGGACAGGACGTGGTCGGCGCCCAGGTAGTCGCCGTCCCTAAGGCTGCTGCTCGTGACCTTGAACGTCATCGCGTCCTCCTCCCTGTGCGCCGACGGGCCACTCGGGCCCAGCGGACCGGACTATGGCAAGCCGGCCGCGCGTCGCCAATGGTGAATGATCTGACCGATATCGAATAGCAAAGAACGCGCCTTGTGGCGTTGCGATGGGCGCTGCACTTTTTACGCAAAACTCACCGCGATCCGGCACATTTTCCCGACGGATTGGATCAATCGGCCGCCGCAAAGCGTAGGATAGAAATGCGACCGATAGCTGACCTGAGCATGCTGCGAGCGTTGTCGCCGCGTCGAGCCGCCGCCGGCACCAAACCTAAGACCGAAGGCGCAAAGCCGCCGACGGATGCGCAAGCCACGGGGCAGGCGGAGTTTCCCTCCACCGCCCTACCGGGACCCGGGGAGCGCAAGCTCGCGCTCTGGGTTGCACTCGTCTCCGCGGTCGCATTCGTAGTCGCGGTACCCTATGCGCGCGAGCCGCTGGCGCAGGTGTGGGCCTTCTTTCCGATCTACGAGTCCGCGCTCGCCATCAGCGACCTGATCACGGCAGTCCTCCTCGCGGCGCAATTCCTGATCCTGCGCGCCCGACGCCTGCTCCTGCTCGCGTGCGCTTATTTGCTCACGGCCGCGATGGTGGTCGCGCACCTGCTCACCTTTCCGGGGCTGTTCTCGACCACCGGGTTGCTGGGTGCGGGCCCCCAGAGTACGGCCTGGCTCTACGTGCTCTGGCACAGCGGCTTCCCTGTCGTCATCATCGCCTACGCTCTCTGGAAGGACGACGACAAGCGCGCCGCGGCGCCCGAAGGCCAGGCTGCACGCGACCTCATGTTCGGCGCACTGGTCGCACTTGCCGCGGCGGTTGCGCTCACGTTGCTGGCGACTTGGGGTCAGGCGCTCCTGCCGCCGATCATGCAGGGTAACAGCTACTCCCCGGCAATGATCGTGGTGGTGGGAGCGACCTGGGCGCTGAGCTTCGTCGCGCTCATCGCGCTGTGGATGCGCAAGCCGCATACGATGATCGACCTCTGGCTCATGGTCGTGATGTGCGCCTGGATCTTCGATATCGGGCTCAGCGCCGTATTCAACGCCGGACGTTTCGACCTCGGATTCTATGCCGGCCGCGTTTACGGGCTGCTGGCCGCCACTTTTGTCCTCCTAGTGCTGCTCGTTGGAACCGCGCGGCTCTACGCCCGGCTCGCCCAGTTGCTCGGCGCCGAGCAACAGCTGCGCCGGCAAGAGAGCAACCTGCGGCAGCGCATCTTCGACACATCGCTCGACTTGATCGTGATCTGCGACCGGGGAGGCAATATCCTGCAGGCAAGTCCGAGTTGCCGCACCATTCTCGGATACTCCCCCGAGGAGGTCGTCGGGCAGAGCGGTACGCAAATCGTCTATCACGAGGACCTCGACAACACGCGTCATGAGATGCGCACTGCGCGCCGCCGCGGGATGATTCGCAATTTCGATTGCCGCTACGTCCACAAGAACGGGCATGCGGTTCCGCTGGCGTGGAGCGGCGTCTGGTCGGAGCCTGATGGGCAGTACTTCTTCATCGGCCGCGACATGACTGAGCGCACCAAGCTCGAGCAGCAGCTGCGCCAGGCGCAGAAGATGGAGGCGATCGGCCAATTGACCGGCGGGATTGCCCACGATTTCAACAATATACTGGCTGTCATCATCGGCATGACGGAATTGGCCGCGGCGCGCGCAAAGGGCGACCCGCACCTGGCGTCGATGGTGCAGGAGATCGATCAGGCCGCCGAGCGCGGCGTCCAGCTCGTGCAGCGGATGCTGGCTTTCGCGCGCAGGCAACCGCTCGAGGCGCGCGTCCTGGACGTGACGGATGCCGTCAAGCGGGCCGCAGCCATGTTGGGCCGGACGCTGGGTGAAGACATCACCGTCAAGGTGGCGCTGGCCGATGAGCTCTGGCCGGCGCGGCTCGACGCTTCCCAGCTGGAGGAGGCGATCCTCAACCTCGCCGTCAACGCTCGCGACGCCATGCCCAAGGGCGGGCGCATCGTCATGGAGACCGCCAACGCGCATCTCGATCAAGCCTACGCCGCGCAAAACTCCGGCGTGGAACCGGGCGACTACGTGGCGGTGATCGTCACCGACTCCGGGACGGGGATGCCCTCCGAGATCGTCGAGCGCGTGTTCGAGCCGTTCTTCACGACCAAGGAGGTCGGCAAGGGCACCGGCCTCGGTCTCAGCATGGTCTACGGATTCGTCAAGCAATCTCGCGGCCACGTGAAGATCTACAGCGAGGTCGGCCATGGCACGAGCATCAAGCTCTACTTTCCCAGAGTGGTGAGCGGCGCGACCGATGAGCCCAATCCCGCTGCGGAACCCGCGGCGCCCCTCCCTGCGGGCTCGGAGCGCATTCTCGTCGTGGAAGACGACGCGGCGGTGCGCGGCATGGCAGTCGGCATCCTCGAGGGGCTCGGCTATCGCGTGCGGCAGGCGCCGGACGGCAAGAGCGCGCTCGACATCCTGCGCGGACCCGACAGCATCGACCTGCTGTTCACCGATATGATCATGTCGAATGGCGTAAGCGGGAAGGACCTGGCTGAGACCGCGCGCTCGCTGCGGCCGGGCATCAAGGTGCTCATGACGTCGGGGTATTCGGAGCAGTTCATCGCCATGCGCGGCGACGACGCAATCGCGGCGCACCTCCTGAGCAAACCCTACCGCCGGGAGCAGCTGGCGTCGGCCGTGCGCAGCGCGCTGGGGCGCGGCTAGGCTGCCTTCCTGGGTGCCGCGGCGATCTCTGCGAGCTGCAGCACCAGCGCGCGAACGCCCTTGAGGCGCTTCTCGGGGAGGTCCCAGTCGGCCCTGAACACGAGCTTGTGGTCGGGCTGCAGCTTCACGCCGCCCTTGGATTTGCTCATGTAGGCGATGAGCCCTTCGGGGTTGGCGAACTGGTTCTTGCGGAAGGCGATGACGGCGCCCTTGGGGCCCGCATCGAGTTGCTGGACGCCGGCCTGCTTGGCAAGGCCCTTGATCTCCACCACGTCGAGCAAATGGCGCACCTCCTGCGGCAGCTCGCCGAAGCGGTCGACCAGCTCGGCCGCGAACGCATCGATATCGGAGCGCTTGTCGAGCATCGATAGGCGCCGGTAGAGGCCGAGGCGGAGCTGCAGATCGCTCACGTAGGTATCCGGGATCAGCACGGCCGTGCCGAGCGAGATCTGCGGACTCCACTGATCCTGGGCCTCGCCGAGGTCGCCACCCTTGAGGGAGGCGACGGCCTCCTCCAGCATCGACTGGTAGAGCTCGAAGCCGACCTCCTGGATGTGGCCCGACTGCTCCTCGCCGAGCAGGTTGCCGGCGCCGCGGATGTCGAGGTCGTGGGAGGCGAGCGAGAAGCCCGCACCCAGCGTGTCGAGCGACTGCAGAACCTTGAGCCGTTTCTCGGCGCCTTCGGTGAGGCGCTGCCCGTTGGGCGTGGTGAAGTAGGCGTAGGCTCGCGCCTTGGAGCGGCCGACGCGGCCGCGCAGCTGATAGAGCTGGGCCAGCCCGAACATGTCGGCGCGATGCACGATGAGCGTGTTGGCGGTGGGGATGTCGAGGCCCGATTCCACGATCGCCGTGGACAGAAGCACGTCATACTTGCCGTCGTAGAACGCGGTCATGACGTCCTCCAGCGTGCTCGGCGGTAGCTGGCCATGGGCGCGCGCCACTTTCAGCTCTGGCGTGTGCTCGGCGAGGAACTCGGCAACCTCTTCCAGGTCCGAGATGCGCGGCACCACGTAGAAGCTCTGCCCGCCGCGGTAGCGCTCGCGCCGCAGCGCCTCGCGCACGATCACGGGATCGAAGGGCGAGATGAACGTGCGCACGGCCAGCCGGTCCACCGGAGGCGTGGTTATGAGGGAGAGCTCGCGTACCCCCGACAGGGCGAGCTGGAGGGTGCGCGGGATCGGCGTGGCGGTGAGCGTCAGAACGTGCACGTCCTCGCGCAGCTGTTTCAGGCGCTCCTTGTGCTGGACGCCGAAGTGCTGCTCCTCGTCGATGATGAGGAGCCCGAGCCGCTTGAAAGCGATGCCCTTGCCGAGCAGGGCGTGGGTGCCGACGACGATGTCGATCATGCCGTCTTTGACGCCCGCTTTGACGGCGGCGAGGTCCTTGGCCGCGATCAGCCGCGAGGCCTGGGCGACGCGCACGGGCAGGCCCTTGAAGCGCTGCGAGAAGGTCGCGAAGTGCTGACGCGCGAGCAACGTGGTGGGCACCACCAAGGCTACCTGGAAGCCCGACAGCGCGGCCACGAACGCGGCGCGCAGCGCTACCTCGGTCTTGCCGAAGCCGACGTCGCCGCACACCAGCCGGTCCATGGGCTTGCCGGAGGCGAGGTCCTCCAGCACGGTGGCGATACTGGCGGTCTGGTCCTCGGTCTCGCCGTACGGGAAGCGCGCCACGAACTCGTCGAAGGCGCCTTCCGACGGCGTCATGGACGGCGCCTCGCGCAGCTGGCGGAGTGCGGCGATCTTGATCAGCTCGGCGGCGATGGCGCGGATGCGCTGCTTGAGGCGGGCCTTGCGGGTCTGCCAGGCAACGCCGCCCAGGCGATCGAGTTGGACAGCGCCGTCGGCGGAGCCGTAGCGCGACAGGAGCTCGATGTTCTCGACGGGGAGATAGAGTTTGGCGCCTTCCGCGTAGGCGATCTCGAGGCAATCGTGCGGGGCGCCGAGCGCGGTGATGGTGGTGAGGCCGTCGAAGCGGCCGATGCCGTGGTCGGCGTGCACGACGAAGTCGCCGACGGAGAGGCTGGTCGCTTCCGTGATGACGTCGGCAGCGCGGCGGGCTTTGCGGCGCGGGCGCACGAGCCGGTCTCCCAGCACGTCCTGCTCGCCGATGACGGCGAGATCGGCGGTCTCGAAACCCTGCTCGATGCCGAGCACCGCGAAGGCCGTCGTGGCAGCGGGCAGCGCCGACGCCTCCTCGAAGCTTTCGACATTCTGCGCAGGGCCGAGCTGATGCTCTCCGAGCAGCCCCTGCAGTCGCTCGCGCGCGCCCGGCGTGAAGGCGGCGACGATCACCCGCTTGCCCTGGCCTTGCAGGGTGCGCACGTGGGTGGTCGCGGCGTCGAACACGTTGAGGCCCTCGCCGGCGCGCTCGAGCGCGAAGTTGCGTCCCACTCGGCCCCCGAACGAGCGCAGTCGACCGCTCTCTCCCTCGCCGGCCTCCTCGAAGGGCGTCATGTGGCGCTCGGTGCGGGCGGCGAGCTGCGCGCTCCAGTCCTCGCGCGTGAGGAACATGGCGGCAGGCGCCACCGGCTTGTAGGGCGGGGCGCCGAAGGTCAGGGTCTCGAGGCCTTTGACCCGGGCCTCGTGGTGGTCCGCGATCAGCTCCAGACGCTCGGTCACGGCCTGGTCGGCCAGGTGATCGAAGGTCACGGGGGCGTCGCCGACGTAGTCGAACAGCGTCTCCAGGCGCTCGTGAAACAGCGGCAGCCAGTGCTCCATGCCGGGATAGCGCTGGCCGGCGCTGACGGCCTCGTAAAGGGGGTCCTCGCCGGTGGCGGGGCCGAAGGTCTCGACGTAGGCGCGGCGGAAGCGCTTCTCGGCGACCTCGCCGAAGGTTATCTCGCTCACGGGCATCAGGGTGAGGCGCTGAACGATCTTGCCCGTGCGCTGCGTGTCGGGATCGAACGCTTTGATGTGCTCCAGCGTGTCGCCGAAGAAATCGAGCCGCACGGGGCTCGAGCGCCCTGGGGGGAAGAGGTCGAGGATGCCGCCGCGCACGGCATACTCGCCGGGCTCCATGACGGTGCCGGTGCGCTGGTAGCCGGCGAGCGCGAGCCGCTGGGTCAGCTCGTTCATGTCCAGGCGCTGGCCGGGGGCGATGTTTTTCAGCGAGCGGCGGATGAAATCGCGCGGGGGGAGGCGCTGCAGGATGGCGTTGACGGTGGTCAGCACGACGGTCGGGCCCTTGCGGGCGGCGGCCGTGAGGCGGGCGAGCGTGGCGACGCGGGTGGCCACGATCTCGGCGTTGGGGCCGATGCGGTCGTAGGGCACCGTGTCCCAGGCCGGCAGCTGCAGCACGCGCACCTTGGGGGCGAAGAACCTGAGGCCCTCGGTCAGCGACTCCAGGCGGCGGTCGTCGCGCGCCACATGCAGGAGCAGCGGAGGAGTGGCCGTGCGCTCGTCCTCGGTCAGCCGCGCCAGCACCAGGGGTGCGAGCCCTTCCGGCACGCCGGCCAGCGTCTCCCTCATGGCGCGCTCTCCAGGCCGTGGAAGACGCGCAGCGCCATGACGAGCTCGCCGAACTCGCCGGCGGGGGCGAACTCGGGGTGCAGGACCATGTCCTGAAGGTCGGGATCGGGCAGGCTCAGCATGCGCTCGAACAGATCGAGCTGGTCGGGGGGCATATCTCCGACCGACCGTTCCGCGAAGCGGCCCAGGATCCAGTCCATTTCCTTGGTGCCGCGATGGCACGCGCGATAAACGGCGCGCCGGCGGCGCCTATCGGCGTCGTCGGTCATGAAGTTCAGCTTTGATAACCGGGCGCCGGCGCTTGACGGCGCAAGCCGCCGCCGCCACCTTCCCCGGCTCGAGGGCCTGATATAGGCCTGCGGGCGCACCGAGAAAAGCGCCACTTGCGTCCTGGGGCCAGACCCCTTGCGCCTGCGCTCTGCAGGTATGCAACGCCGAGGTAAGGGTCTGACCCCCTCAAATGCGGCCCGACCAGCTCACACCACTGTTTGCGGCGGCCAAGAGCCTGACCGGCATCGGGCCGCGCATGGAGATCCTGCTCAAGAAGGCGCTGCAGCTGCCGCCCGGCGTCAGCGAGCCGCGCATCATCGATCTCCTGTGGCACATGCCGACCGGCGTCATCGACCGGCGCGCGACGCCTACGGTCGCCGCGGCCATGCCGGGAACCATCGCCACGCTCGAATTGCGCGTTCTCAAGCACAAGCCGGCGCCGCGCGGCAACACCAAGGCGCCCTACAAGATTGCGTGCGAGGACGATACGGGCAAGATCGATCTCGTCTTCTTCCATGCCGAGCGCCGGTTCATCGAGCGCCAGCTTCCCGTCGGCAGCATCCGCGTCGTGAGCGGGCGCATCGAGAGCTACAACGACAAGAAGCAGATGGCGCATCCCGACTACATCGTCGCGCCCGAGGCACGCGCTGACCTGCCCCTGCTCGAGCCGGTCTATCCGCTGACCGCCGGGCTCTCCGGCAAGGTGCTGCTCAAGGCAAGCCGCCAGGCACTTGAGCGGGTGCCCGAGCTACCCGAGTGGCAGGACGCCGCCTGGCTGAAGCAACGCAGCTGGCCGGATACGGGCGCGGCGCTCGTGCGCCTGCACCGGCCGGCGGACCCCTCCGACGTGTCGCCGGCGGGTCCGCCGTGGCAGCGCCTCGCCTATGACGAGCTGCTGGCGGGCCAGCTGGCGCTGGCGCTGGTGCGGCAGAGCTTCAAGGCGCAACCGGGGCGCAGCGTCTTTGGCGACGGCCGAGTGCGGGCGAAGATCGCCGACGCGCTGCCCTTCGGGCTCACCAACTCCCAGCGCAAGGCGCTCGAGGAGATTGCCGAGGACATGGCCTCGCCGCGGCGCATGCTGCGGCTGCTGCAGGGCGACGTGGGCTCGGGCAAGACCGTGGTCGCGCTGATGGCCATGGCGATCGCCGTGGAGGCAGGCGCGCAGGCGGCCATGATGGCACCG
>JBGGME010000386.1:0-11715 GCA_041288195.1 Hyphomicrobiaceae bacterium
CCTCGGCTCGCGAGGCTGCCACTCGAGGGGCGGTCTCATGGGACGGCCGGGGGGCCGCGTAAAGGCGACACGGTTCGAACCCGTGCGCTTGGGGCTAGGTGATCGGATCGGTCAAGCAGCTTCCATCGCGGCAACGGGGCGTAAGAGCCGAGCGCTCAGGCCTCTAAATACGGTCCGGCGGCTCAACGCCCCGTTCCCTTCTTCTCGCAAACCCTTGGGGCCGCGGCCCGCGAGGCGATCTGTGCTGGGTGAGGTGGTCAGTAACGTCACACGGCCTCGGCCTCGCGGGCGCGCTCGCGGCGTTTGCGCTCGTTGGGGTCGAGCCAGCGCTTGCGCAGGCGGATCGACTTGGGCGTGATCTCGACGAGCTCGTCGTCGTCGATGTAGGAGAGCGCGCGCTCGAGCGTCATGCGCAGCGGCGGCGTCAGGACCGTGTTCTCGTCCTTGCCGGAGGCGCGCACGTTGGTGAGCTTCTTGCCCTGGATGACATTGACGACGAGATCGTTGTCGCGCGTGTGCTCGCCCACGACCATGCCGGCGTACACGCGGGTCTGCGGATCGATGATCATGGCCCCGCGGTCCTGCAGGTAGAAGAGCGAGTAGGCGGTGGCCTCGCCGGTGGCGTTGGAGATGAGCACGCCCGTGCGGCGGCCGGGGATCTCGCCCTTGTGGGGCACGTAGCCGTGGAACAGCCGGTTCATGACGGCGGTGCCGCGCGTGTCGGTGAGCAGCTCGCCCTGGTAGCCGATCAGGCCGCGGGTCGGCACGTGGAACACCAGGCGCAGGCGGCCGCCGCCGGAGGGGCGCATCTCCATGAGGTCGCCGCGGCGCTCCGAGAGCTTCTGCACGACGATGCCCGAGTGCTCCTCGTCGACGTCGATGATCACCTCCTCGACCGGCTCCAGGCGCTTGCCGGTGTCGGGGTCGGTGCGGAACAGCACCTGCGGGCGCGAGACGGTGAGCTCGAAGCCCTCGCGGCGCATGGTCTCGATCAGGATGCCGAGCTGCAGCTCGCCGCGTCCCGCCACCTCGTAGGCGTCGCGGTTGTCGCCGCGCTCGGTGACGCGGATGGCGACGTTGCGCTCCGCCTCCTTGAGGAGCCGGTCGCGGATCACCCGGCTCTGCACCTTGTCGCCCTCCTGGCCGGCGAAGGGGCCGTCGTTGATGCGGAACATCATGGCGAGCGTGGGCGGGTCGATGGGCTGGGCGAGGAATGGCGTGTCGACCGCGGGGTCGCACAGCGTGTCGGCAACGGTTGCCTGGGTGATGCCGGCGATGGCGACGATGTCGCCGGCCTCCGCGAGTTCGACGCCGGTGCGCTCGAGGCCGCGGAAGGCCAGCACCTTGGTGACGCGCGCGGTCTCGATCAGCACGCCGTCGCGGCTGATGGCCTTGATGGTCTGGTTGGGGCTGATGCTGCCCGAGCTGATGCGGCCGGTGAGGATGCGCCCGAGGTAGGGGTCGGCCTCCAGCGTGGTGGCGAGCAAGCGGAACGGGCCCTCCTCGACCGTGGGCGGGGGCACGTGGGCCACCACCAGCTCGAACAGCGGCACGAGGTCGGTCTTGGGGCCCTTGGGGTCGGCCGCCATCCAGCCGTCGCGGCCCGAGCCGTAGAGCACGGGGAAGTCGAGCTGGGCGTCGTTGGCATCGAGGGCTGCGAACAGATCGAATATCTCGTTCAGCACCTGCTCGTGGCGCTCGTCGGGGCGGTCGATCTTGTTGATGGCGACGATGGGACGCAGACCCTGCTTGAGCGCCTTGGAGACCACGAACTTGGTCTGCGGCAGCGGGCCCTCGGATGCGTCGACCAGCACGATGGCGCCGTCGACCATGTTGAGGATGCGCTCCACCTCGCCGCCGAAATCGGCGTGGCCGGGCGTGTCGACGATGTTGATGCGCGTGTCGTTCCAGAGGATCGAGGTGCACTTGGCGAGGATGGTGATGCCGCGCTCGCGCTCCAGGTCGTTGCTGTCCATCGCCTGGGCCTCGACCTTCTGGTTCTCGCGGAAGGCGCCGGCCTGCTTGAGCAGGGCGTCCACGAGCGTGGTCTTGCCGTGATCGACGTGGGCGATGATCGCAATGTTGCGAATCTTCATTTACGGTCCTTTAAGAGATTTGATGCCCTGTCGACAGCAGGGGGAGCGCGGCACTTGTTGCCTGCGCGCCAACTTCGTGGGTGCGCGGGTAGCATATTCCGCGCTCACCCGCCAGCGCGCCCGCTCCCGGCTTTCCTGTCACATATGGGAATGGACCCGGATCGAGCCAAATGCGCGCCTGGCCCCGAGGCAAAACGAGCAGCTTGCAGGCGTCGCATGTTCGATCGCGGAAGCCGGGAGGGCTCGCAGGGGCCCGTCACAGTCCAGATCACCCTGGATGGGGGCGAGGAGATGCAGGGCAGGCTGGTGCTGCCGCCCGGCCGCGGGCTGAGCGACGTGCTCAACAGCACGGCGCCGTTCATCGAGTTCGAGCCCGCTGAGGGCGAGCGCATGTACATCGCCAAATCGGCGCTGCAGTCGGTGAAGCCGACCAACGTGCCGGCCAAGCCGGACCTGTGGGCGGGATCGGCCGAGCCCAGCAACTTCGATCCGTTCGCGGTGCTGGGCCTCAAGGCCGGCGCCACGCGCGAGGAGGCGCGCGAAGCCTACGTCAGGATGGCCAAGATCTATCACCCCGATCTCTATATGGCCGTCGAGCTGCCGCGGGAGGTGCGCGACTACCTGGCGGCGATGGTGCGGCGGATCAATGCCGCCCACCAGGCGCTCGAGAACGCGCAGCGAAAGCAGGCCGCCAGGCAGGAGGCGGTGTTTACCCGCAACGGTGGCGCGTGAGCGGCAGTGCAGCTCACGCTTTGCTCACTTGAGAACGTAGCGGGCGCTGATGACGTCGCCGTGGTCGTCCTTGCCGGTGAGCACGACGATGGCGCCCTTGCCGAGCGGAGCCGGCAGCTTGCCCACCATCTTCTTGGCATCGGCGGCGACGAGGTCGACGTTCACGGTCTTGCCGTCGTGCTGGATCACGGCCTTCATCTTGACGCCCTTGGTCTCATGCGGCTTGCCGTGGTCGAGGATGAAGACCGCAAGCTCGGTGGCGGAGACCACGAGCTCGGTCTCATGCCCCTCCTTGCCCGCGAGCAGGCCGCCGTTGGGGCCGGTTTTCTGCGCGAGCGCCGGCTGTGCCGCGACGAGCATGGCGGCGGATACGACTGCAAGGATCAGACTGCGCAACATGAGGATGCTCCTTTCGTTGGGGTTGGGCGTGATGGGGTTCAGTAGGCCTCGGCGATCGACGTGGTGCCGGCCGCCGCGGATTGCCGGGATCGGGACGCGAGGATGCGATCGAGCGGCTTCTTGCCGAAGCGCAGGAACAGGATCGGTGTCAGCAACGTGTCGAGCAGCGTCGAGCTGACGAGGCCGCCGAAGATGGTCACCGCCACGGGATGCAGGATCTCGCGGCCGGGCTCGCCGGCGCCGGTGAGCAGCGGCACCAGCGCCAGGCCCGCGCACAGGGCCGTCATCAGGACAGGCGCCAGCCGCTCCAGGCTGCCGCGCACGACCAGCGCCGGCCCGAACGTCTCGCCCTCAAGCAGGGCGAGATTGATGTAGTGGCTGATCTTGAGGATGCCGTTGCGGGCGGCGATGCCGGCAAGCGTGATGAAGCCGATCATGGAGGCGACCGACAGCGGCTGGTTTGCGATCCACAGCGCCAGCACGCTGCCGACGAGGGCGAGCGGGATGCTGGTGAGGATGATGGCGGTGAGCACGGCCGACTGATAGCGCTGGTAGAGCACCATGAAGATCAGCGCGAGCGAGGCGAGCGACAGGATGCCGATGAGGAACGCGGCCTCCTCCTGGGCCCTGAATGTCCCCTCGATCCGGGTGACGTAGCCGGATGGCAGCTCGGTCGCGGCCACGACGCGGCGCACGTCGGCGATGATGGCGCTCATGTCGCGGCGGCCGTCGCCGTTGGCCTGCACGACGATGCGGCGCTGGCCGTTCTCGCGCAGGATCTGGTTGGGGCCCTCGCCCTCCTCGACCTTGGCCAGCAGCCTGAGCGGCACGAAGCCTTGCGGTGTCGACACCAGGAGATTTTGCAGCCCGGTCGTGGAGCGGTTCTCGTCGGACAGGCGCACGACCACGTCGAAGCGGCGGTTGCCCTCCACGATCTGCGAGACGATGCGGCCGCCCGAGAGGGCTTCCAGCGCCTCGGTCAGCGCGGCTGGCGTGATGCCGTAGAGGGCCGAGCGCTCGTAGTCGGGCGTGACCTTGAGCTGCGGGATCAGCACCTGCTTCTCGACTCTGAGGTCGACGAGGCCCGGCACCGCGTCGAGGCGCGAGCGCAGGCGCTCGGCGAGGCCGCGCAGGGTGTCGAGGTCACCACCGAACACCTTGACGACGATCTGGGCCTGCACGCCCGACAGCATGTGGTCGAGACGGTGCGCGATCGGCTGGCCGATCGACAGCGAGACGGGAAGCACGCCGAGCTTGGCGCGGATGTGGGCGAACACCTCCTCCTTGCCGCGCTCCGAGCGGGAGAGATCGACATCGATCTCGGTGTTGTGGACGCCCTCGGCGTGCTCGTCGAGCTCGGCCCGGCCGGTGCGCCGGCCGAGGCTCCTGACCTCGGGGATCTCGAGCAGCATGCGCTCGGCGAGCGTGCCCAGGCGGTTGGATTCGGCGAGCGAGATGCCGGGGTTGTACTGCAGGTTGACGAGGATGGTGCCCTCGTTGAAGGGCGGCAGGAACGCCCTCGGCAGCGCCAGCGCGCCGATCCCAGCCGCGACGACGCCGAAGGCGACGATGGCGTAGATGGTGCGCGGCCGCCGGAACGCCCACTGCAGCAGCCGTGCGTTGCCGGCCTTGAGCTTTGCGACCACGAAGCTGTCGCCGCCGCCGTGACCGGACCGGCCGGTGAGGAGATAGGAGGCGAGCACCGGCGTCACCGTCACCGAGGTGACGAGCGAGGCCAGGATCGAGACGATGTAGGCGATGCCGAGCGGCGCGAACATGCGCCCCTCGATGCCGGAGAGCGCAAACAGCGGCACGAACACCAGGATGATGATGACGGTGGCGTAGAAGATGCCGGAGCGCACCTCCTGGCTCGCCCGGGCGATCACCTCGAGGCTCGGCAGAGGCGCGGCCCTGGCGGCGTTCTCCTTGAGCCGGCGCAGGATGTTCTCGACCGCCACGACCGCATCGTCGACGAGCTCGCCGATGGCGATGGCAAGGCCGCCCAGCGTCATGGTGTTGATCGACAGGCCGAAGGCCTTGAACACGAGCACGGTGATGAGGATGGAGATCGGGATGGCCGCGAGCGAGATGAGGGTGGCGCGTACGTTCATGAGGAACAGGAACAGCACCACGGCAACGACCAGGCCGGCCTCGACGAGCACGCGCTCGACGTTGGCAATGGACGTCTCGATGAAGGTCGCCTGGCGGAACTGGATCTTGTTGGCGGTGACGCCTGCGGGGAGCGTCCTCTGGATGGCATCGAGCTGGGCCTCGACCGCGCGCGTGAGCGTGACGGTGTCGGCGGTCGGCTGCTTCTGGATGCCGACGATCACGGCGGGGTTGCCCATGTAGCCGGCGTCGCCGCGCTTGACGCGGGGTGCGAAGTCGACTTGCGCCACCTGACGCATGAGGATGCCGTGGCCCTGGCGCGTGGCGATCACGAGGTTGCGCAGGTCCTCGATGCGGTCGGTGAGGCCGATGTTGCGGATGAGGAACTCGCGGGCGTGCTGGTCGACGAAGCCGCCGCCGGTGTTGGCGCCGAAGCGGCGCACGGCGGCCTCGAGCTCGGGAAGGGAGACCTCGAGCCGGCTCATCATCACGGGGTCGGGGGCGATGCGGTACTGACGCACCTCGCCGCCGATCGGGATCACCTGCGCGACGCCGGGGATAGTGAGGATCTGGGGGCGGATGACGAAATCGGCGATCTCGCGCAGCTCCATGGGCGACACCGACGGGCCCGTGACCGCGACCAGCATGATCTCGCCCATGATCGAGGAGATCGGGCCCATCTGCGGCTGCACGCCGGGAGGCAGCCGGCTCTGCACGCCCGCCATGCGCTCGGCCACCTGCTGGCGCGCGCGGTAGATCTCGGCGTCCCAGTCGAATTCGACGTAGACGATGGAGAGACCGACGCCGGAGGTGGAGCGGATGCGCACGGCGCCCGGGATGCCGCCCATCGCCGTCTCGATCGGATAGGTGACGAGCTGCTCGACCTCCTGCGGTGCCAGGCCCTCGGCCTCGGTCATCAGGGTGACGGTCGGCCGGTTGAGGTCGGGGAATACGTCGACGGGCAGGCGCGGCAGCGTGAAGCTGCCGTAGACGACGAGTACGAACGCGGCGCCCAGGACGAGCAGCCGGCTCCTGAGACTCGCATCGACGATGCGCTTGAACATTGCCCGCCGCCCCCTATCGCACCTGGCTCACGAGCGGGGCGTTCTTGACCACGATCTTGGTGCCGGCCACCAGGCCGCCCGTCACCAGTACGGTCTGGCTGTCGAAGGGCTCGGTGCGCACGGGCCGCGGCACGAACACCTCGGGCTCCCTGTGCTCGAATACGACGGTCTGGCCGTTGGGTGCCTGCGCCAGCGCCGTGCGCGGCAGGAACAGCCCTGACATCGGTGCGCCAGTGCGCGCCACCACCGTGACGGGCATGCCGACGCTCAGGGCGCTCGCGCTTGCCACCACCTCGAACTGCATCAGCGCGTACTGCTGCTGCAGCGCCCGGCTGCGGCCGAGATAGCGCAGCTGCACGTTGGTATCGCCGGCGGCGGCCGCGCTGGCCTCGCCGACGGCGTCGGGGTCGAGCTGGTCGAACACGAGCGCCTCCACCAGCAGGCGCGCAGGATCGACGATCTCGAACAGCCGGTCGGACTGGGTCACGACCTGGCCCGCGACCACGCGTGTGGCGGCGATGATGCCGTCGACGGGGGCGCGCAGCTCCTCGCTTCTGACGCGGGCGGCGAGCAGGTCGGTGCGGCGCTTGACGAGCCCGTCGACCTCCATGCGGGTCTCGTCCACCAGCGCGCTCGCCACGACGTTGCTGCGCAGCAGCTGCTCCTGGCGCGCGAGCTTGGCGCGCGCGATCGCCAGGCGCTGGTCGATGTCGCCCAGCGTCTGCGCCATGTCGGAGGAGTCGATGGAGGCGAACGAAGGTGCGACCCTGCCCATGAGGTCGCCGACCTTGACGCGTGAGCCGAGCGGCGGGACGCCGCCTGGCGGCGCCTCGTAGCGGCCGGGGATGGTGCTCTGGACGACGCCGCTGAAGTTGGGGTTGGCGGCCACGCGCCCCGCCAGGCGCACGGCGCGCGTGGCGGTCTCGATCTGGACGGTTGCGGTGCGCACGTCGAGCAGGCGCTGCGTGGGCTTGGGCAGGAAGATCGCCCCGTCCGGCCGCCGCTGCGGGTTGTTGCCGCCGCTGGCGCGGATGTCGGCGCCGTGGTCGTGGCCGTCGTGGGCGGCCGCGACCGCGGCGAGCCCGACCACCAGCAGCGCCGCCAGGAGCGCGGTCGAGGCGGCGCGCCGTCGCCAGGCATAGACGCCGATCGCACCGACGACGAGGAGGCCTGCGCCGAGGCCGGCGAGGATCAGCCTGCCGTCCTGGCCGAGCGCCTTCGGCATGCCGGTCCACAGGGCGATGTAGTCCGGCGAGCCCCGGCTCGGCGTCGAGGCAGCGATGACCAGCCCGCCGACCAGGAGGTCCGACTGGCTGGCGTCGACGATCGTGGCCAGCACCTCGATCGGCCCCGCCTGCTTGAGCATCGGCGCCGTCACCTCGTAGGTGCCGTTGGCCTGCGGCTCGGCCTTGAAGGCCTGGCCGTTGAGCGTGACCTTGATGGTGGCAGACGTCACGGGCGCGTTGTCGGCGGCGCGGTCGAGATAGACGACGAGCACCTCGCCCTCGACGATACCGACGAACTGGTAGCTCTCCGAGACGGCGACGACGCGCGGCGAGGCAAGCGCTGCCGCACCCGCGGCCGGCTTGTCGGCGTGATCGTGCCCCTCGTGGGCGTGGGCGGCATCGCGGCCGGGCCAAGGCACCGCGATGAGCGCGGCCATGGCGATGGCGGAAAAGGCAGCGCGGCAAATGCGTGCGAGCGCGCCGGCGTGTGGGCGCATGGATCGTTTCTCTCGTGTCAGCGGGGCGCGTGGCGTGGACCCCGAGGGGCCCGCGACGGGTCAGGCCGAGACGAGAGCTTTGGGGGGGCGGTCCAGTCTGGCTGGGCTCACGGAGGCCAAGGCCTGTCCGTCCCAGGGCAGGACGCGCGCCTCATGCCAGGTCACGAGCTGCGCGCCGGCGTCACCGGCAATGACAGCGATGCAGCCGTGGCAGATGAAATCCATGCAGCAGGTGTGCGAGCGGTCCGACCCGCCGGGCTCGGGGTGGTCCAAAGCCGAAGCTGCGCCGCTGGCTTTGTCGGGGGCTGCTACAACCCTATCGGTGCCGTGGTCGGAGTGTCCCTTTGCCGCTGCCCCGTGGTGATGGGCGTGCTGCTGGCCGGCGTGGCTCTGATGGCGATGCTGGCCGTGGTGGCTCGTCTCGCAGGCGTGCGCTGCCGACCCCAGCAGGGAGGCAAGAACAAGCGCGAGCGAGGCCACTGCCGCCAGCAGCCGTGCCGTCCATCGCTGTCCCGGTGCGCGCGCCATTCCCGCTCGTTCGATCGATTCCACAGCGAATATGCGGGCTCGATGCGGAAACATCAAGGCAGAGCGCCGGTTCGAGACCTGACTGTTCGGTAGACACCAGCCCGGGTTTGAGCGCGTACCCATGTGTCCGGGCTGGACAAAGTGGCAAGTGGCGGAGGGAGTGTCCGCCTTGCAACGTTCTTGGACGTCCGCCGCCGTTCGAGACACTTGCAATTCCATGCAATATGCCAGCTTCCTGTCTTTGCAAGTTCTAGCATGTTCGCCTACAACCGTGCCCTGGCGTGGGGACAATTGTGGGAACGAGCATGCCGCTATCCGTCCGCAAAGTCGAGACAGCACCGGCCGGACGTTATACGGACGGGCGAGGGCTCATGCTGCTCGTCAAACCGAGCGGAGCACGGTCGTGGGTACTGCGCTATCAGTTGGACGGTCGACGCCGGGACATGGGGCTCGGCCCCTATCCCGAGGTAACGCTCGCCGCTGCACGCGAGAAGACCCTCGCCGCGCGGCGTCAGCTTGTCGAAGGCATTGATCCCCTCAACGTGCCGACCACACGGCTGACCACCTTTCGTGATGCAGCAGCAGACTTGATCACAAGCAAGAGCCCGGGGTGGCGCAGCGCAAAACATGCCGCCCAATGGACATCGACGCTCTCGACGTACGCCTTCCCGACATTGGTGTGTGTCGACGTCAAGGCAATCGACACACCGAAGGTTCTATCTGTCCTACGCCCGGTGTGGACATCCAAACCTGAGACAGCAAGCCGCCTTCGACAGCGGATAGAGGCGGTTCTCGACTATGCGGCCGCCCAAGGACTGCGCGGAGGACCCAACCCAGCGCGCTGGCGGGGTCATTTGCAGAACCTCTTACCGCGACCGTCCTCGGTGCGTCGCGTGCAACATCATCCTGCTCTCGACTGGCGGGATATGCCCGCATTCATGGCTGATCTTGGGCAACGAAACGGCACATCAGCGCGCGCTCTAGAGTTTGTCGTGGCGACGGCAGCGCGCTCGGGCGAAGTAAGGGGTACGCGCTGGGGTGAGATCGATCTTCGGTCGTGCGTTTGGACCTTGCCGGCTGGTCGCATGAAGGCGAGCAAGGAGCACCGGGTCCCCCTTACCGCGAGGGCTATTGAGGTGTTGGGGGAGCCAGGTCCGATTCCTTCGCTGGTGTTCCCCGCACACTCTGATCCGGATCGACCACTTAGTGATATGGCGCTGACTGCCCTCCTGAAGCGGATGGGACGTGCCGACATTACCGTTCATGGTTTTCGTTCGACTTTCCGCGATTGGGCCGGAGAGACGACAAGCTTTCCCCGGGAGGTTATAGAGGCGGCGCTTGCGCATCGGCTCAAGGATAAGGCAGAGGCCGCATATGCCCGCGGCGATCTTTTCGAGAAGCGACGCAAGTTGATGGATGCATGGAGCGCCTTTATCCTTGCAACCGCTCAACCGCGATGAAGTTGTCTTTGTGACGTTTGATATCCAGAAGTTTCTGCGCCAAGTCGAGCCCTCGGCGATCAACGGGTTTCTTGAACGCTATGGAGAAGGGCAATCGGTTGATTGGCAGCAGGGCACGACTGCTGCGGCCAACGCCGTCCTCGATGCGCTCCATCATGATGGCTGGGCTATATCAGCACTAGAGAACTGCGAGCTAATTGCGGCCAACGGCGGCCGTGACCTGCTTCGAACCGCTGGTCACCGTCGACCGGAATTGATGCCCGGCGTCGACAATTTGGACGTCAACGATGAAACCTGCGCGGTATGGCTGGCAACGCAAAACCGCGAAATTTTCGATCACATTGTCTCGGCCGCGCACGCGCTAAAGGGTCTGAGCACTCGCTCCTGGGACGCTTTTCGGTTCACCGGCCGTGAGCAGGTCACTGCCGCGATCGGCGATGCGGTCCGATTGGGCGAGTTCAAGGTCGCGAGCGAACACGTACTAAAGCAGCACAAGAGGCGGGTACCCGCCTATCGCAGTCTCAGCATAGACCACTTCGAGTACGCCGTACCTAGCCGAAGCTCGCATAGCCATCGGCCCTGCGCCCAAATCAATATCTACGCTCAGACGGCGGTACAGACGCATGAAATACTGGTCAATGACCAATTGCGGCGTGTTCCTCTGCCTGGACTTTACCGAGCGTCCATCATCTTTGACCCGACACGCTCGACAATCGACGTGGTTGCCAAGGGGGGGCGGTCTGTGCGCGATGACCTAGTTGACGCCTTTTGCAGGACGTTCTTTCCCACCGACGTCTCAACCGAGCGACTTGCACGTCGGCAAATCAATTTCGAACTCTTTGCATCGAAGCCATCGTTTGATCTCAAGCCTCACGATACCGTATCGGACTGTGTCGTTGACGAGATCAGGCTTGTGCCACCGGTATCGGAGGGTGGCCTCATCACGTTGGAGTGCAAGCGGCAAGCGGGCCGGATCCGCGACGTCTATACCTCGGCCGCGAGATGGTTCGCCGACGGCAGCCCGATCGGAAAAGGGGGCTGGCAAATTGTTGGAATCCGGCTGCGCCTCACGTTCAAACCAGATAGGATAGGAAAGAGTTCCCGCATCGTCACCATCGAGCTAAAATCTCCAATGGGCACGACTCTGCGCGAGAACACGGATGCCGATCATGCCGTGGCTGAGAAATTGTTCAGGCGTTGGCGAATCTTTGGACCAGAAGCAGAGGATGCATAGCATCTGCAACCTCTGTGCAATTCTGACCTCGCGGGAGACAACCGTAGGGGGGGAGGCCTTCGGCGGCTGCGAGCAGCTTGCTCCTTGGATTTCTTCTGGTGTCTTGGTTCCGGCCGGTCCAGTGGCAACGGTCACATGCACTGAGTGCGACACGCCGCATATGGTCGATGTGGAAACCTTCGGGAACCGGACTGGCTGGTATTGTGCTCAAGTGGGTTTCGTTGAGCCACAGGCTGATAGCATAGCCGCCTTCGCTGTCCGATGTGAGACTCTGGCGGAACACTTGCGCCTGGCGCTCGGTCTGAAAGGAGGTGCGAATTCGTGGCCGACCGACGCACCAGTTCTCTGGACACTTGGAGAATTCGAGTTC
>JBGGME010000387.1:0-2858 GCA_041288195.1 Hyphomicrobiaceae bacterium
CCCCACGCGCTCGGAGGCCTATTACAGCGTGCTCGGCCACGAGCTGGTGCATCATGCCGAGCCACGAATTATGCCGCGCCGATGCGGTTCCCTGAGACAGTTGCGCAACATCGGCACGGTATGTCGGCATAATCCGGCTCCGGTCCACAGCTTCTAGCGCACATCGAGCAGCGACCAGATGGAAGACCTACCCCTCGACCTGATACCCATGCGTTGGAGAAGCGCGTGTATCGGCGGGGAAGGGAATGCTGGCCTTCGGACCGGCAGACATAGCTCGCGTGATTGAGCCTGCCACGCTGGCGCGGGGCCGCGCCTTGCATGCCAACGCACAGGTGATTGACGTCAAGATCGATGAGGACGGCGCCGTCATCTGCGGGCGTGTCCAGGGTAGCGAGCCAGAACCGTACGAGCAGTGGATCTCGCTGCGGCCCGGCAAGAGCAGAATCATCATCCACGGCACCTGCAGTTGCCCGGTGCATTCCAACTGCAAACACGTCGCCGCGGTTCTGATCGAGGTCGAGCGGCGCACGTTGCCGCTTGCCGCCGCACCAACGCTTGTGGCCCCTGGCAAGCCCGATGACGGTCCGCGATCCCGGGGCCTGTCGCCGCAACTGCAGCTCTGGCTCAACGATCTTGCCGAGGTCAGCGCGCCGGGCTCCGCCGACAATGCTTACCCTGCCGATATCAAGCAGCGCCTCATCTATGTGCTCGAGGTGGAACCCGGCCGCAACGGATATCCCTCTCGCGCGTGTATCAATCCGAAGGTGGCTGCTCTGCGCAAGAGCGGCGACTTCGGCAGCGCGAGGCCCTACAGTCCGAGCAATATCTTCAATTATCAACCGGCCAAGCATCTGCGCCGGGTCGATCACGAGATCCTGGGAGAGCTGGATTGGCTGATGCGGCGGACGGCCGGCTCCACCATCGGCGGCGTTCCGGTTTCCGCAAACCCGATGTTCGCGCGCGTGATGACGGTGATGCTCGGCACCGCCCGATGCCGGTGGGGTCAAGTCAATGGTCCAGTGCTGAACGTGGGTCCTGCTCGCCGTGCGACGCTTCGATGGCGGCTGGGGACCGGCGCGCGCCAAAGCCTCGTCATCGAGCTCGAAGCCGAGACGGCAAAAGGCGACGAAGCTTTCAAGATCGACGCGGTGCTTGCCACGTCTCCTCCGTTCTATGTTGATCTGGCCGCGTGTCTAGCCGGTCCGTTGGACCTCGGCCTGCCAGATGCGGTCGCCGCACGGGTGGCGGCAACGCCAGCCGTGACATCGGCGGAAGCCGCCGCCTTCACCGTCGCGCTCGGCCGGCGACTGGCGTCGAGCGGGCTGGAAGACCGCATTCCATTGCCGATGCCACCGCAGAAGACCGACGTGCGCGCGATCCCGCCTCAGCCGAGGCTAGAACTGCTCATCGCCCCAGTGCGTCTCAAGCCCCAGTATGCCTGGTATGTCACGGAGCAGCGGCAGCGCGGCACGTTCCAGCTGCCTCTGGCGCGCCTGTCTTTCGATTACGCTGGCGAGGTCGTGCCGATCCACGCAACGGGTGAGACGCTGGAACGGATGGAGGGCGACACCCTCGTCGTCATGCCGCGCGACAGTCGCGCCGAGATCGCTGCCTTCGAGCGGCTGGGCAAGCTCGGCCTCAAGGGGCTGAAGGACAGCCTGATCCAGACCGGAAGCGAGCACGCCAAGGATCTGCTCATCGCTCCCGGCGGCTCAAACCCTTACGAGGCACTCGCCCAAATCGACGACCCGAGCCGTTTCATCGCCTTCTCGGCCGATATCGTACCATTGCTGCGCTCGGAAGGCTGGCAGGTCGTCTACGCCGATGACTACCCCTACAAGGTCGCCGAGGGTGAGGTCGGTTGGTGGGCCGGCATCGGCGAGGGCTCAGGCATCGATTGGTTCTCGTTCGAGCTCGGCATCGAGTTCGAAGGTCAGCGCATCAACCTTGCCCCACAGCTCGCCAGCATGTTGTCCAAGCTGCCGGCGGAAGTGGGCGAGCTCGCACTCTCGCCAGATTCGCAGGCAGCTGACGATCTGGTTAAGCACTGCCGACGGCTGAAGCTGTACCACACCCTGCCCGATGGACGCCTGCTGCTGCTGCCCGGCGAGCGATTGGCACCGATCCTCAAGGGGCTGATCGAGCTGATTGGACCGCGCGCGGATGCGATCGAGAACGGGAAGGTCAAGCTGCACCGCGCCGAGGCGGGCGCGCTTGCGGCGCTGGCCGAAGGGCTCGGCACCGATGTGGCGTGGGCGGCGAGCGCCGAGCGGCTTGTCGCACTCGGGCGGGATCTGAGGCGCGGACGGGGCCTCAAGGACAGCGTGCCGCCCGCCACTTTCCGCGCCGAGCTGAGGCCCTACCAGGCCATCGGCTTATCCTGGCTCGACTTCCTGCGCGAGACCGGCTTCGGCGGCGTTCTGGCCGACGACATGGGGCTCGGCAAGACCGTGCAGGCGCTGGCGTTCATCGCGTGCGAGAAGGCCCAAGGGCGGCTCGACCGCCCGGCGCTCATCGTCGCCCCGACGAGCGTGCTGCCGAACTGGCAGGCTGAGGTCGAGCGCTTCGCGCCGTCGCTCGACGTGCTCGCTCTGCGTGGCCTCGACCGCAAGCAGTTGTTCGGCGGTATCGCCCGCCACGACCTCGTGCTGACCACGTATCCACTACTGATGCGCGATCATGGCGTGCTTCTCGGCTACGAGTTCCACGTCGCCGTCCTCGATGAGGCGCAGGCGATCAAGAATCCTCACGCCACCGTCTCCGGGCTGGCTCACCGCATCAAGGCGCGCCATCGCTTGGCGCTGACAGGCACACCGCTTGAGAACAATCTCGGCGAGGTGTGGAGCCTATTCGAGTTC
>JBGGME010000388.1:0-8391 GCA_041288195.1 Hyphomicrobiaceae bacterium
TGACCTCCATGCCGACGTCGCTGACATTGCGAGCTACGGTGGTATCGCTCGCGCTCTTCGCCGCGATCGTCGGCATCTGGCATCTCGCCGTCTCCGGGTCGGGTTCAGCGGCGAAGATGGACCCCGAGTACGCCAAGCTGATGGGCTTGACGGCCACGCAGGGCAAGTCGGCAATGCCGGGTCCGGCCGATGTCGGCGCCAAGATCTGGCAGCACCTCAAGGACCACTTCTACGACCGCGGCACCAACGACAAGGGCATCGGCATCCAGCTCGCGTACTCCGTTGCGAGAGTTGCCCTCGGCTATCTGCTGGCGGTGGCGGTCGCTTTGCCCCTGGGCTTTCTGATCGGCATGTCGCCGCTGATGAGCCGCGCCCTCAATCCCTTCATCCAGGTGATGAAGCCCATCTCGCCGCTGGCCTGGATGCCGCTCGCGCTCTACACCATCAAAGACTCCGGCATCTCCGCCATCTTCGTCATCTTCATCTGCTCGCTGTGGCCGATGCTGATCAACACCGCGTTCGGCGTCGCCACGGTGCGCCGCGAGTGGATCAACGTCGCCAAGACGCTGGAGATGAGCCCAGCGCGGACGGCATGGCGCGTCATTCTGCCGGCGGCAGCGCCCACAATCCTGACGGGCATGCGCATATCCATCGGCATCGCGTGGCTTGTCATCGTGGCGGCCGAGATGCTGGTCGGCGGCACGGGGATCGGCTACTTCGTCTGGAACGAGTGGAACAATCTCTCCATCACCAACGTCATTACGGCCATCCTGTTCATCGGCGTCGTCGGCATGGCGCTCGATCAGCTGATGGCGCGGTTGCAGCGGTTGGTGTCGTATGCGGACTAGGTGCGATCATCCCCCTCTCCCCGCACGCGGGGAGAGGGTCGGGGTGAGGGGCAGCCAATGGCGCCGAAGCAAGCGTCTGCCCCTCGCCCGAATCCTCGCCCCACGGAAGGGTGGGGAGTGGGAATGACCGCATCCTTCATCAGCGTGGAAGGACTGGCGCGGCGGTTTCCCGAGGCCTCCGGCAGCGGTGATCTCACCGTTTTCGAGGACCTGTGGTTCACGGTTGCCGAGGGCGAGTTTGCATGCGTTATCGGTCACTCCGGCTGCGGCAAGTCCACCATTCTCAACATCTTGGCAGGTCTCGATACGCCAACAGCCGGTGCCATCGTCGCCGCCGGCAAGCACGTCCAGGGTCCGAGCCTCGACCGCGCCGTCATCTTCCAGGGCCACGCGCTGATGCCGTGGCTCAGCGCGCTCGGCAACGTCGAGCTGGCCGTCTCCTCGCGCCATCCCGGCTGGTCGCGCCGCCAGGTCCGCGAGCACGCGCTCAAGTACCTGGCTCTGGTACACCTCGACGGCTCCGAGATGAAGAAGCCGGCGCAACTTTCGGGCGGCATGAAGCAGCGCGTCGGCATCGCCCGCGCGCTGGCGATCGAACCACGCATGCTGTTGATGGACGAGCCGTTCTCGGCGCTCGACGCACTGACCCGCGGCTCCTTACAGGACGAGGTGATCGCCATCCGCGCCAAAACGCGACAGACCACCTTCATGATCACCCACGATGTCGACGAATCTTTGCTGCTCGCCGACAAGATCCTTCTCATGACAAACGGTCCGAGGGCGCGCATCGCCGAGATCGTCGAAAACACTCTTCCAAGGGAGCGAACCCGCGCCGAGCTGCACAAGCTTCCCAACTACTATCCCCTGCGCAACCACCTGATCGAGTTCCTGGTCACGCGCTCGCGAGAGCTGGCGCTCGCCCCGGAGCCCGGCAGCGAAGAGCGTCGCAACCCACCCGTCGTCCGTCCAACCGCAACCTTCAACCCCCATGGCCCCACGTCCCTTCCATCCCAGCCGTCCGATCAGGCGGCACCGCCACGTCTATCGGCCGGTCGGCTTTCGGTCGCGTAAGCTCAACGGCGAGGTGCCGAAACTGCCGCCGGGTCCGCTCGCGCGCATCCTCGCCAGGTCGAGCAACGGCACGGGCGCAATCGCCAACGGGCATGCCGAATCCGAGCCCGATTCAACACCGCAGACGATCCAAGGAGCCAAGCCCATGCGTCGCGAAGACCTGACCGAGAAGATCCTCGACATCAAGCGCGAGAAGGGCCTGACCTGGAAGCAGATCACCGGCGAGATCGGCGGCATGTCGCCGGTGCTGGTGGTTGGCGCGCTGCTCGGGCAGATGAAGCTCGTCAAGCCGCTCGCCGCCAAGGCCGCTGCGCTCTTCGGCCTCTCTCCGACCGAGGAACGCATGCTCAACGAGGTGCCGCACCGCGGCACGTCCATGCCGCCGACCGACCCTCTGATCTACCGCTTCTACGAGCTGGTGATGGTCAACGGCCCGGCCTGGAAGGCTCTGATCGAGGAGGAGTTCGGCGACGGCATCATGTCGGCCATCGACTTCGACATGGAGATCGAGCGCCTGCCCAACCCGAAGGGTGACCGCGTCAAGATCACCATGTCCGGCAAGTTCCTGCCGTTCAAGTACTACGGCAACGAGCAGGGCATCCTCGAGTACGGCATCAAGGAGGCGTAGGCCCGCGGCTCTACTCGGCAACGTCGCGCCCTTCGGGTGCGGACAGCGGCAGGCCCAGCGCCACGCGGCGCTTGAGCCACGGGCTCGGGCGGTAGCGGGGCTCTCCATAGAACGCCTGCAGCCGCTCCAGGATGAACAGGATGCGGCCGGCGCCCAACCGCTCCGCCCACTCCAGCGGGCCGAAAGGGTAGCCGAGGCCGAGCTTGACGCCCTTGTCGATGTCGGCGGGGGTGGCGATGTTGCGCTGGGCCACCCCGCACGCGATGTTGACGATCTGCGCCACCACGCGCTGCGCCACGAAGCCCGGGCTGTCGTTGATCACCACCACCTGCTGGCCGTCGGCCACGAGCAGGCCGTGAGCGGCGTCCCGCATGGCGGGATCGGTCGCCGGCGTCACCATCAAGGTGCGCGGACCCTTCATGCCGAACAACACGTCGACGGCGACGGACCGCCGCGCGTGAAGCTGCAGATCGCACACTGCGGTCGTGAGGTCCCAGCCGATCGGGGTCAGGACGATGAGCGCCTGATCGCTAGGCTTGTCTCCCGTCTCGAGGTTGGCGCCGGCCTGCTTGAAGAGATCGATCAGGGGCGCCTGCAGGTCGGGATGGCTCTTGCTCGGGAGCACCCAAACCGACTTGGGTCGCGTGCTTGGCGCCTGCGCAATGGACGGCTCGACCTTCTTGCCGTCCTTGTAGGCGTACCAGCCCGCTCCCGTCTTCTGGCCGTAGAGCCCGCCCGCAACGCGCTGCGCGGACAGCGGGAACGGTGTGAAGGCTGGCTCGTGGTAGAAGAGATTGTAGATCGACTCCATCACACCATGCTGGATGTCGATGCCCACCATGTCGGCCAGCGTGAACGGGCCCATCTTGAACCCCGGCGCGCCGGTCAGGATGCGGTCGATGTCGGCAATCGTGGAGATGTTCTCGGTCAGGAGGCGCTGTCCCTCCGGTACGAACGCGCGGCCGATGTGATTGACCAGGAATGCGGGGCTATCCGTGCACAGGATCGGCTCGCGCGTCATGCGCCGGCCGATCGTCATCATGGCGTCCGTCACCCACGGCGCCGTCTTGAGGCCGGGGATCACCTCCACGCACCGCAGCAGCGGCACCGGATTGAAGAAATGCATGCCGCCGACGCGCTCAGGCCGCTTGCACCTGGAGGCGATCGCCGTGATCGGCAGCGAGGACGTGTTGGAGGCGATGATGGTGTCTGGCCCCGCAATCTCGTCGATCCTGGCGAACAGGGCCTGCTTGGCGTCCAGGCGCTCGACGATCGCCTCGACGATGATATTGGCCTTCGCGACCTCCTCGAGGCTCTTGGCGACGCTGATGCGGTCAATGGTGCCCTTGGCGTCCGCCTCGGGAAGCCGACCCTTCTGCACCTGCCCGTCGAGCATCTTGGCGATGTAGCCCTTCGCCGCTTCTGCCGCGCCCGGCTTCTCGTCGTAGGCAATGACGTTCATTCCACCCTGCGCCGAGACCTGCATGATGCCGCGGCCCATAGCCCCCGTGCCGACCACGCCGACGGTGACATTGGCTGCGCTGGGATCGAAGGGCATGGGCGTATCTCCCGTATTGGTCGTGTTTCAGGCGCTGGTGGCCCGCGTGCTCAGCAGATACCACGCGAACAGCACGACCCATAGCAGGTCGATGGCGATTGCAATCCCCGCCTGCTGGCCGAGATAGCGTTCGCCGTGCGAAAGCACGAGCGCGATGAACACGAGCTTGCTGGCGCCTGCGATGATCAAGGCGAAGGTGCGCACCTGTGGATTGAATGCGCCGTAGATCAGCATGCAGCCAGCGAGCGTGATGAGCGCGCCCCAGTTGCGCACCACGATATCTGCGAGCGGTCCCTCCAGGGTCTCGCCAAAGGTCGAGCGCAGTGCCGCCTGCGGTGCTATCGCGGCATAGACCATCGTGCAGGTCAGCACCCCCGAGACCAGCATGATCCATTTGATGTTGGCTGCGACGAGGCTCATTGCGCCCTCCCCTCGAACTCCTACGCGGCGCACGCCGGCTCGATTGACCGCGAAAACTAGGCCGTGCCATGGTCCGGCCGCAAGTCATGCAACCTCGCCTCCAGGACCCCCCGACATGATGACCGTCGAGGAGGCCGTAACCGGCCGCCGCAGCATCCGCGCCTTTCTGCCCAAGCCCGTGCCGCGCGAGCTCATCGAGCGCATATTGACGACCGCGGGCCGCGCGCCGTCGGGCACCAATGTGCAGCCCTGGCGGGTATGGGTGCTCGAGGGCGCGATGCGAGACGAGATCTGCCACGATATCACCAGTCGATACAATCGCGGCGATACGGGCAAGCGAGAGTACGACTACTACCCTGTGAAGTGGCGCGAGCCTTACCTCGGGCGCCGGCGCGCCTGCGGCTGGGGCCTCTACGGCACGCTCGGCATCGGCCGCGAGGACAAGGGGAAGATGCACGTCCAGCATGCACGCAACTATGCCTTCTTCGACGCCCCGGTAGGGCTCATCTTCTCCATGGACCGCGATCTCGAGAGGGGCTCATGGCTCGACTATGGAATGTTCCTGCAATCGATCATGGTCGCCGCGCGCCAGTTCGGGCTCGAGACCTGCCCGCAGGCCGCCTGGATGAGTTTCTGGGAGGTCCTGCAGCGGCGTATCGGCATTCCGCCCGAGCAGACCGTCGTGTGCGGCATGGCGCTCGGCTACCCGGATCCCGACGAGAAAGTGAACACCTTCACACCCGACCGCATGCCCCTCTCGGAGTTCGTGACGTTCGTCCCCCGTCTCGATCCTTGATCCGAGCCTTGGTGCGCGCAGAGCGCAGCCCTGCGACAAGCCGCCATCGGCTTGCTTGACCTGGATCAATCCCGGCCCCAGCTCACCCCTTGATGCTGCTATCGAGTTTGATCCGGTAGGGTCGAGGCAGCATCCAGCGCATGATTCCGCTCAACAACACCTCCGGCATGTTCCTCGCGGCTTTGCGGCGAGCAGAGCGCAGACGCGAGCCGTTCGACTACTGGTTGCTGGAGGATATCCTCCCAGCCGGCGTCTGTGACGGCATCGCCGGCCTGCCGTTCTCGCCTCCCGACAATGCGATCTTCGACGGCCGGCGCGAAGCCAACAATACCAAGCGCGTCCATTTCACGTCGCAGATGCAGCAGCGCTTCCCGGCGTGCGGAGAGGTCGCCGACGCCTTTCGCCATCCCCGGGTCACCGCGGCCATCGAGCGCACGACCGGCACCAGCCTGGCGAACGGCAGGCTGCGCATCGAGTACTGCCAGGACACGGACGGCTTCTGGCTCGAGCCGCATGTCGACATACCCGTCAAGCTCTTCACCATGCTCGTCTATCTGACGGACGCACCCGAGCTGCATGACGCCGGCACCGACATCTACGACGCCAGCCCGGAGCACAAGCTCGTCGCCTCCGCGCCCTACGAGTGGAATGCCGGCCTGATCTTCATCCCGGGCAAGAACACCTGGCACGGCTTCCGCAAGCGTCCGATCCGCGGCCTCAGGAAATCGATCATCATCAACTACGTGGGGCCCGAATGGCGCGCAGTGGAGGAGTTGGCCTGACGGCGGCGATTTTGCCGGCACGGGTTGCGGGAGGTAGGACATGAGCAGTGGCGCACCTAGCGAGTTCTTCCAGCGCGACCGCGCGTGGCAGCCTCCGGCGCTTACGCCGATCTACAAGACCAGCACCTTGCGCTCCCCACGCAATGCGTTGCTGTCCCTGCAGGGCTCTCTCTCGGAGGTGACCGGCCCGGTCTTCAACCACAACGAGCTGGGGCCGCTCGACAACGACCTGATCCTCAACTTCGCCAGGAACGGCGAGCCGATCGGCGAGCGCATCATCGTGCACGGCCGGGTGCTGGACGAGAACAACCGGCCGGTGCCGAGTACCTTGGTCGAGTTCTGGCAGGCCAACGCCGGCGGCCGCTACCGTCACGTGAGCGACACCTACGTCGCACCGATCGACCCCAATTTCGGCGGCTGCGGACGCGCGCTGACGGACGCCGAGGGCTACTATTACTTCCGCACCATCAAGCCAGGTCCCTATCCGTTCCGTAACTACGTGAACAGCTGGCGGCCTTCGCATATCCACTTCTCGCTGTTCGGCTCGGGATTTGCGCAGCGGCTCATCACGCAGATGTATTTCGAGGGCGATCCACTGATCCCGCAGGACCCGATCCTCGGCACCATCCCGGATGCGAATGCCCGCAAGCAGCTGATCGCCCCGCTCGACCTCAACGCATCGGTGCCGCTCGATACGCTGGCCTATCGCTTCGATTTCGTCCTGCGCGGGCAGCGCTCGACGCTGTTCGAGAACAAGCTCGAAGGAAACTGATCCATGGTCCAGTCGCTGCCCTATCTCAAGGAAACGCCGTCCCAGACCGCCGGGCCCTATGTCCATATCGGCCTGATCCCGCATCAGGCGGGATTCGAGATCTTCCAACACAACTTCAGCAATGTCCTGATCGGGCCAAAGACCAAGGGTGAGCGCATCATCGTTGAGGGACGCGTCTTCGACGGCACCGGCACACCAGTGCGCGACGCTTTGCTCGAGATCTGGCAGGCCAACGCGGACGGGCGCTACAACCACTCAGCCGATACACAAGCCAAGCCGCTCGACGGGAGCTTCCGCGGCTGGGGCCGTACCGGCTCCGATTTCAAGACCGGCATCTACACCTTCGAGACCGTCAAGCCCGGGCCCGTCGACACCCGGCGAGGCAAGCTCATGGCCCCGCATATCAATTTCTGGATCGTGGCGCGGGGTATCAACATCGGCCTTAGCACGCGCATGTATTTCTCCGATGAATCCACAGCCAACGCCGCAGATCCCGTCCTCAATTTGATCGAGCAGGAACGCCGGCGGCAGACGCTGATCGCCGAGAGAAGCAGCCGCGGCGGCAAGGTCGTCTACACGTTCGACATTCGCCTGCAGGGCGAGAACGAGACCGTGTTCTTCGACGTCTGAGAAATGGAAGACCGATGCGCGCGGAGCTCGTGAGAAAATACGCGGCGCCGGTGCCTCGCTACACCAGCTACGGCGCCGCACTTCTCTCCCAGGATCGGCGATGTCCAGGCATCGGCGCCTCGGCGATCGGTCGCCTTCTGCAGGGCTACGTACAGAACGCCGCCGCCGTCACCGCACCGGCTCAATGCGCGCTGCTGCTGCCCTCGATCTTCGGCAGCGTCTCGAAGCAGTGGAAGGGAGGGGGCGAGGACAGCGTCCACTCCAGCGTCGTTGCGCCTTCGCCCCAGGGGTTGTCGGCTGCCTGCACCTTGCGCTGGAACGCGAGCGCAATGCCGGCGAAGAAGACGAGCAGCGCCGCGGCCGAGATGTAGGAACCCACTGAGGAAAGGTAGTTCCAGTAGGCGAAGGCATCCGGATAGTCGGCGTAGCGGCGCGGCATGCCGGCCAGGCCTGAGAAGTGCTGCGGGAAGAAGGTCAGGTTGACGCCGATGAAGGTGAGCCAGAAGTGCAGCTTGCCCAGCGGCTCCGAGTACATCCGACCCGACATCTTCGGGAACCAGTAGTACCAGCCCGCGAATAGCGTGAAGAGCGCGCCGATCGACATCGTGTAGTGGAAATGCGCGACCACGTAGTAGGTGTCGTGCAGCAGCCGATCGACGCCAGGATTGGAGAGCATGACGCCGGTCACGCCGCCGACGGTGAACAGAAAGATGAAGCCCAGCGAAAACAGCATCGGCGTCGTGAAGCGGATCGAGCCGCCCCACATGGTGGCGATCCACGAGAAGATTTTCACGCCCGTCGGCACCGCGATGACCATGGTCGCGAACAGGAAGTAAGCCTGCACGTCGACGCTGATGCCAGCCGTATACATGTGGTGCGCCCACAC
>JBGGME010000389.1:0-13127 GCA_041288195.1 Hyphomicrobiaceae bacterium
GCCCCAGGCCCGGCAAGCCTGGACAGCAGCCCGCTTGCCAGCATGACGCCGGCACTCAGCACGACGATCAGGAGACCTACGGCCAAGGCCTGCACGGGCCCCCAGGGCGTGCGCGGCACATAGGCTGCCGGCCCCCGGATCAGCCCGCCCGCCGCCGTCTCGGACATTGTCATGCAGCACCTTCTGGATGTTGGACATCGTGCACAGCCGCAGGGGGGTGCAAGCGAGAGCTTTTGTTTAACGCTCGGAGCGCCTATATTGATGGTGCCGGATTCGTCCGGCTATGGCGATAAATGGACGTCGTAATAAGCCCATCGGACCCGGGGGCAGTACCCGGCGCCTCCACCACAGGGGCCAGGCGGTCGACTTGGCAGCCTGACCCTTGCGGCGGGGGCGAACTAGGATCGACGAGGGTGTAAAGGGCGCGCTTTTGCTCGGCATGATACCGCCGTTATCGGGTCAATCAGAATAGTTGCCAATGACAACTATGCTGAGACGGCTCTCGCTGCGTAACGCGGCGCGATCTGTCTGAACTTCAAGCCCTGTCGTCTAGCAACGCCAGGCGCGGTTTCGGAGGGCACCGGGCAACAGAAGCCCTCCACTTCCTTGCGCCACGGGGAATCCCGTGGTTTTTTGCAGCCTATGACGGGTGAGCGGGACATCGACTACGAAGGCCTCGTGCAGGATGCCATGCGCGGGGTCGTCCGGGCCGTGCTTACGCGCGTGGCGAAATCCGGGCTCCCAGGCGACCATCACTTCTACATCGCGTTCAAGACCGATTCCCCGGGCGTCAACCTCTCCGGCCGCCTGCGCCAGAAATACCCAGAGGAGATGACGGTGGTGCTCCAGCACCGCTTCTGGGAGCTGGCCGTCCACAACTCCTTCTTCGAGGTGAAGCTCACCTTCGACGGCGTTCCCGAGCGCTTGGTCGTGCCCTTCGACGCCATCAAGGTGTTCTTCGACCCGAGCGTCCCCTACGGACTGCAGTTCGACGACCTCGACGCCGCGGGAGCCGAGCAGGTGGAGGGCGCAGTGGCGAACCATCGCGCCGCACGCCGCGTCGAGGAGCCCGCTCGGGCGTCCGAGACCGAGGCGCCGCAGGCGCGATCGGAGAAGAAGCCGCGCGCGACGCGTCGGCCTCCAGCGGAAAAGTCCACCGATCGGACCGCCGCGCCGGGCACCGCGAAGGCTGCTCCCCCCAAACCGGCGCTGCCGACCCTGGTCAAGCCCGGCGGGGAGCCCACTCCCTCCAAGGGACCCAAGGTCGTCAGCATCGACGCCTTCCGCAAGAAGTGACGCGCCGCGCCGGCGGTGCTTCAATAGGCCTCCCTCAATTCGAGCCTGCGAGGAGCTGCGCCAGCCCGCATGACTGCGATCACCGCTACTGTCGAAGGCATTGCCGCGTCGGCCAACGCGGATACCTGGCTCGTCCATCGCGGCCGCTTCCTGGACGCCACGTTTCTCCTGGGCGTGGGCGATACCTCCTACCTCGTGCGCATCCACCACGGCCGGGTCGAGGCCATCGCCAAAGGGCCGTTCGTGATGCCGCGCGCAACCTTCTCGCTCGAGGCCTCGGAGGCCGCGTGGCGGACCTTCTGGCAGCCGGTTCCGCCGCCGGGCTGCCATGACCTGATCGCCATGATCAAGACGGGCGCCCTGGCGCTGGAGGGCGACCAGCTCCCCTTCTTCGCCAATCTGCGTTACTTCAAGGAGTTGCTGGCGTTGCCTCGCCCCTCCGCCCAAACCGCTGCAGCGGCAGGCGTGCGATGAGTGCCAATCCCGACTTCGAGCCGGCGGTCGGCCGCTACCTCCATCTCCCCATCCAGGGCAAGCCGCATCGTCTCTATGTCGAGGAGGCCGGCGCGGGCATCCCCCTCGTCTGCCTGCACACCGCCGGCGCGGATGGCCGGCAGTACCGCGGCCTCATGAACGATGCCGAGATCCTCTCCAAGTTCCGCGTCATCGCCTTCGACATGCCCTGGCACGGCAAGTCCTCGCCGCCCTCCGGATGGCAGCGCGCCGAGTACAAGCTCACCTCGCGCGCCTACGTCGACACCATCATGGCGGTCGTCGACGCGCTGGATCTCGACAAGCCCGTGGTGATGGGCTGCTCGATCGGCGGGCGCATCGTGCTGCATCTCGCGCTCGAGCACGCCGCCCGCTTCCGCGCGCTCATCGGCCTCGAGTCGGGCGCCCACGCCGAGCCCTACTACGACCTCGACTGGCTGCACCGCCCCGACGTGCACGGCGGCGAGGTGTGCGGCGCGATGATCTCGGGGCTGATCGCGCCGACCGCGCCCGAGGCCGACCGCTGGGAGACGACGTGGCACTACATGCAGGGCGGGCCCGGCGTGTTCAAGGGCGACCTCCACTTCTACACGGCCGACGGCGACGTGCGCTCGCGCGTTGCCGAGATCGACACCGCCAAGTGCCCGCTCTACCTGTTGACGGGCGAGTACGACTACTCCGCGACGCCCGAGATCACGCGCGACCTCGCAGCCCGCATCGAGGGCGCCGAGGCCACTGCCATGCCGGGGCTCGGCCACTTCCCCATGAGCGAGGACCCCGCGCGCTTCCTGACCCATCTGCGGCCGGTGCTGGCGCGGGTCCTGGCGGCATCAAAGGCCAGCTAGAGACTAGCTTGCTGTCGCCGCTTCATGCCGTGCGGCAATCGGTACAGGCGATCTCACGGCTCGGCGAAGCAACTGTGCCAGCTCACATACTCTTCTGTCGTGAGATGGTAGCGTTCGCAGGCTTCGCCCAGCGTGATCAGCCCGTGCCGCACCGCAGCGACGACGATTGCCTTCTGTGACGCAGACAAATTCATGAGGTCGGAGGGCGGTAGGTAGGCGAGCGTGACCCGCGCCCCGTCTGGCCCGATGAAGAACGGCTCTACGTCGCGGGGGTCATCGGACAAGGCTTAACCCCTCCAGTTGCAGGGGCGAGCGACCACGGGCCGAGCGGTTCGCCGTCAGACGCTGGATGAGCCGTTGACCATCGATGGCTTCTGCTCGATCGGAGCGGCCTCGGGCTTCCAGTACGAGCGGTGCTCTTCCAGCTCCCACAACTTCGCCGTCAGTTCATCGAGCTCGCGCCTGACCCCCTGCAGCCGCACTCTTGCATCTCCCGCCGAGGTGCGCAGATTGTCTCGACGCAGGGCAACGGCTGTGGCCAAGGGGGAGTACGCGACATGTCGAGGATCATTGATCCTGGTGCGCAACTCCTCGGCTGCGATCTGTCGAGCAAGAAGGTCGCACATGCTCTCGAAATCGATGATCATCGTTTCCAGCAACACGGCATTTCTAGCCTTGTCAGCAACCATAAATCGCATCTGACGAAGGGACGCGTTCTCGTCGACCATGGGGAAACCCCCTCGAGATGTTGACATGTGAGACCCCGGCGCGTGTGCCGGGCGCAACTGCATTGGTAAGCGAGATTGCGCCAATCAAAAGCTTGCGCGGATCGCGGCGCTATCGGGATTTACCCTGACGTTGGGCCGGGTTGCCCTCGATCCGACACCGGCGTGCGCTCGCGCGTCGACCGTCGTTCGCTCCGCAGCTCAGCACTCCACGTCGGCCGGACGGCGACGCTCCGATGCCGCCGACGCCGGAAGATGGCAGACGCCGACGCGCCACTCTACAGCCAGGCCGTCCGCCGAAAAGATGACGCGGTCCAGCTTCAGCACGGGCATGCGACGGGGGATGCCGAGCTGTCTTGCCTCCTCGGCCGCGGCTTCCGTCAAGGTCGCGCGCTCGTGTGTCGACCCGAGCACCAAGCCGTTGCTGTCGGCAAGCTCCAGGATGTCGTAGTTGCCGACATCCTCGCTCTCCAGACCCGGAATGCGGCCGATCGCAAGGCACGCCATCTCGTACATGAGCGCGCGCCCCTCCAGAGACCGCAGACGCGTTGTGCGCACGACCGGCTCGCGCGCAGCCAGCTGCAGCCGGTCCCGTTCGGCCGTCGTCGCCTCGCCCCGCGTTTGCCACAGCAGCTCGACGCTGCCCTTGGTGTCCGCACCCATCGCAGTTCTCATGCCCTCGAAATCGAACGCCTCCCGATCGCAGGCACAAACAAACGCGCGCCGTTCGCCCGCTTCGGGCGACAGCGGCATCTCCAATTCAACGAGGCAGTCGAGAGGCCTGGAAGTCGAGAGGATTGCCTTCAGCCCAATGGCCGGCGCTACCTCCGCGCCGGAAGGCCAACATCACTTTGAAGCACCCAATCCAGCCCCTGCGGTGCGCCCCAAGCGATCCCTCAGCCACGTTCAGAGATCCTTGGATGGCTTGCTGGCGCGCCATACCGGCCTCTCAAGTGTTATCGCATCGCCGTCGGAACAACTGTACAAGTTGCCGCATGGGCATAGTGGGGTCGCCGCGGCCGCCATGCACACTGGTGAAAACCCCAGGCGGCATACGGAACGATTGGGACGCGGCGGCGGTATGCGAATGCTGCAGTACAGAACGACCAATCCAGCATCCCGGTTCCTCAGAGCTCCAACAGTTTGCTCCTGATCGCAATCACCACTGCGGCCGTACGGTTGCCCGCACCGAGCTTTTTGAAGATGTTGCCCACGTGATACTCGATGGTCTTCACGGCCACGCTCGTGATTTCGGAGATCTCGGTGTTGTTCTTGCCGTGCTTGATCCACCTCAGAATCTCGAGCTCCCGGCTCGTCAACGCGATCGCCTCGGTCTCCCCGGTCAACGAGCCGCCAATCAGATCGGCGTATCGGCACCAGGTCTGTGCACAGATGGCCTGCAAGACGGGGATGCGGCGAACGTCCGGCCGCCCGGCGTGGCGCCGGCTTATGCCTACGATATCGGAGCGGCCGTCCTGGCTCTGGAACGGCGTGACGATGATCGCGTGCACGCCGGCCCGCTTGCATTCGTCGAGCATCGCCACCTGGCGCTGGCTGAACATGAGGGTCGCGGCCGCATCGTCCCAGCAGAATGGCCGGGTGGCTCTTGCCGTGAGCGACAGGATCGGATCGACCTCGTACCAGTGCTCGGCCAGATAGGTCTCGAAGTGGCTCTCGGGAAAGGCGAGCCACGTGGCGCTCAATACGTTGTGCTGTGTGATACTCCCGAGGAAGTAGTTCTCGAACCCTTCCTCGGCCATGACGCGCACGAACAAGGACTCGAGCTCGGCGACGGTCTCCGCGCGCTGGCTCTGCTCGACGAAGCCCTCGAAAGGCAGCACCCCGCATCCCCCATGCTTCCGAGTTGAGCTTGGCTATCGCACCGCGTGCGACTTGTCGGCTGGCTGGCCCGCAGGAAAGCATTGCAGGCACAGAGCATCGGTTCTGCGCCTCGCTTAGTCAATGCGTGGTGGCTATGCCTCAGCCCCGTCCTTGATATGATTGGCTTTGGCACCCGTTGTCGGAGATCGGAATGACGACCCCCATCGGCCTTTTCAAGGGCGAGCGCGCGCTCGTCACCGGCTCCGCCTCCAATATCGGCCGCGCCATCGCTCTGGCGCTGGCGCGCGAGGGGGCTTTTGTGCGCTGCGTCGACGTCGATGCAGCTCGCAACGCCGCGACGGTTGACGCAATCGTGAAGGCGGGAGGCTCTGCCGAGGCGGCAACGGTCGACCTGTCCACCACGGATGGCTGGCGCGCAGCGTTGCCTGCGGAAGGCCAGCCGATCCACCTGCTCGTGCATTCAGCCTCGCCGGCGCGGCGCGAGACCGATACCGCGCTCGCCGTCTCCGAGGCGGTCTGGGACGGCATGGTCAACACCAACGTGCGCTCCGGCTTCTTCATCGCGCGCGAGCTCGGCCGGCGCATGAAGGCTGCCGGCATCAAGGGCCGCATGCTCTTCATCACCTCGCTGCACGCGGAGACGCCCCGCAACATCCCGCACTACGCCGCCTCCAAGGCGGGCCAGACCATGGTGGTCAAGGAGCTCGCCCGCGCGCTCGGGCCCGCGGGCATCCGTGTCAACGCCCTGGCGCCCGGCGCCGTGCCGGGCGGCGGCTTCAATGCGGCCGCCTTCAGCTTCGACGGCAAGATCCCGCTCGGTCGCCTCGGCCGCCCCGAGGACATGGCCGACATGGCGCTCGCGCTGCTCTCGGATCGCTTCTCGGGCTACGTCACCGGCACGACGGTGGCCGTCGACGGCGGCATCGCCCTCTTCAACTGGATCCCGCTGCCGACGGAGTAGCGCAGCGCCGACGGTGCGGGCGTCGCCCGCACCAAGGAGCAAAGAGGTGGTCCATGCGGATTCGCGCTGCCGTGCTCGAGGAGATGGGTCGCGCCCCTCCCTATGCCGCGTCCCGCCCCCTGACCATTGCCGAGGTGGACCTGTCGCCTCCGGGTCCCGGTGAGGTGCTGGTGCGCATCGCGGCAGCGGGCCTCTGCCACTCGGACCTCTCCGTGATCGATGGATCGCGGCCGCGACCGACCCCGATGGTGCTGGGCCACGAGGCGGCGGCCGTGGTCGAGGAGATCGGCCCCGACGTCGACGGCCTCGCCAAGGGCGACCACGCGGTTCTGGTCTTCGTCCCGAGCTGCGGGCATTGCAGCCCGTGTGCCGGCGGGCGTCCCGCCCTGTGCGAGCCCGCGGCCGCGGCAAACGGTTCCGGCACGCTGCTCTCCGGTGCGCGCCATCTCTCCCGCGGCGGCGCGGCGCTCAACCATCATCTGGGCGTCTCGGGGTTCGCAGAATATGCAACGGTCTCCCGCCGCTCGCTCATCAGGATCGACAAGGATGTGCCGCTCGACCTTGCCGCGCTGTTTGGCTGCGCCGTGCTGACCGGCGTCGGCGCCGTGGTCGACACCGCGCACGTGGCGGCGGGATCGACGGTGGCCGTCGTCGGCCTCGGCGGGGTCGGCCTTGCCGCGCGGCTCGGAGCGATCGCGGCCGGAGCCGAGCGCGTGCTCGCCGTCGACCTCGCGCCCGACAAGCTGCAGCTGGCGGCCGGTCTCGGCGCTACCGACACGTTCAATGCCGGCGATGCCGATGCCGTCGACAAGATCCGCGAGGCTACCAAAGGCGGCGTCGATGTCGCCCTCGAGATGGCAGGCTCGGTTCCCGCGCTGCAGCTCGCCTATCGCATCACGCGGCGCGGCGGCACCACCGTCACCGCCGGTCTGCCGGCGCCGGCCGCGATGCTGTCGATCCCCGCCGTCAGCCTGGTTGCCGAGGAGCGCACGCTCAAGGGCTGCTACATCGGCACGTCCGTGCCCTCGCGCGACCTGCCCCGCTATCTCGCGCTGTTCCGTCGCGGGCGTTTGCCCATCGATCGGCTGCTGACCCATCGCCTGCCGCTCGCCGACATCAACGAAGGCTTCGACCGGCTGCGCGAGGGCCGCGCCGTGCGCCAGGTCCTCCAATTCGGGTGAGGGATCGATCCCATGTTTCGCCGAGTGGAATTTCGCCGCTGGCAATTCACTTGTGCTCACTCGCCTGCACGCAATCGCGTCAGCCTGCCCGCGATACCGGCATATACCCATGAGCGGAATTGTCATGTCCGCCCCCGGGCGAAGCGCCGGGCATCAAGGCCTCACGGCACGCCGGTGAGATGGTGAGTGGTGAGATTGAGGGTGGAGACTAATCTTTCGGGTTGAACTCCCCCCCCCCGCGCCACACGGCACGCCCGCGACCTCACCACTCACCACCTCACCCAGCACAAATCGCCTCGCGGGCGGAAGCCCCGAGGGTTTGGGAGAGAAGGGAACGGGGCGCTTAGCCGCCGGACCGTATTTAGAGGCCTGAGCACTCGGCTCTTGCGCCCCGCCGCCGCGATGGATGCTGCTTGACCGATCCGATCACCTAGCCCCGGCTCACGGATTGACTACCGTGGCGCCTTTACGCGGCCCCCCGGCCGTCCCATGAAGCCGCCCCTCGAGTGGCAGCCCCGCGAGCCGAGGTGGGAGCAGTATGCCACGGCCGGCAAGCGCGGGGATAAGTGCCCACATGGTGAGCGAAGATCGGGCACGCCCGCTTTGTTGCGCCGCACGAGATAGTGCGTACACCAGCTTGTTGGACGGAATACTTTTCGCTATCGTCCGCTCGGGATTTTGACGGCCGGGACAACCGGCTGCCTTGGGTCATCGCCCACGGTGAGGCGGGACCCCGGCGGTCCTAAGGGAGAAAGAGCGATGTCTGACGAGTGGAAAGAGCAGAAGTGGGCGCAGGATTCCTGGTACAGCGGCAAGGTCACGCGACGTCGCCTGCTCGGCTACGGCGCGGCCACGGCCGGCGCGCTGGGCGCCACGATGTTGGTTCCAGCTCCCTGGCGCTCGGCGTTCGGTCAGGCCAAGCCCTACAAGATCGGCTCGCTGCAGCCGCTCTCGGGCGCAGCCGCCGCTGGCGGCAAGACCGCACTTGTCGGCGTGCAGATGGCCACGGACCGCATCAATTCCTCCGGCGGCATCAATGGCCGGCCGGTCGAGCTTGTCGTCGCCGACGATGAGTCCAAGCCCGACGTCGGACGCCGCAAGACCGAGAAGCTGGTGGTCGAGGACAAGGTCGACATGCACCTCGGCGGCTTCCTCTCCAACATCTGCCTCGCCTGCATGCCGGTGTTCGAGGAGGCCAAGATCGTCAACATGATCACGGTGTGCCTCGACACCACGATCACCACCTCGAAATGCAACCGCTACACCTTCCGCCCCTTCGACTACGCGCCGGCGCAGGCGGTGGCGTTCGCGCCCTACCTGGTTGGCAAGATGGGCAAGAAGTGGCACATCGCCTACGCGGACTATTCATGGGGCCAGTCGACCAAGGACGCCTACGCCGAGCAGATCAAGAAGGCCGGCGGCGAGGTGGTCGGCACCACCGGCATCCCGCTCGGAACCGCCGACTTTACGCCGTTTCTCTCCAAGATCACTGGTGACTTCGACGGCTTCTTCGGCATCTTCTTCGGCAAGGACGGCGTGACGATCGGCAACCAGGCCTTCGATCTCGGCATGACGAAGAAATACAAGTGGGCCGGCGACGGAGCGATCGCGGAGTCGACCAACCTGCCCGCGCTGGGCAACAAGATCGAAGGCTTCGTCGGCATCAACCGCTATGTCCCTGTGCTCGAAGGGCCGCTCAATACACCGGCGCACAAGAAGTTCTTCGACGAGGCGCTGAAGCGGCTGAAGGCGATCGACCCGTCCGGTCCGCTGCCCGACCGCTACGTGCAGTCGAACTACGAGGCCATGAACGCCCTCAAGATCGGCATGGAGAAGTCGAAGTTCCAGGGCCGCGCCGACACTATGAAGCTCATCGAGGCGCTCGAGGGGCTGGAGATGAAGGAAGGGGACGACTTTCCGCAGGGCGACAAGCTGCTGCGCAAGGAGGACCACCAGGCGTTCCTGCGCGAGTTCATCTTCGACATCAAGGATGGCAAGCACCGGATCGTCGAGACGGTTCCCAAAGAGAAAACCATCTTCCCGCCGGCTTGCAAGTTTGCGTAAGTGACCGCCGACACGTCCGTGACCAAGCCCCCCTCGGCCACAACTGGCCAGGGGGGCGCCTCCACCACCGCCCTGCGCACCGAGGGTCTCACCGTCCGCTTCGGCGGATTGGCTGCGCTCAACAACGTCAACTTCGAGGTCGCGCGCGGCGAGATCAGAGCCATCATCGGGCCGAACGGCGCCGGCAAGAGCACGTTCTTCAATTGCCTCACGGGCGTGATCCGCCCGACCGCGGGGCGCGTGATCTTCAACGGCGAGAACATCACCGGCCTGCCGCCCAACCGCATCTCGCAGAAGGGCATCGCGCGCTCCTACCAGATCACCAACATCCTGCCCAACGCCACCACGCTCGAGAACGTGCGCATCGCCGCCCAGTCGCGGCGCCATAGCTGGAGCATGTTCACCCACCACGCCGATTTCCGCGACATCATCGACAAGGCGAAGGCTGTGCTGAAGTCGGTGGGTCTGGAGGGCAAGGAGGAGGAGCTCGCCGCCAACCTCTCGCACGGCGAGCAGCGCAACCTCGAGATCGGCATCGCACTCGCCACCGAGCCGCAGCTGCTGTGCCTCGACGAGCCGACGGCCGGCATGAGCGCCGCCGAGACGCACGACACCATGGAGCTGGTGCGCCGCATCGCCCGTGACGACCTCACCATCCTGATCGTCGAGCACGACATGCACGTGGTGATGGAGCTCGCCAACCGCATCACCGTGCTGCACTACGGCGAGATCCTGGCCGAGGGCCCGCCTGCCGAGATCCAGCAGAACCCCAGGGTGCAGGAGGTCTATCTCAAGACATGACCGCCGCACCCTCTCCAGAGCAGACTCTCGTCAAGATCGAAGGCGTGCACACCTTCTACGGCAAGAGCCACATCCTGCACGGCGTGTCCCTCGTCGTCGGCAAGGGCGAGGTCGTGGGCCTGCTCGGCCGCAACGGCGTCGGCAAGAGCACGACGCTCAAGACCATCATGGGCCTCGTCACGCCGAGCCAAGGCAGCATCGTGTTCGAGGGCAAGCCGATTGCGGGCCTGCCGCCGCACAAGCTCGCCCGGCAGGGCCTCGGCTACGTTCCCGAGGACCGGCGCATCTTCAAGCTGCTGACCGTGATGGAGAACCTGCGCACGGGTCTCGACCGCTCCGGCGTCACCGACGCCAGGCGCAAGGAGCTGCTCGACAAGGTCTTCACCTACTTCCCCCGGCTCGCCGAGCGACGCGACCAGGCCGGTGGCACGCTCTCGGGCGGCGAGCAGCAGATGCTGGCGATCGCCCGGGCGATGATGCTGGAGCCCAAGATCATCCTGCTCGACGAGCCAACCGAGGGGCTGATGCCCCGCATGGTCTCGCAGATCAGGGAGATCGTCGAAGTCTTGCACCGCGAAGGGGTTGCGATCCTGCTCGTCGAGCAGAACGTGCCGCTCACCCTCGCGGCCAGTCAGCGCGTCTACTTCATGGAGAAGGGGGAGGTGCGCCACCACGCCATCTCTTCCGAGCTCAAGGTCGACGATCCCGTCATCCACCAGTATCTAGGGGTTTGAGCCATGGCGATCCCGTGGGATCTCATCGTCATCCAGACGGTCAATGGCATCGTCACCGGGATGATCCTGGCTCTCGTCGCCTCCGGCCTGACCCTGATCTTCGGCATCATGGACGTGGTCAACTTCGCCCACGGCGAGCTCTTCATGATGGGCGCCTACATCGGCGTCGTGGTGCTCGTCGCCTCGGGCAGCTTCTGGATCGCGCTCGTGCTCTCGGTCATTTCCGTGGCCCTGCTCGGCGCCGCCATGCAGATCGTGACGTTGCGACCGTTGGTCGGCCGCGATCCACTGACGACGATCCTCGCCACGTTCGGCATCTCGCTGATCCTGCAGAACTACGCGCTGTGGCAGTTCGGGCCGGTCGCGCGCAAGATCCAGGAGCCCATCACCGGCCAGTTCACGCTCTTCTACCTGCAGTATCCCTGGTACCGGCTGCTGATCGCGGCGCTTTCGGCTGCCATCATCGGCGGGCTCTACCTGTTCCTGAAGTACGGCCGCTACGGCATCTGGATCCGCGCCACCACGCAGGACCGCGTCATGGCCCAGGCCATGGGCATCCCCGTGCCTTGGGTGCACACCGCCGTGTTCGCCATCGGTGCGGGCATGGCAGCGGCGAGCGGCGTGCTGTTCGGGCCCTTGGTCGGCGTCAACCACGCCATGGGTCTCGACTGGGTCCTCAAGGCCTTCATCGTCGTGGTCGTGGGCGGCATGGGTAACCTCGGCGGCTCGATCGCGGCGGCGATCTTCATCTCGCTGCTCGAGGCCTATGCCGCGATCTTCGTCAGCCCCGCGCAGGCCGTCATCGTCTCCTTCGTGGTGCTCATCCTCACCCTCCTCTTCCGGCCTACTGGCCTCTTCGTGCCGACACCCAAATGACCGCCAGCGACAAACGCCACGCTATCGCCTACTGGACGGCCTTCGGCATCGTCATGGTGCTGCTGATCGTGGCGCCGTTCATCCTGCCGGAGTTCTGGCGCCGCTTCCTGACCGAGATCCTGATCTGGGGTCTGCTCGCCATGTCGTCCGATATCCTCATCGGATACACGGGCATGGTCTCGTTCGGCCATTCCGCCTTCTTCGGTCTCGGCATGTACGGCGCCGCCGCCGCACTCCTGATGGTGAAGCCGCCGAACCTGTGGCTCGCCCTCCTCTACGGGCTCGTGGGCTCGGCGATGGTCGCCCTGTTCGTCGCCTATTTCTCGACGCGCCTGCGCGACATCTACTTCGCCATCACGACGCTGGTGTTCTCGCAAATCTTCTACGTCATCATCTTCACCTGGACCGAGGTGACGGGCGGAGAGAACGGCCTCACCTTCAGCCGGCCGCAGCTCGGAATTCCCGGCATCTACACCGTGCCGTTCACGGCCGAGACCCTGCACTGGTTCGTGCTCGCCGTGGTCACGGCCTCCTACCTCATCCTGCGCCGCATCACGCGATCCCCATTCGGCATGGTGCTGCAGTCGATCCGCGAGAACGAGCCGCGCACACGCGCCATCGGCTATCCCGTCGAGCGCTACAAGATGATGGCGGTGATGCTGTCGGGCCTGTTCGCAGGCCTTGCCGGCGTGCTCTATGCCGTGCAGAACCGGTTCGCCGCGCCCGATTTCGTGTTCTTCCTGATCTCGGGCGAGGCCGTCATCTTCAACGTCATGGGCGGCATCGGCACGCTCGTGGGGCCGATCGTCGGCGCCGGCTTCTTCCTCGTCATGCGCGAGGGCCTGTCGCGCATCTTCGGCGACCAGTTCCCCTACCTAATTCCGCTCGGCGTGATCTTCATCGTCATGGTCATCTTCCTCCCTCAGGGCCTGCTCGGCTTCGCCAAGCGCTGGCTCAACCGCTAGGGCGGACGCTGCGCACACTCGCGTGCGTAGCGCCAACCGGCATCAGCGGCGCGCCAGCTCGAGGAGGTGCTCCTCCAGCTCGCGCACCGTCCCCACGTCGTCGAACAAGGCTCCGCGCTCGGCTTCGATGCGACCCTTGATCTCGCGCCGGCGTGATGGATCGCCGGCGAGCCGTACGGCCATCTCGACGTAGGCGTTCTCGTCCGCAGCAACCAGCTCGCCGAGCCGCATGCTCTCGAGGATGCCGCCGGCGAACCGCCCGCGCATGAAGCGCCCCTCCCGCGTCACGATCGGCAGCCCGCACTCCACCGCCTGCATGGCCGTGTTGAAGCCCGAGAACCCGAT
>JBGGME010000390.1:0-7926 GCA_041288195.1 Hyphomicrobiaceae bacterium
CCCGGCGGCTTCTGGCCGAGGCGCCACTCCGTCTCGAAGGCGAGGCTGCGCAGGTCGAGGCTTGCGGCGCCTTCGGCGCTGCCCTCGCCGGTGTGGATAGCGAACGGCTTGATGCTCAGCCGGCCGTCGGCGATCTCGAGCTCGAGGGAGCCCGGGAGCGACAGCTGGCCGCCGGCGAGCGCGGCCGCGAGCGCGGGCTTGAGAGCGGCCACGAGCTTGTCGGGCTCGGCCTTGAGCGCCGCATCGGCGCCGACGGCAATGGCGCCCGGCCACAGCGCCGTGAGCTTCGCCCCGCCGAGCTCCAGCGTGCCCCTCCCGTTCGCGACCGACAGCGCACTGCGCGGACTGGAGCCCTTGCCGGCGAACTTGAGCTCGCCGCCGACCGTACCTCGGCTCCCCGATTTGGCGCCGCCGCCGACGGCCTCCAGCGCCGCGCCCGTCACGCGCAGGCTGCCGCTCAGCTCGGCGCCGGCCGGCACCTTGTCGATGCGCAGGGTCGCACTGCAGCGGCCGCGGAGGCAGGCACCTTCGATCCGGCTCACGTCCACCTTGCCGGGCGCGAGGGCGATGTCGAGGCTGGCATCGGTGAGACCGACGCCGTCGGCCAGCGTCAGACGCTTGGCCTCGAGGCGGAGATTGCCTTCGAAAGCGTCGAGCGTGGCGCCGTCGAAGGGCTCGTCCGGCCATGGGCTGGCGCGGCCCGAGATTGCCGCCTCCGCGACAGCGGCGGTTGCCAGGCGCTGGTCGAGCAGCGGCTGTAGCAGCTTCGCAACCGAGAGCTCCTCGGCATCCAGGCGCGCCTCGACGCGGCGCCGGTCGCCCACCGAAGCAAGCGACAGCTGTCCGGTGACGAGCCCGCCACCAACGGTGAGCGCCAGCTTGTCGATTGCCATCGTGGTGCCGTCGGCCTTGATGTCGAAGGAGCCGGCGATCGGCACGCCGTCGAGCCGCAGCGGTGGCGCCAGGCCTGCGAGCGCCGCCACGCGCGTGGCGTCGGCGGCCCGCATCTCGATCTCGCCGGCGGCGGAGTTGCCGGTCTCGGCCGCGATCAGCTGGCCGCGGAAGCGGAAGCCGAGATCGCCGGCGTCCACGGCGACGAGCGAGGCCAGTCCCTGGGCCGGCACGCCGCTCGACTTGACGAGCAGCCGTCCGGGCGTGGGGTCACCTCCAGCCTGTGACTTGCCGGGCGCCAGCAGGGCTGCCACCGCCTTGGAGTCGGCGGCCTCGACGAGGGCCGTCACATCGGCGGGGCCCGTGCGCCAGCCGCCGTTGCCGCCATCGAGCCGCGCGTTGAGCTTGACGGTGCCGCCGGCAACCTCGCCGTCGAGCACGAGGTCGGTCGAGGTCGGCGTGCGCGCCCCGAGCACCATCGATCCCGCCAGCCTGAGCGGCACCAGTGTGCCGGCCCGGCTCGGCCCCGGACGGAAGGTGTCGGGGACGCCCAACAACTCCGTGAGAGGCTGGATCGCCCGCGCCGACTCGGCGCCGATCACGCCCCGCAGCACCCCCTTGGGGCGAGTGGCGACATTGTCGAGATCGCCCTCGAGCTCGAGGCTGAAGCCTTCGTCGCTCGACACCTTGAGCTGCGGCACGCGCAGGCGTCCGCCCCTGAGCTCAATCTCCATCACGACGTCGCGGTAGGTGCGGGACGCGGCGAGGAGCTGCCCGGCGTTGACGCGGATCAGAGCGTCGGTCTGGGCGCTGCGCCAGCCCGGCCGCCGGCCGCCAGCCAGGCCGCCAGTGGGGCCGCTCGCCTGCCGCGGCGGACCATGCAAGATGACGTCGAGGATGTCGGCGAGGCTGGCTCCCGCGGGGATGAAGGCCCGCGCATCGAGCTGCGGGCTCTCGACCAGCACCGACAGCTCCGGCCGTCCCCCCCAGCGATAGTGTGCCGCCCCCCGGATCGCCGTTCCCGACAGCTCGCCGGAAAGACCGTGCACGGCGAGCGTGCCCGGCGAGATGGAGAGGCGTGAGCGGACCCCGAACGGGCCGTCGGCCTTGGCATCGAACGCCAACGCGTTGGCCGATGCCCAGCCCAGGAACCGCACCAGGCTGCTGCCGCGCAGGCTGACGCTGCCGTCGAAGGTCGGCGCCTCGGGCAGGCCCGAGACCACGCCCCGCAGCTCCGCCCGGCTGCCGCCGGGAAGGCCCATCTGCAGCTCCTCGATCTGGAGGCTGTCCTGCGTGCGGGCGAGCGCGAGGCGCAGATTACTGACCGCGTCGCCGCCGACATTGCCCTGGTCGATGGCGATGAACGCGCGCGAGCGGCCCTCTCCCGGCAACAGGTCGCGCATGGCGATGGCGAGCGGCACGATGCTGTCGAGGGGAGTGGTCGCCTCGCCCAGGCCCGCCATGCGGTCGAGGTCGAGCCAGCGCGAGGCCAGGCTCATCTCCACGGCGAGCGCGTCGCGCCAGGTGGCCTTCACGTCGCCGGTGACGAGCTGCGGCCGTCCCCCCTGCTCGAAGGCGAGCGCCAGCTCGGAAAGAGTGGCGCCGGCCGGTCCGGCATCGAGCTTGGCCTTCAGGTCGAAGGCCGGCTCTCCCGTGTCGGTCTTGGTCTCGATGCCGGTCTGGGCCTCCGAGCGCTGCGGGGGCCGCGGGCTAGCCTGTCGCGGAGCGTTCCAAAGGCCGGCGATCGGCAGACGCGCCGTGAGCTCGCCGCCGATGCTCGGCTTGCCCATGGGATCCGCCAGGCGCCCGTCGAGCGTATAGGTCGATCCCGCTTCAGCGCTGCGCAGGACAGCCTTGAAGCGCACGGTGCTGTCGGGCTCGGCGCGCGCGGTGGCGACGCGCAGCTCGCGCACCGCGCGACCCTTGCCGAACGTGCCGCGGAAGCGATAGGGGCCGTCGAGCGCCGGAGACGACAGCTCGCCGTTGATCGCCTCGAAGCGGGTGCGCTCGGCGCCGTCGGCGCCATGCAGCGCCAGTGTGCCGTCGGTGATCTTGACCGACGCCAGCGACACGCTGGCCGGCAGATAGGCGGCGCCGCTGAAGACCTGCCCCAGGCTCTGCCAGTTCCAGCCGTCCTTGTCGTTGAGCGCCACCCGCAATACGGGGCGCTGCAGCTCGATCTCGTTGGCCTCCACGACGCCGCGGAAGATCGGCGGGATCGAAAGCTTGATGGCCAGGCTCTCGGAGCGAAACAGCGGCTCCTGGAGGTTGACGGAGGTGTCGGCAATGCGCACCTTCTCGAAACGGAAGTAGGGCGTCGGCAGCAGGTGCAGATTGACCGACCCGCCGACCCGCACCTCGCGGCCGAGCAGGCGCGTGGCCTCCTCCTCGAACACGCCGCGGTAGCCGTTCCAATCGATGAAGTAGGGCACGGCGAACAGCGCGCCGATCACGGTGATCAGAAAGACTGCCAGGGTGATGAAGAAATTGCTCATCCGCCGAGCCTGCCCGTCCCTCGCAATGGCGCTGGTGTCGAGGCGGTGCCCCGGTGCTGCCCAGGATGCCCAGGACACAGCCGGCCGTCGGCCTCCGCTGCCTCGCGCAAGCGCATTGAACGGTTCCCTTCGCGCGCCTTTTGCGGTCCGTCACGCCCTCTCGGCGCCGCCGCTGAACGTTGGTTTGATTATCCCACAGTTGCGGGCAAGTTTGGACCACGAATTTGCCGCCTCCGTGGTTTCCGGTGGAGCTGTGGGCAGCAGGCCTTGGCCGGTTGCGGGCCCGCCGGTGGTGCTATAGTCGCGAGCAATGAGCGCGAATCAAAAGAGATCGTCCGATCCTTTGGCTGCAACGGAGATTGCACCGAGACGACCGATCTCGGCGCGAGCGCTGGCTGTGCCGGCGGCGCCGTACATGACCGACCTCAACCCCGAGCAGCGGGCGGCCGTGGAGGCGGTGGACGGGCCGGTGCTGGTGCTGGCCGGCGCGGGCACCGGAAAGACGCGCGTGCTCACCACCCGCATTGCCCACATCCTGTGCACGGGACGCGCCCGCGGCTCCGAGATCCTGGCCGTGACCTTCACCAACAAGGCCGCGCGCGAGATGAAGGCGCGCATCGGCGCGCTGGTTGGCGGCGCCGTGGAGGGCATGCCGTGGCTCGGCACCTTCCACGCCATCGGCGTCAAGATCCTGCGCCGCCATGCCGAGCTCGTCGGCCTCAAGTCGAGCTTCACCATCCTCGACACCGACGACCAGATCCGCCTCATCAAGCAGGTGATCGAGAGCGAGGGGCTCGACAAGGACCGCTGGCCCGCACGCCAGCTTGCGGCCCTGATCGACAGCTGGAAGAACCGCGGCCTCACGCCCGACAAGGTGCCGCGCGGGGAAGCCTTCGCCTTCGCCGAGGGCAAGGGCGCCGCGCTCTACGCCGCCTACCAGAAGCGGCTGAAGGAGCTCAACGCCACCGACTTCGGCGACCTCCTGCTCGAGGTGCTGCGCCTGTTCCAGCAGAACCCCGATGTGCTGACGCAGTATCGGGGCCGCTTCCGCTACACGCTGGTCGACGAGTATCAGGACACCAACGTCGCGCAATACCTGCTGCTGCGGCTGATCGCGGCCGGCTCGCCCAACATCTGCTGCGTCGGCGACGACGACCAGTCGATCTACGGCTGGCGCGGCGCCGAGGTCGACAACATCCTGCGCTTCGAGCAGGACTTCCCCGGCGCCAAGGTGATCCGGCTCGAGCGCAACTACCGCTCCACCGGCCACATCCTGGCGGCCGCGTCGGGTCTCATCGCCCACAACAAGGGCCGGCTCGGCAAGACGCTGTTCACCGACGACGACATGGGCAACCGCGTCGGCGTGTTCGGCGTGTGGGACGACGAGGAGGAGGCGCGCACGATCGGCGACGACATCGAGGCCCTGCGCAAGGCCGGCCGCAGCCTCGACGACATCGCCATCCTGGTCCGCGCCTCGTTCCAGATGCGCGCCTTCGAGGACCGCTTCGTCACGCTCGGCTTGCCCTACCGCGTCGTCGGGGGCCCGCGCTTCTACGAGCGCCAGGAGATCAAGGACGCCATCGCCTACCTGGAGGTGACGCTCAACCCGGCCAACGATCTCAAGTTCGAGCGCATCGTCAACGTGCCCAAGCGCGGCTTGGGCGACACGGCGGTGAAGCGCGTCACCGAGCTTGGCCGCGCGCGCGGCATCTCCCTCTATCAGGCCGCCCGCGAGATCGTGGAGACCGAGGAGCTGACGGGCCGCGCCCGCAAGTCGCTCGCCGATCTCCTGATGGCCTTCGAGCGCTGGCGGGGCCGGATCGAGGGCATGAAGCACACCGAGCTCGCCGAGCTGATCCTCGATGAGTCCGGCTACACGCAGATGTGGCAGAACGACAAGAGCCCGCAGGCGCACTCCCGGCTCGAGAACCTGAAGGAGCTGATCCGCTTCATGCACGAGTTCGAGACGCTCGAAGGCTTCATCGAGCACGTCTCGCTCGTCATGGACGTCGATACCGCCGACGGTGGCGACCGCGTCTCGCTCATGACGCTCCACGCCGCCAAGGGCCTGGAGTTCGAGGTGGTGTTCCTGCCCGGCTGGGAGGAGGGCCTATTCCCCCACCAGAGGAGCCTCGACGAAAGCGGCAACGCGGGCCTCGAGGAGGAGCGCCGCCTCGCCCACGTCGGCCTCACGCGCGCGCGGCGCCAGGCCAAGGTCAGCTTCGCCCAGAACCGGCGCAATCGCGGGCTCTATCAGGCCGCCGCGCCCTCGCGCTTCGTCGACGAGCTGCCCGAGCCCAACGTCGAGGTGATCGAGGCCAAGAGCCCCTATGGCGGTTCGGTGGGCGGCGGCATGGGTGGCGCCGGCCGGTTCAACCCCTACGGCCGCAGCCGCTTCGACGAGCCCGCTGCCGGCTTTGCCAGCGGCTATTCCACGCCCGGCTGGCAACGCGCCAAGGAGCGCATGAGCCGCGAGGAGGGGCCGCGCTCGAGGGGACCGATGACCATCGATGGGGATCTCGTCGCCTCGTCGACCGCCAGCGGCTCCGACTACGCCATCGGCGAGCGCGTGTTCCACCAGAAGTTCGGCTACGGCCTGATCGCCGAGGTCGACGGCAACAAGCTCACCGTCGACTTCGACAAGGCCGGCCGCAAGCGCGTGGTGGACAGCTTCGTGGCGCGGGCGGGGGGCTGATCGGGGCGCGACGTTTCCTGCCGGCGCGCCTGCGGGAGCAGCCGCCCCCGCGGTACCGGTGCTATCGGCTCTTTATGCTAGTTTGCTGCGCTTCACGTAGTAGTCGATGATCTGCTTCGTGCCGCGGGTCGCAAAATCGATTGTGAGCTTCGCCTCGTCAATTCCGGTCACGGTCCCCTCGCCAAACTGGGGATGCGAGATGTGGTCCCCGATCGAAAACGGACTGACGTAGGGAATGGGGACGGTCGCCGCCGGTTGTGCTTTCGGCTTCACGCGTGCTGCCGCACGCTTGAGGCCTTGACCGGGAGCTTTGGGCCGACTTGGCTTTGCAGCCACTTTCGGCACGGGCGGTGATGCCACGTCTGGCATGGGATACTCGTCGGTTCTCGTCACATCGGGGTCGGTGAGCGGCGGCTGCTCGGGGCCGGGGAACGCCTCGACGACCGGCCATCGGTTGCCGATGGCTTGGCAAAAGAGGTCGTGCACCGATCCCGAGGAATTAGGACTTGGTGGCGGTCTTGGCCAGCAACGCCTCGATCGCTCTGCCGCATTCCCTGTTGAACTGGTAGCCGCGATCGGCCTTGTCGCCGACCCTCTTGAGATGGTCACGAACCACGTCATCGTAGTCGGATGTACGCTTGACCTTCAGTTCCGCCGCTGCCGCGGGGTCTGCCATGACCTCCTTGACGCATGCCGGGATCATTGCCGTTTGAACCGCCGCTTGGGCGTGCTGCGCGGCACCTTTGGATGTGTACCAATCGCCCCACGTGAACCCAACGACTGCCAGGGCAGCTGCGCCTGCAGCGGCACCCCAAAGTCCGTACGTGTATTTCTCGTCCATGATGGTCTTCCTTGGCCATTAACGGATGTACACCCACTACCGCACACTGCCGGTGTCCAGCCAAGGTTCGGAAAGTACCTATGCAGCCGGCTCGCCGTTCCGGAGCGCTGACGAAGCAAGGCGTCAGCACACTCCGGCCGGGTCTCGTCGAGGCGGCAGCGAGCCCGCGATTTGCTGCAAGCATGGATAACCGAGGGCGTCGCGGTTGCCTCTCGTTACATCATGCCGCCCATGCCGCCGTGGGCATCGGCGTGGCCGCCCGCTTCTCTCTTCGGTGCCTCTGCAACGCCGGCTTCCGTCGTGATCATCAGGCCGGCGATGGAGGCCGCATCCTGCAGGGCGATGCGCACGACCTTGGCGGGATCGATGATGCCCTTCTCGAACATGTCGCCGTACTCGTCGGCCTGAGCGTCGTAGCCGAACGAGCCCGCGCGCTCCAGCACCTTGCCGACCACGATCGAGCCTTCAACGCCGGCGTTCTCGGCGATCTGGCGGATCGGCGATTGCAGCGCCTTGCGCACGATGTTGATGCCGGCCTCCTGGTCCTCGTTCTCGCCCTTGACCGTGATCGCCTTGATGGCCTTCAGCAGCATCACGCCGCCGCCCGGCACGACGCCTTCCTCGACCGCGGCGCGGGTGGCATTGAGCGCGTCGTCGACGCGGTCCTTGCGCTCCTTCACCTCGACCTCGGTGGCGCCGCCGACCTTGATCACTGCAACGCCGCCGGCGAGCTTGGCCAGACGCTCCTGCAGCTTCTCCTTGTCGTAGTCGGAGGTGGTTTCGTCGATCTGCACCTTGATCTGGGAGACGCGGCCCTCGATCTCCTTCTTTTTGCCCGCGCCGTCGATGATGGTGGTGTTCTCCTTCTCGACCATGACCCGCTTGGCGCGGCCGAGCATGTCGAGCGTGACGTTCTCGAGCTTGATGCCGAGATCTTCGGAGATAACCTGGCCGCCGGTCAGGATCGCGAGCCATGGAGCCGCGACATACACTCAAGGCGGCGA
>JBGGME010000391.1:0-4054 GCA_041288195.1 Hyphomicrobiaceae bacterium
GGGGAGGTGCTGGCGCTACTCGGCGCCAATGGCGCCGGCAAGACCACGGTGCTGCGCTCGATCCTCGGCCTCACCCGGCCGCGACGAGGCGACGTCCTGTTCGAGGGCTGCTCCATTGCGGGCCTTCCCACGCACGAGGTGGCACGCGCCGGCGTCGGCTGGGTGCCCGACGACCGGCGTCTTTGCCCGACGCTGACGGTCGCCAAGAACCTCGCCCTCGGCATGAAGCGCAGCAGGTTCCGGCCGTGGACTATGAATGAGGTAAGCGACATCTTCACTCCGCTCAAGCACTTGATGGGGCGCGAGGCCGAGACGCTGTCGGGCGGCGAGATGCAGATGGTTGCCATTGCGCGCTGCCTACTTGGCGCGCCCGGACTGGCGCTCTTCGACGAGCCGAGCCAGGGCCTTGCACCGAAGATCGTCGACGACGTGCTGGGCGTGATCCGCCGCCTCAAGAAGGAAGGCATCGCCACCATCATGGTCGAGCAGAATGCCGACGTTGCCCTCGAGGTCGCGGACCGCGTTACCATCCTGTCTCAGGGCCAGGTGACTTGGAAGGGCGAGGCGGCCGCGCTCAGGCGCGATCCTGACCTCAAGCGGCAAATGTTGGGGGGCCTGCACTGATGGCTGACCCGCTGCTGTCCCTAGAGCGTGTGAGCAAGGTGTACCGGCGCAGCCTGCTCGACCGTGCACCTGCCTTCCGTCTCGACGTGGACCGAACCTTCGAGGGCTCGCAGATCGTAGGCGTGCTCGGCCCCAACGGCGCCGGCAAGACCACATTATTCGAGATGATTGCGGGCTCGAACGTCCCCACCGGCGGGCGCATCCTCGTCGCGGGGCAGGACATCCATCGCGTCCGCTATCGTCAGCGCGACCGTCTCGCCATCCACTACCACCAATCGTATCAGGTGCGCAGCTTCGCCAAGCGCTGGCCGGCCTTCATGCTCGAGGCTCCCCACAGCGCTTATCCGCAAGTGCACCTCTTCGACGAGCCGCAATTCAACACCCAGGACGGCTACATCGGCTTCATGCTCGACTTCTTTCGACGCCTCAAGCGCGAGGGGCGCCTCGTATTCGTGTGCCTGCACCCCACCGCCGCGTTTCAACTCGAGATCCTGCGCGAGATCTGCGAACGGTTCCTGTTCGTCAGCGGCGGAGCCTGCGAGGCGCATCCCAACTTCGCGGCGCTTGCAGCCACCACCAACGTACGGCACTACCTCGGCAGCCTCTCCCCGTAGCCGTGTCTCTTGGCACCGCGCCGGGCAAATAGTCAATCAATTCGCCGCGGCGGATGCCGCACTGCCGACCTGCCCGGATCAATAAAGCCTAAGACGCGGGATATTTCGTCCTCGACCATCCTGGCACATCATCCACAACCTCGCACCATGTCACGTGCGCGGCACGCAGCACCTCCAAGCCGCCACGTCTCGACATTAGACTCGGTCAATCGTCGGCCACGACGGCGTCGCGCCAGGGGGCAGGCCAATGACCATGTGGGAATACGACCAGATCAATCTCAACGAGCTGCCGCGCAAATGAACGCACTGGATGTTCTCAACGATGCTGGTGCGGAAGGCTGGGAACTGGTGACGCTCACGGCGCTCAACATTGCAATCCTGAAACGCCCGGTCCCCAAGCCCGATCAGCCCTGGAAGAAGGCATTCTTCGCCCGAGAGCTGTCCGTTGTCGACTCCTTGTCTCACAGCTTTGTTTCGGGATTTGGAGCGCGGGTGGCTGAAGGCTTCGCGGTGAAGTCGTGAACGGCGCCTTTTGAGGCGTCTGGTTTGTCACCGTGCCATTGACGCACTGCGCGAAGCAGGCTGTCGTGTTAGCCGGCCCCAACATCTGCCACTCGTACAGCACGACACCGCTGGCGCCGCCGCCGCGTGCGCTGATGTTGAGCTTGACGTTCTATCTACGGCGTTGATTCAGTGAAATTTTCTACCCCGCCCCTGGATACCACCCTTTCCTCGAGACTTTTGGACCGGCAATGGACCGGGAAAAATATCGATGCTTGGCTAAGTCATTGGAAAAATTGGTTGCGGGGGTAGGATTTGAACCTACGACCTTCAGGTTATGAGCCTGACGAGCTACCGGGCTGCTCCACCCCGCGTCACCGACTTTGCTGGCAGTCCACCGTCTCCAGCCAGTAGAGGGCCGCCGCATGGGCGGCGGGAGCCTGGGGCCGGGCGACGTCGGGCTGCCTGTGCCGCGTGTGTGGGGCAGGGACCTGGGCCGTCGGCCCATGGTGCCCGCCTTGCGCGGCGGGGTCCTTATAGCAGCTTCGGGGGCGTTGTGAACCCTCTCGCGGCAAGAATTCGGGAGGGGGCGGCGGCGCTGGCCCGAGGCCGGGAAGCCGGCGGATCGCGGCCCGCGGCATATGCAAGTATCGGGTGCTGCGGGCGTGTGGTTAGATGCGCGCAAAGGCCCGGCTCAGTCCCTCGCAAATGGCAAGAAAGCTCCTCGACGACTGCTTCGCGCACGACAAGAAGCGCCTGCTGCACGACGCGGCGCTGGCGATCCTGAAGGAGCGGGTGGCGCCGGTCGTGGGGCCTGAGCGCATCCCCCTGGCCGAGGCGGCCGGCCGCATCCTGGCGGCGGCGGCCATGGCGCCGCGGCCGGTGCCGGCGCACACCAATGCGGCAGTCGACGGCTTCTCGTTCGCGGGGGCCGACTACGACCCCGCGGCAGGGAGCGAGCTTGCCGTCGAGGGGCGGGCGGCCGCAGGCCACCCGCTCGCGCAGCGGCCGGCCAAGGGCGTCGCCGTGCGCATCTTCACGGGCGCTGTCGTACCGGAGGGCCACGACACCGTCGTCATGCAGGAGGACGTGCGCTTCGGGGCGGTGGATGGCCGCGACCGCGTGGCTATCCCTGCCGGGCTGAAGCGCGGGGCCAACGTGCGCAAGGCCGGCGAGGACGTGAAGGCGGGGGAGGTTGTGCTGGAGGCGGGCGCCGTGCTGCGGCCGCAGGACCTGGCAGCGCTGGCATCGCTGGGCTTTGGCGAGGTGGACTGCTTCCGGCGGTTGAAGGTCGGGATCGTCTCGACCGGCGACGAGGTGCGACGCGGCGGAGCGGATGGCGCGAACCTGGCGGCGGGGCACGTGTTCGATGCCAACGCGCCGATGCTGGGGCCGCTGATCGCGGGCGCCGGCGCCGTGGCAACCGACCTCGGCGTGTTTCCCGACGACCTGGCGCAGGTAAAGGAGCGGCTGGCGCGGGCGGCGCGAGAGTTCGACGTGATCGTGACGTCGGGGGGCGCGAGCCGCGGCGAGGAGGACCACGTGGTGGCCGCCCTCGATGCGCTGGGCAAGCGGCACCTGTGGCAGCTCGCCATCAAGCCGGGCCGGCCGATGTCGTTCGGCCAGATCGGCGACTGCGTCGTGCTCGGGCTGCCGGGCAATCCGGTGGCGGTGCTGGTGTGCTTCCTGCTGTACGCGTGGCCGATGCTGCGTCGCCTGGGCGGAGCGGAGTGGCGGGAGCCGCGTCGCTACAAGCTGCCGGCGATGTTTGCGTTTCCCAACCGCAAGACGGGGCGGCGCGAGTTCTCGCGCGGCTCGCTTATGGAGACGTCGCGCGGACTGGCCGTCGACAAGTTCGCGCGCGACGGCTCGGGACTGATCTCGGGGCTCAGGGCGGCGGATGGGCTGATCGACATTCCGGAAGATGTGCCGGAGGTGAAGCCGGGCGACCTGGTGGCGTTCATTCCGTTTTCGGAGTTCGGCATCGCCGGACGGTAGTTGCTCGTTTCGCACCGCTGGCTCTAGCCCGAAGAGCCCCGGCAGTGCTGGTCATCGCTGCAACCAGTCGGCGTGCGTGAGAGTTGATTTGCCATGCAGCGATCAACACGGAGAGAACGCATGCACCTCAAGCTGAACAGTCTGGCTTTGGCGGGCGCGGTCGCGCTCGGCCTGGCCACCTCGGCCGCACAGGCGGCGCCGACACTCGGCACGCAGGGACCGCAGGCCGGCAGCGGGACTGAGACAATCGCCTACCGTTGCTGGTGGGCGTACGGTGAGCGCCATTGTGCATACTTCTACGACGGCGGGAGGCGCAT
>JBGGME010000392.1:0-22393 GCA_041288195.1 Hyphomicrobiaceae bacterium
GGTCGGCGTCAAAAAGTGGTCCTGCGCCACCAGGAACTCGACCCCGTCGAGGGCACCCACCATCTTGTTGACGTTGGGACATTGATTGAAGAGATCGCCCCCGACCGAATAGATGAGCTTGATGTCCGAGGGATAGCCGCCTGCCTCGCCGCGCGCCAGCAGGTCGGCGAGCAACGGCGAGGCGACGCGCGCGTTCGTCGGATTGGCGCCTGTCGGCAGGGTCTTGATGCCGCCTCGCCCCGTGGCGCCGTTGCTCACGCCCGAGCTGCCGCCGGGGACGCCGACATTGCCGGTGATGGCGCAGAGCGCGTAGGCCGCGCGGTGGAACTGCTCGCCGTACGCGGTACGGCCGGGAGCATAGCCGCATTGGAGCGCCGCGGGCTTGGTGGTGGCGAACTCGATTGCGAGGCGCCGAATGGTCTCGGCCGGCATGCCCGTGATCTCGGCGGCCCATTCGGGCGTCTTGGCGATGCCGTCCGACAGCCCGAGCAGATACGAGCGATAGGAGGCCCCGGCCGGCGCGCCAGGTGGCAAGTGCGCTTCATCGAAGCCGAGCACGTGGGCGTCGCAATAGGCCTGATCCTGCAGGCCTTGGCTCGCGATCACGTAGGCCATGGCAATGAGGGCGGCGGTATCGGTGGAGGGCTGGATGAAGATGTGCTCGTCCGCCAGAACGGCGCTCGATCGCGTCTTGCGCGGGTCCACGCACACGATCCGCACGCCCTGCTTCTTGGCCCGCTTGAGATATTCGTAGGTGCCCGTTCCGAAAGTGCCGTCGCCAGGGCTCCAGCCCCACATGACGATCAACTTGGAGTTGACGTAATCCGTCGGCTCCCGCCCCGCACTCTTGTATTCCGCCTCGGCGCCGTAGGTCATGCGCACAGCGAATACCTCGGCCTCCGCCGACATGTTCGACCACAACACCGTGCAGCCACCGAACATGTGAAGGAACCGCTGTGCTGCCGCTCGGCCGTGCAGCACCGACAGGCTTCCCGACCGCGACGCATCGAGGATGGCCGCGTTGCCATATTGGCCGCGCACGCGGAGCAATTGGCGGGCGACCTCGTCCAGCGCCTCGTCCCAGGAGATGCGCTCGAACTCGCCGCCGCCGCGTGGCCCCTTGCGTCGCAGCGGATGCTTGAGGCGGTCGGGATGGTACACGCGCTCGATCTGGCCGATGCCGCGCGCACAGGCGTGCAGGGGAGGCAGCTCCGGCTCCCATCGGCGCGGGTCGGTGGATATGCGGACAATGCGGCCGTCGACGACGTGCGCATTGACGGCACAACGACCGCCGCAGTTGTGGCCGCAGGTACTGGTGACGACGGTCTCGTTCGGCTTGGCCATGACGCGAGGTGCTTCGTAGATCGTCCCTCGTGCCATCCCGTCCTCTCCGGCAGTGATATGCGATGGATGTGAAGTCTGCGTCGTCGCCTTCTGACCGCAATGGGCAGCGTAGCCAATCTACCGCAGCGCGTCACCTCACGGTCGCCGGCCCACGCAGCCGGGGTGCCTTGGGGCGCCGACCCTGAGCGGTGCCGGCAGGGTCTAGCGGACAAATACGCGCGAGCCGTCGCGCGTGCCGGTGACGAGCCCAAGTATGGCTCTGGCAATCTTCTCGCCGCCATGGATCGAAGGCTCGATCGGGTTGGCGAAGTCCCGATCGTCGTCGCACAACACCCTTAGATCGATGCAGTCCACCCGGCGCGAAAAGGCTTCGCGCGTGATGGCATCGTTGAGCACTGTCAGGGCCGTGGCGGCCAGCCTGCGGCGCGCGGATTCCGGGAAGCGCGGCTCATAGATGGTGCAAACAGCCAGCGGCAACGGGCGCTTGAGAATTTCCTCGAGCAAGCCGGCATAGGCGGACCGGAAGCGCTCGCGGACGCGGGTGATCAGCTCCAGGGCCTCGGCCATCGAGCTGACCTTCGCCTCGAGCAACGCTGCCTCGCCGAGGGCGTCATTGCCGCCGACGCTGAGGACGAGGTGGGTTGCGTCGGGTGGAAGGCTCTGCAGCTGGTGGGAGACGTCGGCAATCACGGCGCCGTCCCGGGCGCTCAGGCTGGCCCGGGCATCCCGCGGCGAGAGAGCACGAAGCTGGCGGACAACATCGGGGCCTCCCGCGACGTAGGCAGCGTTGTCGAAGATGGAGTCGCCGAGCAGGACAATGTGTTTCATCGGACGCACCACTTGGGCGGCGGCTGGGCCAGGGAGGGCAGCGAGCACAGCGCCGCGGAGGAGGCTACGACGATTGAGCTTCGACATCATGGCACCGACGGTAGACCTTTTCGAGCGGAGGTATCGACGACCTCAGCGACGGCGGCGATCCCCTGTCTTGGCGTCGAACCGGAGCCGCGCGGCCTGAATTCTGGGGCGGTTTTGCAGCGCCCAGGTGCCGAGTGCTCCGACCGGCGTCAGGAGCGAGCGGCCGAGCTCGGTCAGCTCGTAGTCGACGCGCGGTGGGACCGTTGGAAATACGGTGCGAGTGACAAGTCCGTCGCGCTCGAGCCCGCGCAGCGTCAAGGTCAGCATGCGCTGCGAGATGCTGGCGATCGAACGTCTCAGCTCGTTGAAGCGTTTGGGTCCGGTCCCGAGCGTGTTGACTGCGAGCACCGTCCACTTGTCGCCGACGCGCTCGAGTACCTCGCTGACCGCGCGGCAATCCTCGGGCACATGCAGGTTACTGGGTAACACGGCTGTGCGTTCTTGCGTTCGTTTCTCGGTCATCTATTTAGCCTCGGTATCGATGGATAACCGTGATGGGGTCAGAAATGCCTGGGGTCAATGTGGCAATCGTGGTCGGCAGCAACCGCCGGCAATCGATCAATCGCCAGCTTGCAGGCGCTCTTGCCAAGCTGGGGGACGGGAAGATGACGGCGAGAATTGTGCAGATCGACGATCTGCCGATCTACAACCAGGACTTCGAGGACCCGCTGCCGGCGAGCGTCAGCCGTTTCAAGGATGAGATCGCGCGCGCAGACGGCGTCCTGTTTGTGACGCCCGAGCACAATCGCTCCATACCCGCAGTTCTCAAGAACGCTATCGGTTGGGGCTCGCGGCCCTACGGGAAGAACGTATGGACGGGAAAGCCTGCGGCCATCACCGGCACATCGCCCGGCGCGATCGCGAGCGCGATCGCCCAGCAGCATCTTCGCCAGGTTCTGGGCAGCCAGGGCATGATCGTGTTGGGCGGCGAGGCCTACATCACCTTCAAGCCGGGGCTGATCGACGAAGGGGGCGCCGTCTCCGACCCGGGCACGCGAGCGTTTCTGCAATCATTCGTCGACCAGTTCGCGGCGCTCGTGTCCCGTTTGAGCGGACGCGATACCATCGAGCGCGCGGCTTGAGAGGGCCGTTGCGTCCGGAATTCAAACGGTGAGAGAGAGGCCCCATGTCCATACGGCCCGTGAAGCAGATCATCCAATCGAAGCCAACCATGGAGGGAGCGGGCGTGAAGCTGCGCCGGGCATTCGGCTTCGGCAATACGGCAGAGCTCGATCCCTTCCTGCTGCTCGACGACTTCCGCAACAACCGGCCGGACGACTACCGGGCGGGCTTCCCCTGGCATCCCCATCGCGGCATCGAGACCATCACCTACGTGCTCGCGGGGACCGTCGAGCACAGGGACAGCCTCGGCAACACCGGCGCGCTCGGTGCCGGCGACGTGCAGTGGATGACGGCCGGCCGCGGCATCCTGCACCAGGAGATGCCGGAGGGCGATCCGAAGGGGCGCATGCACGGCTTCCAGCTCTGGGCCAATCTGCCGTCCAGCCTCAAGATGACAGCGCCCCGCTACCAGGATGTGAAGGGTAGCGAGATCCCCGAGATCGTGGACGATGACGGCACGCGCGTGCGCGTCGTGTGCGGCGATTTCTGGGGCAAGCGCGGTCCCGTGCAGGGAGTGGCGGCGGATCCACGCTACCTCGACGTCTGGGTGCCGCCCGGCAGGCGCAAGACGCTGCCCGCGGAAATCGAGCGGCATGCCTTTGCGTATGTGTTCGAGGGAGCGGGGTCGTTTCGCTCAGCGTCGCAGCCGTTCGGCGTGCTCACCGAAAAGGAGATCGACGGCAAGGAGACGCTGATCCGCGAGAGCACCGGCAACCGCTCGCTCGTTCTCTTCGACAGCGGCGATGAGGTGACGGTTCAGGCGGGAGAGGAAGGCATCCGCTTCCTGCTCGTGTCCGGCAAGCCGATCCGGGAGCCGGTGGCCTGGTATGGCCCGATCGTCATGAACACGCAGGCGGAGCTCAACCGGGCTGTGAGCGAGCTGCGTGCTGGTACTTTCATCAAGCAAGACTGAACAGGCTCGGCAGTCCGAGAGGGTCCGCAGGTTCCTCCGCGAGCCCTTTCTGCTCAGTCGTGGCAAGCGGTCCGAACATTTCCCCAAATCCCGTGTGGCCAGCCGGGCGGCGGCGCAATATGTTCGGCGCGGGAGAACCTTGGGGAGGAACAAGGGATGGCGGATCGGCTCAGGGGCAAGGTCGCCTTCTGCACGGCCTCGGGTGCGGGGATCGGACGGGCCACGGCGATCGCGTTCGCGCGGGCGGGCGCCCGGGTGGTTGCCAGCGACCTCAATGACGCGAGCTTTGCGGAGCTGAAGGCTGCAGGCGTCGCCGAGTGCGTCAGGCTTGATGCGCGCGACAGCAAGGCCATCGCGGCGCAGGCCAAGCGGATCGGACCCGTCGACGTGCTGTTCAACGCGGCGGGCTTCGTGCACCACGGTACGGTGCTCGAATGCTCCGACGAGGACTGGGACTTCTCCTTCGACCTCAACGTCAAGTCCATGCACCGCACGATCAAGGCGTTCCTGCCGGGCATGCTGGAGAAGGGCAAGGGGTCGATCATCAACATCGCGTCGACGGCGGGTGCCAGCAAGGCGGTCGCCAACCGCTATGTCTATGGGGCGACCAAGGCGGCGGTCGTCGGCCTCACCAAGGCAGTAGCGTTCGACTTCATCCGGAAGGGCATTCGCTGCAACTGCATCTGCCCCGGCACCATCGATACGCCCTCGCTCGGCGAGCGCGTCAAGGCGCTGGGCGCGCAGGTCGGCAGCGTTGACAAGGCGCGCGCCATGTTCATCGAGCGCCAGCCTCTGGGCCGTCTCGGCACGGCCGAGGAGATGGCGCATATCGCCGTGTATCTGGCCTCCGACGAGTCCGACTACATGACGGGCTCGGCCATCGTCTGCGACGGCGGCTTTACCCTTTGAGATGCGGCGTTCGTCGCCGACCGCGAAACTTCAGGCCCGAGGAGCAAAAAGCCCATGCCCCGCTTCTGCGCCAACTTCAATTTCCTGTTTCTGGAGGTGCCGCTGCTCGACCGCTTCGAGGCGGCCGCCAAGGCCGGCTTCAAGGGCGTTGAGATCGGCAATCCCTACGAGGCTTCCGCCGCCGACATCGCGGCCAGGCTCAAGGCCAACGGCCTGACGCTGGCGCTCATCAACACGACCGCCGGCGACGCCAAGGTCGGGGAGCGAGGGCGCAGTGCGCTTGCCGGGCGCGAGAAGGACTTCGACGCCGACCTCGCCAATGCGCTCGCCTACTGCGAGGCGACGGGCTGCAAGCTCGTCCACGTGATGGCGGGCCTCGTGCACCAGGGGGCGCGGCGCGACACCTTCGTCGCCAACCTCAAGAAGGCCGCGCGCAAGGCCGCCGGCGCCGGCGTCGGACTGGTGATCGAGCCGATCAACCGGCGCGACATTCCCGGCTACTTCCTCAACAAGCTCGCCGAGGCCCGCGCCATCATCTACGAGGTGGGCGAGCCCAACCTCGGCCTGCAGTTCGACCTCTACCATCGGCAGGTGGAGGACGGCGACGTTGCCGTGGCGCTCAAGGAGTACGCGAGCCTCACGCGCCACTACCAGATCGCCAACCCGCCCGACCGCGGCGAGCCCGACGAGGGCGACCTCAACTACGGCTGGCTGCTGCAGCAGATAGATGCCAGCGGCTACAAGGGCTGGGTGGGGTGCGAGTACAAGCCGAGGCGCGGGACGGTCGAGGGGCTCAAGTGGGCCGCGGCCTGCGGAGTGAAGATCGGGTGATCTGTCATCCCGGGCCTTGTGCCTGGGACCCAGCCTTCCACAAGCGTCGAAGCGAGCGGCACGATGGATCCCGGCGACAAGCGCCGGGATGACACAGGAGACAGCATGAAGGTCCTCATCATCGGCGGCGCGGGAATGATCGGCCGCAAGCTCAGCGAACGGCTGGCCAGGGACGGCAAGGTCGCGGGCTCGGCGATCGACAAGCTTACGCTTTACGACGTGGTGCCGGGCGCGGCGCCGGCGGGCGCCAAGATGCCGGTCGATATCAAGACGGGCGACCTGCCGGCGACGGGCGAGACCGACAAGCTTCTCGCCGACAAGCCGGAGGTGATCTTCCACCTCGCGGCGATCGTCTCGGGCGAGGCCGAACAGGACTTCGACAAGGGCTACCGCATCAACATGGACGGCACGCGCGGGCTGCTGGAGGCCGTGCGCAAGGCCGGCCACAAGCCGCGGCTGGTGTTTGCGAGCTCGATTGCCGTGTTCGGCGCGCCGTTCCCCGATGCGATCGGCGACGAGTTCTTCAACACGCCGCTCACCTCCTACGGCACGCAGAAGAACATCTGCGAGCTGCTCGTCTCCGACTACAGCCGCAAGGGCTTCGTCGACGGCATCAGCATCCGCCTCCCCACCATCTGCGTGCGGCCGGGCAAGCCCAACAAGGCGGCCTCGGGATTCTTCTCCAACATCATGCGCGAGCCTCTGGCGGGGCAGGAGGCGGTGCTGCCGGTTTCCGACGGCGTCATGCACTGGCACGCATCGCCGCGCGCCGCGGTCGGCTTCATGCTGCATGCGGCGGGGATCGACCTCGCCAAGGTCGGCCCGCGCCGGGCGCTCACAATGCCGGGTCTCGCCGTGACGGTCGGGCAGCAGATCGCGGGGCTCAAGAAAGTTGCGGGCGACAAGGTGGTGGCCCGCATCCGCAGAGAGCCCGATCCCTTCATCGAGGAGATTGTCGCCGGTTGGCCGCGCAACTTCGACCCCAAGCGCGCGCTGGCGCTGGGCTTCACGGCCGATGAGAGCTTCGAGGCCATCATCCGCGCCCACATCGAGGACGAGCTCGGCGGCAGGGTGGCGTAAGGCGGGGCGCTCCCCGATCACCAGCGTCATGCCCGCCAAGCGCAGCGCAGAGCGGGCATCCAGGGTCATGCTCGACGGAGTATGGGGCTGGATTCCCGCATGCGCGCTCCGCGCTTGCGGGAATGACTCGACGCCATCTGTGACGCTTCGGCTACAGGTCGCCGGAAACGCTGCGCGAGGGGCATCTCGTTCACGATTGCGCCGGATGGCTGCTGTAGGGTCCCGCCGGAAAGTCGAGGAGACGACCTATGCGCATCTGGCTGGCGGCGGCGATAGCGACGGTCGCGACCGGCACCCTGGTCACGACGGCGGAAGCGCAGGTGCGCCGCGGCAAGGACGGCTACGTCTACGTGACGGCCGAGAGCCGCTACAGCGGGGCCAGCATCACGGCGCCCGTGCGGGTGGGAGCGAGGAACCGGCTAGAGGTGCGCCTGCCGGGCGGCACCTGGATGCATTGCGAGCAAAGCTGCTCCGACACGCTGCGGCGCGAGACGGTCGACTTCTGGCAGAACCACGGCGGGCGTCCGCGCGATGGCGGCAGGGACGGCCCCGGCTACCTCAACTTCAAGTTCTGAAGCGGCCGGCTGGGTCCCGGATATTCGCGTTCCGCGAATTCCGGGATGGCAGCTATTCGTGCGCAGACAGCCGGGCGGCGAGCGAGGGTAGCTCGATGCCGTCGACGGGGCTGTCGAGGTCCATGCCGGCGCGCTCGAAGCCGGCCCTCCAGTCGCGCAGGTGCCGGTCGACCCACAGGCGGCCCTTGTCGCGGTCACGGCGCTGCAGCGCATCGAGGATGTGGCCGTGCGCCTCGATCAGTCGGGGAATGCCGCCCGGGTTGTTGAAGATGATGAAGGCGGTGGTGGGCCGCACCAGCATGCTGGAGGGCTCCTTGGCCAGCAGCAGCACGCGGTTGTGGGCGGACTTGGTGATCAGCCGGTGGAACTCGGCGTCGAGCTCGGCGACGGCGGCGGGATCGCGAGCGGCCTTGCGCGTCTTGTCGACGTTGGCGGCGAGCCCGGCCAGATCGTCCTCGGTGGCGTTGTCCATGGCCTGATCGACGGCGGCGGGCTCGAGCGCGCGCGAGGTGTGCCACAGCTCGCGGAACGTCACCTGCTGCAGGATCAGCGCGCGCGTCATGCGAGTGGCGAGGCGGTGGTAGTGCGGCACGGCCACCGACAGCCGGCGGCTCGGCTCGCGGGCGACGAGGCCCGACTGCTCGAGCAGGCGGATGCCCTCGCGCACGGTCGAGCGGTTGACCCCGAACTGCTTGACGAGCTCGGACTCGGTGCCGACGGGGTCGCCGGGCTTGAGGCGCCCCGCCAGGATCTTGCGCTCGATCGCCTCCGCGACCAGCTCGTAGGCCGGCCGGGCCTTGATGCGCTCGAACCTGGCGGCAGTTGCGTGTGTCATGGTCTCGTTCGTCTCTTGCCCCGGCCGTCGGGTAGACGAACGGCCGGGGCAATCGTTGGCAGGTCTACTGGCTCGCGGCCTCGTTCGAGATGATCTCGCAGAACAGCTCCCACTTCTCACCCTTGAAGCGCGCCAGCCTCACCGACTGCAGCGGATAGAAGTCGGTCGCGCTGGTATTGGCCTTGATGCCGTCGAGAACCATCGGCAGCTGCACGCCCTTGATGCTGGCCGCCTGCTTCATGACGTTCTCGCGCGTGAGGTTGTCGCCGCACTGCTTCAACACCACGTGCAACAGGCTGGAGACCGCATATCCGTAGGCATTGGAGCTGTCCTGCAGATTGCCGGTCGGGTAGTACTTGCCCATGAAGGCCTTCCACTCGGCCATGTCCTTGTCGTTGGCGAACTGCGGATCGGTCGGGTCCTTGATGTAGTAGGCCGTGATGCTGCCCTGGCCGTTCTCGAAGCCCGCAGGCTTCATGACGGTGCCGATCGATGCCGACACGTTGTTGAGATAGTGCGCGGGCTTCCAGCCGATCTCGGCCGCCTTCCTGATCGCCTGCGCCGCGAACTTCGGCGTCGTGATGTTGAAGAACACGTTGGCGCCCGAGTTCTTCAGCTGGATCATCTGGCTGTCGACGGTCGGATCGGTCACCTCATAGGTGGAGAGCTGAACGATCAGCTTGTCGGCGTCCTTGCCCAGGCCCTGCTTGAAGCCGTTGAAGTAGTCCTTGCCGTAGTCGTCGTTCTGCATGAGGACGCCGATCTTGGGGTCCTTGACGTTGGCCAGGATGTGCTTGGCGTAGATGACGGCTTCCGTGACGTAGTCGGGCTGGAAGCCCATGGTCCACGGGAACTCCTTGGGGTTGCCCCACTTGGAGGCACCTGTCGCAACGAATAGGTGCGGCACCTTCTTGGCGTTCATGTACTTGTGGATTGCCGTGTTGGGCGGCGTGCCGAGCGTCTGGAAGACGAACAGCACCTTGTCCTCCTCGACCAGCTTGCGCACCATCTCCACCGTCTTGGGCGGGGCGTAGCCGTCGTCGTAGCTGATGAAGTTGACCTTGCGCCCGTTGATGCCGCCCTGCTCGTTGACCATCTTGAAGTAGGCGTCGATGGTTTTGCCGATGGTGCCGTAGGCGGAGGCATTGCCCGAGTAGGGGTTGGTGTTGCCGATCTTGATCTCGGTATCGGTGGCGCCTTCGTCGTATTTCTTCTGCGCCGAGGCAGGGGCAGCCGCCAGGGCGAGGGCGAGCATGCCCACGCCGGTAAGCAGCAGTCTGCGTGTCGTCTGCGTCATGTGAGCTTCCTCCTGTGGTTGTCACACATTCTCGTTCATCGCGGCGGCCAAAGAGCGCGCCGTCACGATCCTCTGATCCGTCGCCACAGCTGGGCGGCCCCGCCGGCGATCCCCATCGGCATGATGTACATGAGCAGGATCAGCGCGATGCCGTAGATGGTCCAAGGCTCGAGATCGAGTGGCAGGTGCACGGCCGCCGAGATCTTCTTGGTGAGTGCGTCGGCGTACTTCTCGATCACCTGCACGAACACCCCGCCGATGACCGCGCCGGGCAGCGAGGCGATGCCGCCGACCACCGCGCCGACCAGGATGGCGATCGACAGCTCGAAGCGGAAGCTGTCGGGAGCCACGAACTCGAAGATGATGGCATGCAGCGCACCGGCGACGCCGGTATAGAGCGCACTGATGCCGAACACCACGGTCTTGTAGTGAGCGACGTTGATGCCCATGGTGCTGGCGGCCATGGAGTGATCGCGGATCGCCATCATGGCGCGCCCCGTCCGGCTGTCGAGCAGGTTGTGGGCGAGCCAGAACATCACGGCGGCGGTGGCGAGCACGATCAGATACATCCACTGGTCGGAGCTCACCGGCAGGCCGAAGGGCGGATCTGGCTTGAAGATGTTGATGCCCTGCACGCCGTTCGTGAACCACTCGAAGTGGCGGTACTTCAGGAACTGCGGAACGGCCACCGCCAGCGCGAAGGTGGCGAGTGCCAGGTAGTGGCCGTCGAGGCGCAATGCCGGTAGGCCGAACACATACCCCACGATAAAGCACATGATCGCCGCCACCGGCAGCGTCGCCCAATAGGGCCAGTTTGCCTGATCGATCAGCACGGCGGCCGTGTAGGCACCGACGGCAAAGAAGGCGCCATGCCCAAGCGAGATCTGGCCGTTGAAGCCGGTGAGCAGGATCAGGCCTAGTACGGCGATGGCGTAGACGATCATCAAGGACAGCTGCAGGAAGCCGTAGTTGCTGATGAGCCCGGTCTTACCGCCGATGAACGGCAGCAAGGCGAGGATGGCGAGCGCCGCCCAGATCCACCATGCGCGGACGAACGCGCGGCGTGGCGTTTCGGCGGCGACCCCGTTGGCTGTGGTCGTGGTCGCCATGGTCTACACCCGCTTCACTGTGACGTGGCCGAAGAGGCCGCTTGGCTTCAACGTCAGAACGGTGATGACGATAACCAGCGCCACGGTCAGCTTCTCACCGTTGCCGACGATATAGAGCCCCGAGGATTTCTCGAGCAGGTTGCCGAAATAGGCGATCAGGTTCTCGAGCACGCCGACGATGAAGCCGCCGGCCACGGCTCCGCCCGGGCTCGAGATGCCGCCGACCAGCGCGCCGGCAAAGCCATAGAGCAGGATCGACGCCATCATATTGGGTTCCAGGTAGACGGCCGGAGCCACCAGGCTGCCGGCGACGGCGCCGATGGCCGCTGCCAAGCCCCACCCCAGCGCCAGCATCCAGTCGACCCGCACCCCGGCCAATCGCGCGGACGTGGGGTTCTGAGCCGCCGCGCGCATGGCAAGCCCCAGCGGCGTGAAGCGGAAGAAGGCAAAGAGCGCCAGCAGCAGTACGAGCGTCACGACGATCATGCCGATCTGGTGCGGGCCGATATAGCCCGAGCCCGCAAACGTCACCTTTGGGAACGGCGAGGGGAAGTCCTTGATGGTGTGGCCCCAGATGCCTCCTGCCAGCGAATGGAAGATGGCGAGCAGGCCTATAAAGACGACGACAATGGAGAGCACCGGCGCGTTGTGCAGCGGCCGCAGGATGATCCGCTCGATGCTGACCCCGATGAGGAATGAGATCAGCGCCACCACCGGCAATGCGATCCAGAAGTTGAGTCCCCACTGCATGAGCTGCCAGCAGATATAGGCGCTGAACATCGCCATCTCGCCCTGGGCGAAATTGATGTGATCAGTGGAGACGAAGATCATCACCAGCGCCAGGGCCAGGCAGGCATAGATGGCGCCGTTGGCGAGACCCGAGGCGATCTGCTGGATGAGCTGCTCCATGGCGTCTTCTGCGTTCCCTCAGTAGCCAAGATAGGACTTGCGGATGCTCTCGTCGTTCTTCACGTCGGCGGCCTTGCCCGACATGACGATGCGGCCGGTCTCGAGCACGTAGGCGTGGTCGGCCAGCTCCAGCGCCAGCGCCGCGTTCTGCTCGACGAGCAGCATGCTCACCTTGGCCTCGCCGTTGATGCGGCGCATGATGCGGAAGATCTCCTGCACGATCAGCGGCGCCAGCCCGAACGAGGGCTCGTCGAGCAGCATCAGGCGCGGCGCTCCCATCAGGGCGCGGCTGATCGCCAGCATCTGCTGCTCGCCGCCCGACAGCGTGCCGGCCTGCTGGGTGAGGCGCGCCTTCAGGATCGGGAAATACTCGTAGACCATCTCGCGGTCGCGCTCGGTTGCGGCCTTGTCGCGCCGCGTGTAGGCGGCGACGCGCAGGTTCTCGTCGACGCTGAGGTTGGTGAAGGTGCCGCGACCCTCCGGCACGTGTCCCACGCCCAGCCGCACGACCGCCTCGGTGGCGCGGCCGTTGATCGGCGTGCCGTCGAGCCTGATGGAGCCCTCGGTGTGCACCATGTTGCAGATGGCGCGCAGCGTCGTGGTCTTGCCAGCGCCGTTGGCGCCGAGCAGCGTGGTGATGCCGCCGGCCTCGAGCGAAAAGCTCACATCGTGCAAAGCCTGGGTTTGGCCGTAGTAGGCCCTGAGCCCCTCCACCTCGAGCAGCGACGCCACGCTCAGGCCTCCGTTCCCAGATAGGCGCGGATCACATCGGGGTTGCGCTGCACCTCGGCCGGCGTCCCTTCGGCTATCTTGCGCCCGAAGTCGATGGCGACCACCTGGTCGGAGACCGACATGACGAGGCTCATGTGGTGCTCGACCAGCAGCACGGTGACGTGCTGGGTATCGCGCACGCGCCGGATCTGGCCGCGCAGGACATCGACCTCGTCGTGATTGAGGCCGGCGGCGGGCTCGTCGAGCAGGAGCAGCTTCGGGTTGCCGGCAAGCGCGCGGGCGAGCTCGACACGCTTTCTGACCGGGAACGGCAGGCCGCCGGCCGGGCGGCGGGCGAAGGCGGCGAGGTCCATGAACTCGACGAGCTCCTCGGCGCGCTCGGTGATGCGCCGCTCCTCGGGCTCCGATTTCGGCAGGCGCACGGCGTTGGTGATGAAGCCCGTCGAGGTGCGGCTGTGGCAACCGACCTTGATGTTGTCGAGCACGGACATGTGGTCGAATAGCGCCACGTTCTGGAACGTGCGGCCGATGCCGATTCTCGGGATCGCGTGGCGCGGCAGCCCGAGGATCGAGCGGCCCTCGAACAGGATGTCGCCGGCATCCGGCACGTAAAGACGCGACAGGCAGTTGAAGAGTGTGGTCTTGCCGGCGCCGTTGGGGCCGATCAGGCCGGCGATCCGGCCCGGCGCCACGTCGAACGACACGCCGTCGAGGGCAATGATGCCGCCGAAACGCACCGACACGTTGCGCACGCTCAACTGCGCGTCAGAGGCGCCCTGCTGCGGCAGCGAGCGCGCATCAGCCTGAGCCACCATGGATGACGGCTCCTCCCCTTGTCTTTGCCGGCCCGCGCGATGGCGGCGGGCCCATGTCGGATTGTCGGACCGACTTGCGGCGGATATTGGAGCGTCTTGGCCAAGGGGTCCAGTGGGAATTTTGGCTAATGTTGCCACAGGCTCTCGTGTCGGGTCGATGCCCGCGCCGTCGCCGCAAGCCCAACGGCGATGGACGAGGCTGTTGGAGGCCCCTGCTCGAGCAAGCGCTCTTGGCAGCACGGCAGGGCAGGAGATCAGCCGGAGCTGCCGGTCGCCGCCAGCAGCGCCAGTCTCGCAGCCGTCGTGGGGTGGAGCTTTCTCGGCTCCTTGTCCACCCAGAATCCCAGGTCGTCCCTGCAAACATTGGTCAGTCGCGCGGCCAGGGGCGTGGTCGCGATCATCTCGAGCTCGTGATCGTGTTGTCCCGCCAACACGCGGCGCCAGAGCTCGTCCAAGCCAAGTGTGAGCTTGGCCACAACCAGCACGACATAGTTGGTCATACCCCATTCGACGCCCAGGCTCACGGCCTGGATGCCTACCTCCTCTGATGTCAGCTCGACTCCGAACTCTTCAGCAAAGCCGCGTACCAGACACGTCTTGATCCCCTCGCTGTGGTCCACATCCTCACGCTTCATCTGCTCCTCGAAGGAGGCGGACCATGCGCCCGGCGCGTAGTGAAGCGTGGCTTTTCTCTTGCCCTCGACAAGATGATTGTCTGCAAGAAGGATCACAGCGTGGACCGCGGCGATCGAGGGAACCTCCCTGGCCTCCTCGAGGCAGGCGTAGGCCTGCGCAATGCCCTCGACGTGATCGGCAAAGTCAGGCTCGTCCCTGTCCTTCCAATCGTCCCAGCCCGGCTGGAAATGGTTGGCGACATTCCTCAGGTGCAGATCGACCAAATTCTCGCTTCTGGTTTCATCATTGTTCTCGGCGGCGCGAGATCGCCCGCGGGCATCAGCCGCCAGCTGAGCCTCCTGCGCTATCCAAATCGGGTCGAGATCAGGCGGTCGCCCGCGATCGATTGCAATCCTCTCGAAGAATTCGGCGCGCCGCACCAGCTCGATATGCAACCGGCGCGGCAACCTCCAGGATGAGCTCGCAAAATGCAGCGTCTCGTCGCCATCGACATAAGGGCGGAAGGAAATCTTCTTCTCCAGCTCGTCGCCCACCTCGCGGTGGCGCGCTTCTTCGGAGAGCCAATCGGGCAGGGACGGCGGCAATGCCGTGCGCTCCTCGGCCATGGGCGGAAGCCCGGTGAAGCGCTTCAACTCCACATATTGGTCCGTACCCAGGGCATCGCCAGGTGCTCCACATTCGGCCAACAATTCGGCGAGCTCGCCGGCCCGTTGCCTGCCGACAATCCTGAAACGGCACGCGATCGCCCGCAGCAGCGCGAGACCGAATCGGGAGGGCTGCTCCGCGCCTGCTGCAACAGCCGGCGAGCCTGCCGGCGCAGGGCATCGAGGATCTCTCGCTCCAGGCCGTCGTTTGTCGCGAAAGTCAGGGCATGCAGCAGCACGCCGCGCGCGAAGGGATGATCGACGTGGCCGAGCGTGCGAACGGTAAGCTCGTGGCACCGCGAGTGCTGATGCCAGAGGCAGCGCGCTGTCGCCAGGATCGCCGCCTCGTGCAGGTGTCCGTCGATCCGTCCATTCGTGCTGGCGAGCTCCGCAAGATAGGCCTCGACGACCATCCAATCCGAGAACTGCAACCGCACTTTGCCGTCCGCGGCTGGCAGACGCGAGATGGGATCGACATTCTGAAGGCCTTCGAGCACCTCGACCAAGGTGAGGACGGTCTCGGCCCCGCGAGGGTGTCCGGCGACCTCCGCAACCTGCCTTTCTGCCCGCTCGATGTCGCGCAATATGCTTGGATACCTGTCGGGGAAGATCTGCTGGAAGGTGTGCCGCAAGTTCGCGAGCGCCTTCAGCGCCTGCCCGGAGTGTTCGCGAGACGCGCCTCCTGCATCCTTGATGGCCCGCGCGATGTAGCGAACCAGGCCGGCATCGTCTCGCATCAGATTGGAATTGTCCGCCAGCCCGGAAAGTAGAGCCATGGCCTCGTCGGGCCGGGCGATCTTGGCGAGCCCTTCGATGAGACGCCCGCGCAGCCTGATGGTGTAGATCTTCTCTTCGAGTGCCCGAAGCAACGCGCCATCAGGGTCGTCGATCGAAAGAGCATTCTTTCCGCCAAGCATCGAGCTGACCGAGCTCATCGCATTCTGCGTGAGCCCGTCGAGGCCGCTCAGCCGCTCCTCGGGACCATTCGGTCGGGTGTCCCCGAGGTAGCGCCCGGCAATCGCCGCCTTGACCACATGCGCGAATGCTCGAAACCGCGCCGTTATCACGTATCCGCTGTTCCAACCCGCGGCCTTGAAATCCTGATCCGGATATTGCTTGTTGTCCACCAGGCGCAGGAATTCGAGAAAGAACGCCTCGATCACGTCTCTCCGACCTCGGTCGTGGGCAGCTTGCGCGACACCCTCGAACAGGAGCTGACCGAAGCCGAGATGCAGCTTGCCCTTATGTTCGGGCGAGCCCAGCACCTGCGAGAAGAGCTTCGGATCGTCCTGCAGCAGGTTTGCGATGTTGTGAGCGTCGATGACGTCGTGGCGAAGTCGGATGCGCACACCGCTGTCGTTCCCACCTTCGAGAATGGCGTACTTGCCGTGCTCGACCAGATGCGCGATCGCATCCTCGTATCCGCTATCCCCAAAGGCCTGCCGCGGCACGTCGAAGCGGTTGTGTGCGAGCTGCTCCCGGGCGAGGTTTTTCAGAAATCGCTCGCAGCCGGCTCGCAACCTTTCGCGTTCGGTGCCGGGCCTTCCTTCCGGTGGTCTCTTGCCAAAGGCCCGGAAGGCATCGAGCAGCTCGGTCTCGCTCGCCAGCCGACCGCCCGTGAACGCGGCCTCTCCCGCCCGGGTAAGATGGGCGGCGATATCGAGAAAGACGGGATTGCGCAGATAGGGCCTGCTCGCGACATCGGCCGGTCTTGCGATGCCGAGATAGTTCTGGACATCGGTATCGCCGATCAGTCCGAGAACGGTGACATCGCCCTTTTCAACCAGCAGATGATCGGCGGCCTTGGACCAGGCCTCGGGTCTGCACGTGATCAGCAGCTTGGCGACGCCGCGCAGGCGCTCGAGCTGGCGCGCAGTCGTCTCGACGCTGTCCGTGCGTTCCAGGCTGTCCGTGACAAAGCACAGCTTGTCGGCGAACCACTGCAACCCTTCGTCGGAGAGCGACACGGGCCGGTCGCCGCTGAGCCAGGTCAGTCCGAGGCGCTTGCGCAAGGTGGCGTCGAGGTCATTGATCTCCTCGTTCGACAACACCAGGGGGAAGAACGGCACGTCCTCGGGACGCCCGAGCACGGCCTGCAGGGACAGCGCGACCTGGGTCGTCTTGCCCACGCCGCCCGGACCGACGGCGATGACCGCCCTCTTCTCCGAATCGCCGGCGAGCCGACCTATCGACCCGTCGAGATGGAGGCGAGAGCCCTGCCTGGTGAACACGTCGCGGCCGGCGGCGGTAGAGAGCCTGTTCGACAAGATCCTGTCCGCCCATTCGAGCGTGGCAGTCCGCTCCTTGCGAAGGATGTCGAGGAAGTAGGAGCGAACGCTGACGACGATGGGCCGACAGATATCGTTCCATTGACGATCGGTGAGCTCGGGCTGCAGGAGAAGGCTCGCGTCAAAGACGCCCGGCTGGTGCAGGTGACTGTCGATGTGCTTGACGACGTCGGGCCGTCCCTCGGCCCGCCCCTTCTCCTCCAGGCGCCGGGACAACTCGACCCAGCCCCTGGTGCCGAATTTCAGTACGACGAGATGGTTGCTTCGGGCGGCGGGGGTCGGCGGCAGCGCCTCCCAGATCTCCTCGACGACGACATCCTCTCCGCTGGGCCTCGGCTCGGCCGCGGCGTCCGTTGCGAGCACAATGACGCTCGGGCGTGCGAGGGTCGCGCAGGTCGAGCTGCTGGCGCCAGCACGGCCGCCACTCCGCGCCGAACTTGTGGCTATCCTCATCGCGGAAGCAGTCGATGCCGTAATAGTCCTTCAGCCTTCTGCTCAATGCGGCTGCAAATTGAGCGTCTTTTCGCCGATAGCAAATCAAGGCGTGATTGGGCTCCGGACAGGGCCCGGGTATCGAAATAGCCGACATGAACCGAGCCATACTCGAATCCGACGCTGCAGATTTCAGCAAGGATTGAAGTTGCGGCCATATTTTGTCGACCAAAGATCGAGACAGCGCATCTTTCACAAAAAAATCGACGCAAATAAGCTTTCGAACGAGGTTTATTTCAACCGCTGAAGCGCAACAAGACCTCCTCACAAGCCGGGCCGGCAGCGTGTTCCGGCTGCCGGCCCCTGTGTCGGAATCAGCGCCGCGCGCGCCTCAGGTTCACCTCGGCGGCCGGTCGCACGGCGAGGCGATGGCGCGGCAGTACCAGGTGCGGCCGGGCTTGGTCTTGTTGCATGCCATGTTCTTGTTGCGGGCGTAGCCCCAGCGGGCGAAGCGGTAGCCGTGGATGGCGCGCACCTTGTTGCGCCAGCTGGCGCGGGCGCGGATCTCGGTGATGGTCTGGCTGATGCCGGAGAGCTGGTCGCTGCGCACCGGGCCGCGGCAGGCGGCGTTGGCGGAGGATGCGCCGGCGACAAGTGTACCCGCCAGCGCGACCGCGCCGAATGCGGCGCAGGCGAAGGGTTTGAGGGCCATTGGGAGCCTCCTTTGGCGATGATTGCACTGCCCGCCCGAGCCGGGGGGCTGCATCGATGGGGGATCGAAGCCCGGGCATCGTGTCCCGCGAGCCGGGCGAAAGTTAGTCGCGCCAGCGCCGGGCAGGGCCAACCTGCCGATGGTGCCCTCCTGTCCCGCCATTTGCCGCTTCTTGCCGCGCCTGCGTTGCGCCCGTGTTGCCAGCGCTGGGCCCATGACGCATCAATGCTGGCGCCCGCCGAGGCCCTCCGCCCGCCCCTTGCCGCCGTCCTTCGATCCGAGCCTTGATGGTCACCGCGCCCCATTCCACGCCCTCCGCGCCGCCCCCCGAGGCTCCCGAGGCCTCCTCCGGCCCCCGCGGCTTCTGGCGCGACCTCGGCATCGCCCACATCGGCAACGGCCTCGCCGGCTTCTTCTTTGCCGCCAGCGGCCCCCTGGCCATCGTCCTTGCCACCGGACGCAAGGGCGGCCTGACCGAGGCCGAGCTCGCCTCCTGGGTGTTCGGCTCGCTCGCTATCAACGGCCTCGTCAGCATCGGCTACAGCCTCGCCTGGCGCCAGCCGCTCGTGTTCTTCTGGACCATCCCCGGCACTGTCCTCGTCGCCTCCGCCCTCGACCACCTGACCTTCCCCCAGGTGATCGGCGCCTACATCGCCACCGGCATCCTCATGCTCCTCCTCGGCCTCTCGGGGTGGGTCAAGCGCACCATGGCGGTGATCCCGATGCCCATCGTGATGGGCATGGTGGCGGGCGCATTCCTCGACTTCGGCCTCGACTGGGTGCGCGCCTTCCGCAGCGACTGGATCATCGCGGCGGCCATGACGGCGGCCTTCCTGGCCGTCAGCGCCCTACCCCTGGTGAGCCGCTGGCTGCCTCCTCTGATCGCAGCGCTCATCGTCGGCGCCCTCGTCATCTACCAGTGGGGCACCTTCTCCCCCGCCCTCGGGGAGGCCAGTTGGCTGGCCGCGCCGCTCCTCCAGGTCCCCTCCTTCTCGTTGGCGGCGATGGCGGAGCTCGTCGTCCCCCTCGCCATCACTGTCCTCGTGGTGCAGAACGGCCAGGGCATTGCCGTCCTCACCGCCGCCGGCCACACGCCCCCCGTCGACCAGATCGCGGCCGGATGCGGGGCCTCCAGCATCGTCTCGGCCTTCGTCGGCGCCGTCCCCACCTGCCTCACCGGACCCGTCAACGCCATCATCTCGGCCAGCGGCGACCGCCACGGCCAGTACACCGCGGGCGTCGTCATCGGCCTCCTCGGGGTAGGCTTCGGCCTCCTTGCGCCGCTCGTGACGCGCCTCATGCTCTCCACTCCTCCCGCCTTCGTCGCCACCTTGGCGGGCCTGGCGATGCTGCGCGTGCTGCAGTCGGCGTTCTCCGTGGCCTTCCAGGGGCGCTTCGCCCTGGGTGCCCTGGTGACCTTCCTCGTCACCGTCGCGGCCATCCCCATTCTCGGCATCGGCGCCCCCTTCTGGGCCCTCGTTGCCGGCACTGCCGCCTCCTTGTTCCTCGATCGCGCCGACTGGCGCGCGGCCCGCACCTGACCCCCTCTCCCCGCAAGCGGGGAGAGGGTCAGGGTGAGGGGCGGCGACACACTCCAACGTTATCCCGGCGGCGGCCGGGACCCAGGTCGCTTCGAAACACAGGGGTGCGCGAGGCCCCGCTGTACAAGGACAAGCCGAGGACGCATAGTTAACCGATTGCGGGTTGCGTGGTGCCGGGGGGTATCCATGGATTGTGGTGCGGCAGGCGATTTATTGTGCCGAGTTTCGGGCTGGCTCTATGAGCTTGGGATCGACGTAACGCAGTGGACTCCCACCTTCCGCCAGTTAGGCAACGGCCTTTCGGAATTTTTCTGGCGAATCGTCGAACTCGCGCAAGCCCATGGCGAGAAGCTTTTTGGCCTCGCGGGCTTCTCATTCGGCGTCTGGCGGTGGTGGTATTATCGCGAGAGCGTTCTGCACAAGCGGTTACAGGAATATCTCGCCGAGCAGGATCGACGCTTGCGCCAAGCACGATCAGACGTCATTGAAGCGATCCTGCGTCCCGGACCGAAGCGGCAATTCACTGATCCATTGTTTGCCGTCGGCCCTTTGCGCCGCGTGCTAAGGCGTCGTCGCTGGAACGCCTTGATTGGGGTTGGCACGGCCGAGACCCAGGCCGATCGCAGTCTCAATCGCGCGCTTCGCGAGGTTGAGCGCCGTCTTGGAATAGCAGTCGGCGCGTTGACATCACTCCGCAGCCAGATGGCAAGCGCCTATCTTCTCAAGGGTGCAATTGCCTCTGCGCGCGCATCCCGTGCGCGCGACGTAGCTACAAGGATAGACCTAGACGATCGGGCGCTTATCCAGTTTCGCACGGTGCTCCAGGTCCATGACTATGAGCGTGATGCGCAGGCCAAAGAATACGAAGCGCACCAGCTCCGCCGACTAGGGCATTTGACTGAGGCTGAAAATGCGTATGAGCAGTTGGAGGACCTCGCAGCATGGATCGCTGACGACAAGGAAAGGAAGCTCTTGCTAGCGAGAGCAAGGCGATACCGTGCGCAGATTGCTCAAGCAAGAGCGCCCGGCGGATCAACAAATGCCCGCGACTTGATCGTGGAAGCGAAGAACCTAAGGAGTGAGTTTGCCCCGTTTAGAGATTGGGAATCCATCGAGCAAGGTGATCTGCACTATGTCGAGGCGTTCATTCGAAGTCGCCTCCACAACCATCACCAGATTGAGCAGCAGCAGCTGAGTCTTGCAGAAACATCGTACGGAAACGTCCTGCTTCACACTCCGAAGTCGAGATGGTTTTTCGGTGGAAGCACGCGGCGCATTCGCGCTACGGCGCGTGCGGGTGTCGAAAGGGTGCGCCGTGCTAGGGAGCGCTGCAACTATGAAGTTGAATGGTTGCTTCCGGGCTCAAACAATTCTGAGCAGCCACCCTCCGCCGTAGGCAACACCGGCGGCCAATAGGGCGTTGCCAAAGCTTCGCAGCATGGCTGTGTCAATCGAGCGTAGGAGACCCAGACCGCGTCCACGCTCGTACAGGTACGAGTATTGGGCTCGCGACACCGACGCTAGCGCGATGGCCGCGACCGCGATCACCCAAGGCCCCAACCCGGCGTAGCCGCCAAGCGACGACCCGAAGACGGCCAAATAGCCAATCAAGCGTGGCCCTCCGACCGCCACGCCCGCACGATTTCGACGATCCGTCCACCTCATGCACCAAACAACGATTCGCCGCCACTTTCGTTGCGGAACTCCCCTCTGCGTTGGTTGTCAGCAGCCTCCGGCGGCGACGTGTGCGCGCGCTTGAGGTGAGTCGCACAACACGCCATATATCTCCCCCATGCCCCGCCCCCCCAAGCAGGCCCCCGACACGACGCCCCGCCCGCGCCCCTCGCGCGGCAAGTCCGGCAAGCCGTCCCCCCCGCCGGCCGAGCGGGCTGGCGGCACGCCCGAGACCAAGCGCTCGGCCAGGGGTTTGGCCGAGTCGAGTGCGCCATTTCTGCCGGCGCTGTCGGCGGGCGTTCCCTCCCCCCTCGTGGGGGAGGGACAGGGAGGGGGGGAATCGCGACGGCACGGGAGTCCCCCCACCCCTAACCCCTCCCCACAGGGGGGAGGGGAATCGCACCGTTCGACCCTCCCCGCGCTGCGCAACACCGCCCCGCCCTCGCGCAGCATCGAGAGCATGACGGCGTCGCTCAACGCCATCCTCGCCAAGCCGCACGAGCGCTCCGAGCGCGCCCGCGAGGTTCTGGCCGAGCAGCCGATGATCGCGGCGCACCCGCTGGTCTCCGGCAGCATGCCGGCGTTCCAGCCGCACCGCCCGCCGCGGCCCGAGAAGTCCGAGGGCGGCATCGCCTTCAAGCTGGTGTCGGAGTACGAGCCCAAGGGCGACCAGCCCACGGCCATCGCCGAGCTGGTGGCCGGCGTCGAGCAGCACGAGCGCAACCAGGTGCTGCTGGGCGTCACCGGCTCGGGCAAGACCTACACCGCCGCCCAGGTGATTTCCCGCACGCAGCGTCCCGCCCTGGTGCTCGCCCCCAACAAGACGCTGGCGGCCCAGCTCTACGGCGAGTTCAGGAGCTTCTTCCCCGACAACGCGGTCGAGTACTTCGTCTCCTACTACGACTACTACCAGCCCGAGGCCTACGTGCCGCGCACCGACACCTACATCGAGAAGGAGTCGTCGGTGAACGAGCAGATCGACCGCATGCGCCACGCCGCCACGCGCTCCCTGCTGGAGCGCGACGACGTCATCATCGTCGCCTCCGTGTCGTGCATCTACGGCATCGGCTCGGTCGAGAC
>JBGGME010000393.1:0-16620 GCA_041288195.1 Hyphomicrobiaceae bacterium
CGCTCGCCCGGCGTGCGCGAGCTGCTCGACGCCGTCGGCAAGTCGCGCGTGCCCTGCATGTCGATCATGAACATGCCTCCGCTTCCCTACATCAAGCGCATCCCCGGCCTCGACCACGCGGGGCTGGAGGCGGCCTATACCGATCCGCGCGTGTGGGATTCGGTCGACCCGAAGAAGATCACGCTCAACAGCCCGGACCCGCAGGCAATCCGCCCGCCCGACGGCAAGGCGAACGAGCTGCTGGTCACGCTGCCGACCAATTTCAAATGCGCGCGCTTCGAAGACGACAAGGACACGCAGATCATCCGCAACCTCGAGAAGGACGTGGAAGCCGCGCGCTTCGATGCGCCGGAAGGCAAGATCGAGCTGCCGGTGAAGCTGAAGGCCTATGATTCGATCTGGGTGCCGCTCGCCAAGTGGGCGATGCTCTTGGCGGGCAACTACCGCTGCGTGACCAAGGACGGCATGCGCACTGCGCAGGAGGCCGTGCACAGCGACATCGAGACCTCGCGCTCGGTCTACAATGTCGTCAACGACCTGTGCGTGAAGCTCGGCGCCGCGCCGGGTGATCTCGTGCCGTTCGAGAAGTATGCGGCGGCGGCGCAGAGCCTGGTACGGCCGGCGTCGGCGGCGCGGGCGCTCAACAACGGCGTCCCCAACATCGAGCGCGCCGACAAGCTCGTGCAGCTGATCGCCAAGCAGAAGGGGCTGAGCCATCCGGTGATCGACGCGACGGTGGCGCTGGTCGACGAGCGGCTGGCGGCCAACCGCAAGAAGGCGGCTTAGCCTCACCTGTAGGGCGGGTTAGCCGAAGGCGTAACCCGCCGACTGTCGGAATGCGGCGCATTACGCTTCGCTAATGCGCCCTACGCCCGCCAATAGGTCTTGCTCGCTCCTTCCGCGCTTGATAACCTAACCGGTTGGGATTATGAATGCCGACCGTGCGGAGGATCGATGGCTATCGAGTCGTCATCTATCCATCGGATCACGTCCCTTCGCACGTACACGTGATAGGCGGCGGTAGCGAGGCCATCTTCAATCTGGACTGCCCGAATGGCCCGGTGGCTCTTCGGGAGCAATACGGCTTCTCGCGGCCTGCCATCACGAGGATACGCAAGGCACTCGATGAAATGGTGCCGGAGCTGTGCCGGGCATGGAGCCGAATACATGGTCAAGCTCGATGAGTTTGCTGCGGCCAGCCGACGTGGCTCTGCGCGACAGGCAAACGAGCCCATGGCGACAGCCGTTCGCTACGATCGGCGTCGGGATCGCGTCGTGGTGAGCCTCAATACGGGCGCGGAGCTGGCGTTTCCGCCGCGCATTGCGCAGGGACTGGAGAAGGCGATGCCGGCAGATCTTGCGGAGATAGAGATAAGTCCGTCCGGCTTCGGCATACACTTCCCCAGGCTCGACGCGGACTTGTACCTGCCCGCGCTGCTGCAAGGAGTGTTCGGGTCCAAGGCCTGGATGGCGGCGCAGCTGGGTGCGACGGGCGGGAAGGCGCGCACGGAGGCCAAGCGTGCAGCCGCGCGCGTAAACGGTAAGCGCGGCGGACGGCCGCGCAAGGTCGGCACGAGGTAGGACGGGCAATGCGCATCATCGATCTCTCCCGCGAGCTGTATCACCGGACGCCGAGCTATCCGGGGCAGCCGCCGGTCATCCACGGGGTGTGGAAGACGCATGTGGAGGCGTTGGCCGACTCCGGCAATGTGCACGGCAACAGCGTGATGTTCTTCTCGATGCCCGACCACGGCGGCACGCACATCGACGCGCCGCGCCACTTCGGGCCGGAGGGGACGCCGATCAACGAGTATCCGCTCGAGAACTGCATCGTGCCGGGCATCTGCCTCGACCTGCGCCACATCAAGCCGAGGGCGGAGATCGGGCCGACGGACCTCGAGGCAGCCGTGGCCAAGGCGGGCGTGGCGATCCCGAAGAAGGGCACGGTGCTGCTGTGCACGGGGCATCACGCCCGCACCTACCCGACGCGCGCCTATGCCACCGACAATCCCGGCGTCAACGTGGCGGCGACCGAGTGGCTGGCGCGGCAAGGCATCGTGCACTTCGGCATCGATTCGATGCGGCCGGGGCCCGAGGGCGACGTCAATGCGCTGGTGCACAAGGCCTGCCTCGAGCTCGGCATCACGCACATCGAGAGCCTGTGCAATCTGGAGGCGCTGATCGGCCAGGGCGAATTCCGCTTCATCTGCCTGCCGCTCAAGTGGCGCGGCGGCACCGGTTCGCCGATCCGGGCGGTTGCGGTGTTCGGAATCTAGGCTGGAGCCGCGCATCTCGGCAGCTTGCCGCCGCCGCGTGCAGAGGCGGCCGATGACAAGGGTCGCGGTCCCGGCTAGCGTGGGCGAAATCGCTTCGCCGTGAAAGGCTCCCCCATGAACGTCCACGCCAAGATCGAGATCGGGCATTCGGTCTGTCCGCACGACTGCCCCTCGACCTGCGCGCTCGATGTCGAGCTGCTCCCCGACGGCAGAATTGGCCGCGTGCACGGCGCCGAGGACAACAGCTACACGGCGGGCGTCGTCTGCGCCAAGGTCGCGCGCTACGCCGAGCGCATCCACCACCCCGACCGTCTCATGCATCCGCTCAGGCGCAAGGGCCCCAAGGGCTCGGGCGAGTTCCAGCGCATCTCCTGGGACGACGCGCTCGACCTGACCGCCGAGGCCATGCTGACGGCCGAGCGGCGGTATGGCCCGGAGGCGGTGTGGCCCTACTACTACGCGGGCACCATGGGCCTCGTTATGCGTGACGGCATCAACCGCCTGCGCCACGCCAAGCGCTATTCGGGCATGTACGCCACCATCTGCACGACGCTGGCGTGGACCGGCTACATCGCCGGCACCGGCAGGCTCGCCGGCCCCGACCCGCGCGAAATGGCGAAGGCCGACATGGTGGTGATCTGGGGCACCAACCCCGTCAACACGCAGGTCAACGTGATGACGCACGCGACGCGGGCGCGCAAGGAGCGGGGCGCCAAGATCGTCGCCATCGACATCTATAACAACGGCACCATGCAGCAGGCCGACGTGGCACTCTGCCTGCGGCCGGGCACCGACGGCGCGCTCGCCTGTGCCGTAATGCACGTGCTGTTCCGCGACGGCTATGCCAACTGGCCGTATCTCGAGAAGTACACCGACTGCCCGCGTGAGCTCGAGGCGCACCTCAAGACCCGCACGCCCGAATGGGCCTCCGCCATCACCGGCCTGAGCGTCGCGGAGATCGAGACCTTCGCCAAGATGGTGGGCACCACGCCCAGGACCTACTTCCGGCTGGGCTACGGCTTTGCCCGCTCGCGCAACGGCGCCCACAACATGCACGCGGCGCTGTGCATCCCGTCCGTGACGGGCGCCTGGCTGCACGAGGGCGGCGGCGGCTTCCACAACAACGGCGCCATCTACCACTGGAACAAGACGCTGATCGAGGGCCTCGACGTCGCCGACCCCAAGGTGCGCATGCTGGATCAGTCGCGCATCGGCCCGGTGCTGACGGGCGATCCCGCCGATATCAAGGGCGGGCCGCCGGTCACGGTGCTGTTCACCCAGAACACCAACCCCGTCCAGGTGGCGCCCGAGCAGCGCAAGGTGAAGGCAGGGTTCGCCCGCGAGGACCTGTTCGTGTGCGTGCACGAGCAGTTCATGACGGCGACGGCGCAGATGGCCGACATCGTTCTGCCGGCCACCATGTTCCTGGAGCACGACGACGTCTACCAGGGCGGCGGGCACCAGAACATCCTGCTCGGCCCGAAGCTGATCGACGTACCCGGCGAATGCCGCTCCAACCACGAGGTCATCGGTGCGCTGGCCAAGCGTGTTGGCGCCGAGCACCGGGGCTTCGCCATGAGCCCGCGCGAGATCATCGACTGGACCTTGCAGAAATCGGGATGGGGCACGCTCGCCGAGTTGGAAACCAAGAAGTGGCTTGACTGCCAGCCCGAGTTCGAGGAAGCCCACTACATCGGCGGCTTTCGCTACCCCGACAAGAAGTTCCGCTTCAGACCGGACTGGAAGAACGTGCCGGCGCCTCGTCCCGGCGCCTTCGACGCGCTCGGAGGCGTGCCGGGCCTGCCCGACCACTGGGACGTCATCGAGAAGGCGGACGCCAGGCACCCGTTCCGCCTGGCCACCAGCCCCTCGCGCGAATATCTCAACTCCTCCTTCAACGAGATGCCGACCGGCCGCAAGCGGCATGGGCCCCCGCGCGTCAAAGTGCACCCCGACGACCTCGCCGCACTCGGCGTCGCCGACGGCGGGCGCGTGCGCATGGGCAACGAGCGCGGCGAGATCGGGCTCGCCGCTCAGGCCTTCCCCGGCGTGCAGCGCGGCGTGGTGATCGTCGAGAGCATCGCCCCCAACGATCAGTTCGAGGGCGGTGAGGGCATCAACACGCTGACCAGCGCGTTCCAGGCCGCGCCCTACGGCGGCGCCGCCTTCCACGACAACCACGTGTGGATCAAGGCTGCGTAACTGTAGGGCGCAATAACGAAGCGTATTGCGCCGAGTTGCGGAACGAGTCAGATCGGCGCAATGCGCCCCGGATCAAGTCCGGGGCTATTGCGCCCTACGATGGAGCAAACCATGGCCAAGTCAGGCGTCACCTATGTCGATCCGCCGAGTGCCGGGCCGGCGCAGGGCATGTACTCCCACGTCGCGCGCATGACGCCCGGCGAGATCGCCTTCATCGCCGGCCAGGTCGCCATCGATGCCAAGGGCACGCCGCTGGGCGTCGGCGATGTCGGTGCGCAGGTGCCCGTCGTGTTCGACAACCTCGGCAAGATCCTGAAGGACCTCGGCACCGACTTCGAGTCGGTCGTGCAGTTCACCACCTACATCACCAGCGCCGACTTCATCCCGGCCTTCATGCAGGCGCGCGCCGCCGTGTTCCCCAAGCTCTTCCCCGGCGGCAAGTATCCGCCCAACACGCTGCTCGTCGTCAACCGGCTCGTGAAGCCGGAATTCCTGATCGAGGTCGAGGCGATCGCGCGGTTGCCGGGGTAGCGCCCCTCAACTCCCCCGCGCCCGCTCCCTGAGCACGAATTTCTGGATCTTGCCGGTGCTGGTTTTGGGGACTTCGCCGAAGACGACGTGGCGGGGGCACTTGTAGCGGGCGAGGTGGTCGCGGCACCAGGCGATGATCTCCGCCTCGGTGGCGCCGGCGCCTGCCTTCAGCTCGATGAAGGCGACGGGCGTCTCGCCCCATTTCTCGTCGGGCTTGCCGACGACGGCGCAGGCCGCCACCGCGGGATGCTTGTAGAGCACGTCCTCGACCTCGATGGAGGAGATGTTCTCTCCCCCGGAGATGATGATGTCCTTGGAGCGGTCCTTGAGCTGGATGTAGCCGTCGGGATGCAGCACGCCGAGGTCGCCGGAATGGAACCGGCCGCCGGCGAAGGCTTCCTCGGTCGCCTCGGGGTTGGCGAGGTAGCCCTTCATGACGATGTTGCCGCGGAACATGACCTCGCCCAGCGTCTCGCCGTCGGCTGCAACCGCCGTCATGGTCTTGGGGTCCATCACGGCGAGCTCCTCGAGCGCGGGATAGCGCACGCCCTGGCGTGCCTTGAGCGCAGCCTGCCGGTCGCCGGGCAATGCGTCCCATGCATCGTGCCAGGCATTGACGACGGCGGGCCCATAGACCTCGGTCAGGCCGTAGACGTGGGTGACGCTGAACCCCGCCTTCGCCATGGCGGCGAGCACGACCTCGGGCGGAGGCGCCGCCGCCGTGACGAACTCGACCTTGCGCGGCAGGGCGCGCATTTCCTCCGGCTTGGCGGCGAGCAATGTCGACATAACGATCGGCGCCCCGCACAGGTGCGTCACCTTGTGCTCGGCAATCGCCTCGTACATGGCGCCGGCCCGCACCCACCTCAGGCACACGTGCGTGCCCGCCACCACCGAGAGCGTCCAGGGGAAGCACCAGCCGTTGCAGTGAAACATCGGCAGCGTCCACAGGTAGACGGGATGCCGGCCCATGTTGGCAGCGACGAGGTTGGCGTAGCACATGAGGGTGGCGCCGCGGTGGCTGTAGACGACGCCCTTGGGATTGCCGGTCGTGCCCGAGGTGTAGTTGAGCGTGATCGCGTCCCACTCGTCGCGCGGCATGCGCCAGCGGAAGGCCGGATCGCCGGCGGCGAGGAACGCCTCGTAGTCGTTCTCTGACAGGGCGGGCCCGGGCTGCGGGAACTGCCGGTCGTCGTAGTCGATGACGAGCGGCTTTGCCTTCGCTTTCGCAAGCGCCTCGCGCATGACGGGAGCGAACTCGCGGTCGCAGATCACGATCTTGGCATTGGCATGGTCGAGCTGGAAGGCGACGACGGCCGCATCGAGGCGCGTGTTGATCGAATGCAGCACGGCGCCGGTCATCGGCACGCCGTAGTGCGCCTCCAGCATCGGCGGCGTGTTGGCGAGCATCGCCGAGACCGTGTCGCCGACGCCCACTCCGCGCGCGGCAAGCGCCGCGGCGAGCCGGCGGGCACGCGCGTAGAGCTCGGCATAGGTGAAGCGCTGCGCCCCGTGGATGACGGCCGCGTGCTCGGGATAGACGGCGGCGGCGCGCTCCAGGAAGGAGAGCGGCGTCAGCGGCTGGTAGTTGGCGTCGCGCTTGTCGAGATTGTGGGCATACGGGTTGTCGGTCATGGCGGCAGGCTATCGCAAAGGCACCTGCGCGGCCATCGCGCGGCGGCAGCCGGGGTGACAGGCTTCGAAGTTGCGCAATCGCAACATTCAACATTAAAATGCCGATCTGCAACTCGCCGGTGGAAAAAAGCCGTCTCTCGCGTCCACACTAGGTCAGGCTCGCCGCCGAGCTGAGGACCGACCGGCAGAAGCGAGCCACGAAGACGCGAGTGTGGTGAGTCGTGCGTAAGCAGGGAGGCCGTCGATGCAGACAGCATCGGGTGGCGGACGTGAGCGAGCGCCAAGGAGTCTGAAGGAGCGCCTCGCGCTTCTCGAGTGCGGCGTGCGGCCGGTTGCGGCTGCCAGGGTGCGTGCCGGCGCCCGTTACAAGACGGCTCGGACGCCGGCCCAGCGCAAGTGGACAGTTCTCGGCACCAGCTTCTGGATCGGGCTCGGGTGCGGCAGCGCCCTGGGCAGCGCGATGCTGCTCCTCGCCTTCGTCACCCATCCCGATGAGATGCAGACACGGCTGCGGGAGCTCCAGGCCGCGGCTGATGCCATGGCCCGGCCTTCGCCGCCCGCGCCGCGTCAGGTGCGGACGTATGCACCAGCGGGCGCGCCGACCCAGGCCGCGTTCGCGATGAGCATCCACCGCGGCGACGGCGGAGCGGCATACGTGGGCCTGCGCGTGCACGGCATCGACAGCCCGGACAGCGTCCAGGTGTTGTTGCGCGACGTACCCGCCACGGCCGAGCTCTCCCGCGGGCAGCGTCGCGACCCGGGCACCTGGGCCCTGCGCGTCGCCGAGCTGGAGAACCTGCAACTGACGCTTGGTGACGGAACTCCCGACGCCTTCGACATGACCATCGAGGTCGCCTCGACAGGAGGCACGCGCATGGCCAAGGCCGTCGCGCACGTGCGCGTGTCGGACCCGCACGGCGTGGCGCAGATGTCGGCTCCTCCGGCGCAGGCGCTTGCAGCGGGCGTCGATGGCCTCCGGCAATCGGCAATGCCCTCGCTTGCGGGGTCGTCGGCCAACGCGCCGAAGGTTGCCGGCGCGTCAGTCATCGAACGGCCCTTCCGCACGGAGGTCACGGCCCTGGCACGAGCCGAGCCGCCGCCCGAGCAACTTTCCGCGCCGCGGCCGGCGCTGCCCGGTGGCATCAGCAGCCTCGGCGGACCCGTGGGCGAGCCGGGGGCGCCGGCGCAGCCTCAGGAGACCCGGACGGTGTGGTGGAAGCTGCCGCCGCCGACCTGGACGCCCTTCGCCGACGGGACCGGCAGCCACTGATCTGTGGCGCGCGGGTCGCCCCCGCCGCGATCGCCGAGATCGCCGAAATCGCCCGCAAGGGCGTGCTCGGCGACGCTGCGATCAAGGGCTTGGTACGTGCCACGTCGCGGGACCCTCCACATCCTTGTTGCCGGTCAGCCCTGTGCCCCTTAGATTAGAATTACTCTAGTTCTAATCGCATGAGACAACGTAGCGGCAAGCGGGGCATTTCTCGGGGTGACGCTCTCGAGGGTAAGGCGGCGGCCAGTAAATTGTCTCGAGGTCGCCGTTGGGTCGTGCGCGCGGCCGCCGGAGGGACGGCATCCAGGGCGGCTGTGTGGGCGGACCTAAGCGGCGGGTGCATTTCGCCGAGGCGGCGGCTGAAGCTGAGGACGAGGGCGAGAGGCGGGCCACAATTGCGGGCGCGCAGGGTGGCTCCTGCATCGTGCAGGGGGGCTCGTGCATAGTGTGACGGCGCCAATGGCATGACGGCGCTCATGGAAAGGATTGGCCTGGCGTGAAGCGGTTCGCAGACCTCACCGAGCAGGAGATCCTGGCGCTCGCCATCGCGGCCGAGGAGGAGGACTCGCGCATCTACGCCGACTACGCCGATGGGCTGAAGGAGGCCTTTCCGGCGTCCGCCAAAGTGTTCGAGGAGATGGCGGAGGAGGAGAACGAGCATCGCCGGCGCCTGATCGAGCTGCACCGCGCCAAGTTCGGCGAGCACATCCCGCTGATCCGGCGCCAGGACGTGAAGGGCTTCATCAAGCACGAGCCGCTGTGGGCGGTGCGTCCGCTCGGCCTCGACAAGGTGAGGAAGCACGCCGAGGCCATGGAGTTCGAGGCGCGCCGCTTCTATGAGCGGGCTCTGGAGCGCACCTCCGACGCCGGCATCCGCAAGCTGCTGGGCGACCTCGCCGCCGCCGAGCGCGCCCACATCTCGTTGGCGCAGCGGCTCGGTACCCAGCACCTCACGCAGGACGCGCGGCAAGCCGAGGAGGAGACGCGCCGGCGCATGTTCGTGCTGCAGGTGGTGCAGCCGGGGCTCGCCGGATTGATGGACGGGTCGGTTTCAACCTTGGCGCCGCTGTTCGCCGCGGCATTTGCGACGCATTCGACCTGGGAGACGTTCCTGGTCGGCATGGCGGCGTCGGTGGGCGCCGGAATCTCCATGGGCTTTGCCGAGGCGCTGTCCGACGACGGCGAGCTCACGGGGCGCGGCCACCCCTGGCTGCGCGGGGCGATCACCGGCCTGATGACCACGCTCGGCGGCGTCGGCCACACCCTGCCCTACCTGATCGGAGACTTCCGCACGGCGACGGCGCTGGCGATCGCCGTCGTGCTCATCGAGCTGTGGGCGATCGCCTGGATCAGGGCGCGCTACATGGACACCAAGTTCCTGCGCGCGGCCTTCGAGGTGGTGGTGGGCGGCCTGATCGTGTTCGCGGCGGGAGTTCTAATCGGCAACGCATGAGCGCGGTGCCGTTGTGCAGTGCGGCATGAACTTAGGCTCGCGCTAGCCACGCCGAGCGCGGTACCTTGCCGGAGAAGCGCTGTTTACCCACATTGAACGGTAGCTCGCTAGAACGGGCAGCCACACGGGCTCGCAAGGCCCTCAAAGGCACGAGAGGACAGGCTCATGAAGGGCATCATCGCAGGCCTGGCAGCACTGGCGGTCCTTGCCGGGGTCCCGGCGACTGCTGCGACCGCCGCCCCGGCCGAAGGCTACCAAGCCTACGAAATCAAGCACCGGTACGTGAAGAAGAAGTACCGGACGACCTGGCGCAAGCAATACTGGGCGGACACCATGCCCATCGGCACGTCGAGCTGGTGGCAGCAGATGGACCGCGAGCAGCGGGGCGGCCGGCGCTGACGCTGGTTTGGCCACGACGCGTCCGGGCGAGCACAAAAAGTGAAGGCGCAGCGAGCCTTGCCCGGCCCGGCTGCGCCTGTTGCATTTGGAACCGAGCGTCTGGCGCTCAGAATGCGATGCCCAGGATCACGCGGGGCATGAAGGCGTAGGGATAGTAGCTGCGCCAGCCACAGACGCGGGCGCCATCGCGCCGCACGCAGCGCCGATAGGCAACCTTGTCGACAACCGAGGCGGTACGCGCGGTCGGCGCTGCATCATGGGTGCGGCCGGCGGGCGCGGCCTCTGCGGCTGCCGCGAGCAGGCCGAAGGCAAGGGCCGCGGTTATCCCGGCCAGGCCGTGACGGGTTTTCATGAGGGCGTCTCCATCCCGATTCGTGGAATGTCTATCACGCCACTGCGGCGGAACTGTGCTGGATATATTGCTTCTCTCGCCAAGGAGTTAACACTCCTGCAGGACACCGTCTGCAAGACTGCGCCTTGGCGTTGAGGCAATGCGCACCCCCTGCGGGCGCGCACGCGGCGGTGCTTGCGGTGCCGCGCAGTGTCTGTTGTTCGAGGAGTGCAATGAGCGGCGGCAACACACACGAGCCCTCTTCGCAGGGCCATAGCGTGAACATGGGCTCCGACCGGGGGTTCGGGCTGGTGTTTGCGGCCGTGTTTACGCTGATCGGGGTGTGGCCCGCGCTCGAGCTCGGCTGGATCCCGCGGCTCAAGCCGGCATCGCTGCGCCTCTGGGCGCTGGCGATCGCCGGCGCATTCCTGGGCCTCGCCTTCGCGGCGCCGACGCTGCTCAATCCGCTCAACCGACTGTGGTTCGCCTTCGGCCTGCTGCTCGGCAAGTTCATGACGCCAATCGTCATGGGGCTGCTTTATGTGCTGACTATCGTGCCGACCGGGTACATCATGCGCCTGCGCGGCAGGGACCTGCTGACCCTCAAGATCGACCGGGCGCGCAAGTCCTACTGGATCGTGCGCGAGCCGCCGGGGCCCGCCCGCGGCACCATGTCGAACCAGTTCTGATCGCTGCCCGTTCGCCCATCAAACGAGAGTCAGTCCCCGTGCGCATTCTCGGCATCTCGGCGTTCTATCATGACAGTGCGGCCGCCCTCGTCGTCGACGGCGAGATCGTGGCGGCGGCGCAGGAGGAGCGCTTCACGCGCCGGAAGCACGATGCGGGCTTCCCGACCAACGCGGTCAATTACTGCCTGGCGCAGGGCAACCTGAAGCTCTCCGAGCTCGACCACATCGCCTTCTACGACAAGCCGTTCCTGAAGTTCGAGCGGCTGCTCGAGACCTACGTGGCGTTCGCGCCGCGCGGCTTCCGCTCCTTCCAGATGGCGCTGCCGCTGTGGATCAAGGAGAAGCTGTTCCAGAAGGACGGCCTCGCCCGGGAGCTCTCGGGCATAGAGCCCGGCCATGACTGGGCGGGCAAGCTGCTGTTTGCCGAGCACCACCTGAGCCACGCGGCCTCCGCCTTCTATCCTTCCCCCTTCGAGGAGGCGCTGGTGCTGACGCTCGACGGCGTCGGCGAGTGGTGCACGACCTCGGCGGGCCTGGGCTCCGGCGCCGATCTCGCGATCCACCGCGAGCTGCACTTCCCTCACTCGCTGGGCCTGCTCTATTCCGCCTTCACCTACTACACCGGCTTCAAGGTCAACTCCGGCGAGTACAAGGTGATGGGGCTCGCCCCCTACGGCGAGCCGAAGTACGCTGGGGTCATCCTCGACAAGCTGATGGACCTCAAGGCCGACGGCAGCTTCCGCCTCGACCTTGGCTACTTCGACTACTGCACCGGCCTGACCATGACGAACGACAAGTTCGCCGCGCTGTTCGGCGAGCCCGTGCGCACACCCGAGAAGCTGCTGACCCAGTTCCACATGGACATCGCCGCTTCCGTGCAGGCGGTGACCGAGGAGGTGATGCTGCGGCTGACGCGCTCGCTCGCTGGCGAGACCGGCGCGAAGAACCTCTGCCTCGCCGGCGGCGTGGCGCTCAACTGCGTCGCCAACGGCAAGGTGCTGCGCGACGGCCGCTTCGAGAAGATCTGGATCCAGCCGGCGGCGGGCGATGCCGGCGGGGCGTTGGGCGCGGCGCTCTCGGCCTACTACCTGCATGCCGGCAAGCCGCGGGTTCGTCCCGCAAATGGCGACAGCATGCGCGGCGCGTACCTGGGCCCGAGCTTCACGCAAGAGGAGATCGAGCGGCGGCTGGAGGCTGCCGGCGCGCGCTTCGAGACCGTGCCGGAGGCCGACATGATCGCGCGCACGGCGGCCGACCTCGCCGCGGGCAAGGCGGTCGGCTGGTTCCAGGGCCGCATGGAGTTCGGGCCGCGCGCACTCGGCGCCCGCTCGATCCTGGGCGATGCGCGCTCGCCATCGATGCAGAAAACCCTCAACCTGCGCGTCAAGTACCGCGAGTCCTTCCGCCCGTTCGCACCCTCGGTGCTGCGCGAGGAGGTCGGCCGATGGTTCGAGCTCGACGAGGACTCCCCCTACATGCTGCTGGTGGCCGACGTCGTGCCCGAGCGCCGCCGCGCCATGACGGCCGTGGAGCGGGCGCTGTTCGGCATCGACAAGCTCAACGTCGCCCGCTCCGAGATTCCGGCCGTGACGCACGTCGACTACTCCGCGCGCATCCAGACCGTGCACAAGGACACGAACCCCGCCTACCACGCGCTCATCGCCGCGTTCCAGGGCCTCACCAGCTGCCCGGTGCTCGTCAACACCTCCTTCAACGTGCGCGGCGAGCCCATCGTGTGCACGCCCGAGGACGCCTTCCGCTGCTTCATGGGCACCGACATCGAGCGCCTCGTCGTCGGCAACTGCCTCCTCGCCAAGGAGGCGCAGGACCCGAGCCTCAAGCAAGACTACAAGGAAGCCTTTGAGCTGGATTGAGCCGTCTACTTGGCGCTGGCCGTCCCGCGTGCGCCGACACCATTCGCAACGGTCGATGCACTCCGAATAGCGGACGATTCCATGCGTTGTTCCGCACGGCCTATGAGTGCCAGCTACGGACTCATGCATTTGCAGCAACTCAGATGCGGACATACCGTTGATGTTGCACAACTACCATGATTGGCGACGTGCGTTAGCGAGCGTCACAGATGGCGTCTCTCCGAACTGGCGCCGGTAGACCGTTGCTAAGCGCCCGAAATGGGCGATGCGGAAACGCGCGGCGACCTTAGTGACGCTTGTCCCTTTGTCGGGATGCGACAATGCCGGCAAGCCAACTACAAACGCTGTCCGGCCCCTCTCTGTCCCCGTTCCAACTCAGCATGGTGTCAGTAGCGCGGGGCTTTCAGCGCGCTGCCAAAAGGATACGCCCGGCCGCAAGTCCATGACCGGATCTCCTCCTACGTCACGCGCCTTGAGGCAGCTTGCCGGCCGCAATTAGCACCGCGGCGTGTCGCTTGTGTGTGAGTATCGCGCATCAGGTGTTGTGCCCCGTCGGCCACAACCTGAGGCAGGCTGTTGTTGCTGCAGATGATCGGATTGCTCTCCAATCCCGCGCTCAGGTACGCGCAGGAGCTGGTCGCGCGTCAGGCGGCGTTCGAGAGCTGGCAGGCGCTCAAGACCGGGATCGACACCATGCCGGAGCACACAGCCACGACCCCATCCAGACCCGTCATCAGCGCGACGGCAGCGGAGCTGTTTGTCTCCGACATCAGGGCGTTCTGCGATTTCTTCAGGCAGAAGCTCGGCTTCTCGATCGTCTTCGTCTATGGCGAGCCGCCGTTCTACGCGCAGGTGAAGAGGGACCGCGGCCTGCTCAACCTCAAGCACATGGACGCCCCGGTCATCGATCCCGCGCTCCGCGACCGCGAGAGCCTGCTCTCTGCGGACATGGCGCTCGACACAGAGGAGGAGATCAAGCAGCTCTACCTGGAGTACCAGGCCGCCGGCGTCACCTTCGCTCAGACGCTGAGACGCGAGCCCTGGGGTGCGAAGACCTTCATCGTCAAAGACCCCGACGGCATCCTGCTGCTGTTCGCTGGCCCGGCCGAGCGAGACAGCGCGCGGCGCCGCGAACCCTTGGCTAGGCACGGCCAGCGCTTTTGCTCTTGGCAAGGGGGCCTCGGACCCGTTACGCCTGGGTTTCCGCTTCCAGCGTCCGCAACCAGCGTATCCGGGGTCCCCAGTCATGCGCGTCTATTATGATCGTGATGCCGACATCAATCTCATCAAGGGCAAGAAAGTGGCCGTCGTCGGCTACGGCAGCCAGGGGCACGCGCATGCGCTGAACCTGCGCGATAGCGGCTGCAAGAACGTGGCGATCGCGCTGCGCAAGGGCTCGGCCGGCATCGCCAAGGCGGAGAAGGAGAAGCTCAAGGTCATGCAGGTGGCGGAGGCCGCCAAGTGGGCGGACGTCATCATGATGCTGACCCCCGACGAGCTGCAGGCCGATATCTACCGTGACAGCTTGCGCGACAACATGAAGGACGGCGCGGCGCTGATGTTCGCGCACGGGCTCAACGTGCACTTCGCCCTGATCGAGCCGCGCGCCGATATCGATGTCGGCATGGTGGCGCCCAAGGGCCCCGGCCACACCGTGCGCTCCGAGTATCTGCGCGGCGGCGGCGTGCCGTGTCTGCTCGCGATCCATCAGGACAAGAGCGGCAACGCGCACGATCTGTTCCTCTCCTACGCCGCGGCCATCGGCGGCGGCCGCGCCGGCATCATCGAGACCAGCTTCAAGGAGGAGTGCGAGACCGATCTGTTCGGCGAGCAGACCGTCCTGTGCGGTGGCCTGGTGGAGCTGATCCGCGCCGGCTTCGAGACGCTGGTGGAAGCGGGCTACGCGCCGGAGATGGCCTACTTCGAGTGCTTGCACGAGGTGAAGCTGATCGTCGACCTGATCTACGAGGGCGGCATCGCCAACATGAACTACTCGATCTCCAACACGGCCGAGTACGGCGAGTACGTGTCGGGGCCGCGGCTGATCAACGATCAGACGCGCGCCGAGATGAAGCGCATCCTCAAGGACATCCAGACCGGCGCCTTCACCTCCGACTGGATCCGCGAGTGCAAGGCCGGCCAGCCGCGCTTCAAGGCCATCCGGCGCCTGAACGACGCCCATCAGATCGAGGAGGTCGGCGCCAAGCTGCGCGGCATGATGCCCTGGATCAAGGAGAAGGCCCTGGTCGACAAGAGCCGGAATTAGGATCCTCCTGTTTTTGAAGATTGCGCCGCTCCGGAGCGTCCGTCTCCGGGGCGGTTTCATTTTGCAGTTGCCCGAGCACAAGAGATTGGAGGGATTGGAGGGATTGGAGGGCGCGGCGCGTGATTCATCCATCGAGCAGGACCAAAAATCCTATTGGACCGCACGTTACCTTGTGATTTTGCCATTTTTGCATATTGTGCTGCGCGGGAGCCGACCCCTCGCTGGGTCGGTGACTGGTTGAGGCGTTCTCGCGCAGCGGAGCGATTCCATGGATGGCGGCGTATCGAATGCTCCCCCGACAGTCGAGAGAAGCGGACAGCCCGCACAGGAGCCCCCGAGGCGCGGGCGGCGATTGTTCTCGCGGCGCCAGGACGGAAGCGTGCGCGTCTACCAGCACTCCAACCTGTTGTACTGGTGGCCGATCTGGGTGTGGGGCTACGTCTGCGCGGGCCTAACTTACCTGCAGGGCATCGGCGTGGGCGAGCTTGCGGCGAGCCGGGACAAGACGGTGCTCTTCCATCCCTCGCCGTGGCTCGGGATCTCGTTCATCGGCGTGGTGCTGTTCGTCGCGGTCTTCACCAACGTGCGCCTGCGCGGCGTCTACTCGTTCGTCCTGATCCTGGTCGTGGGCCTCGTCTATTGGCTGGTCGCGCACGTTCCGGGCATCGAGCACGCGCTGGGCTGGCTGTCCCTGCTGCGCGTGCACCTGAACCTCGCCTTCTACCTGACCTTTTCCACGCTGCTGCTCGCGATCTGGGTGGCCATCGTCGGCGTCGCCGATCACTTCACATGGTGGCGCTTCTCGCCGAGCCAGGTGACGGAGGAGCATTTCATGGGGCTCGCCACCGGCCACACTTACAACTCGGAGGGCATGGCCGTGCGGCGCCTGCCGAACGACTTCTTCCGGCACATCCTGCTGGGCTGGGGCACCGGCGATTTCATGGTGCGGCCTGCGCACGACGATGCCTTCGAGATCCACAACGTGCGTCGCGCCAGGCACAAGCAAGGTCTGATCGAGAAAGCGATCGCCACCCGCATCACCGAGCAGGCGGTCAGCCGGCCGTAAACTGTCCGGGCCGGACAAACTGAGCGTTGGTGCCGGCTGAGGGATTTGAACCCCCGACCAACGGTTTACAAAACCGCTGCTCTACCACTGAGCTAAGCCGGCATAGATGCACTTAGCAGCACATACGGCACTGATTTTATTGCACTATTGCTCCTTTGATCTTTTTCGTGTACACGCTGCTGAACACTCAAAACCGCCCATTACCGTCGCCCAAAAGAGCCCAGAAAGAGCCCAGAAGTGCCCAGAGCGAACCTGACCGACCTTTTCATCCGCAAGATAGCGCCCGACGAGCGCACCATCTACTGGGACGAGGCCTTGCCCGCATTCGGTGTGCGCGTCGGGGCTCGCTCCAAGGTGTTCATAGTCATCCGCGGCCAGGCCCGCAAGAAGACCACGATCGGCAAATACCCGGCCCTTTCTCTTCAGGACGCGCGGCGCAAGGCCGGAGCCCTCATCTTCAGCTCGGCGCAGGACGAATTCCCATCCACGACGCTCGCACGCGCTGTGGGCACGTTCCTACAAACCCATGCTGCACGCGAGCGCACCATCGCCGAGTACGATCGGCTGATCCGCCGCCACTTCCTTCCGCAGCTGGGCGCAAAATCTCTGTGGTCGATTCGAACGCGCG